>JAAOYB010000030.1 GCA_018221135.1 Candidatus Woesearchaeota archaeon
AGAGCGTTTACGTACAGCAACGTAACACCTGCGAGTTGTTCTTGGACTTATCAAAGACTAACAGACTTAGCGATAAACGTAACTCACGCAGGAACAAAGTCAAGCTTAGAAAACGACTACATAAACTTCACAATAACTTACACTCCTTATAACGATGCCACACCTCCAATTATAGGGTTGGTTAATCCGCCTAATAATAATTGGTCAACAATATCAAATAACACTTTTTATTTTAATGTCACAGATGATAATACTCTGCTGAACTGTAGCTTAATACTAAACTCTTCGATAAACGAGACGAAATACATAATTGATAAAACAAGCACCAACAACATCTCTTCAGTCATAAGCGATGGCGTCTGGAGTTGGACTATTAATTGCACAGATAACTGGAATAACACAGGAACAAACACGACTAGTAGAACACTCAAAATAGACACTACACCACCAAGCATAAACTTAGAAAACCCACTTGATAACGACGTAGTAAGTACAGGAACAATAGTTGATTTCTATTTTAACGCAAGTGATGCGATGACGAACCTCTCAATTTGTGATTTAGTAATAGATGGAGTAAAAGTAAAAAACGTAACTGGTCCCCTAGAAGACACTAGCACAAATATTAGTTACGCTCCGAGTTTAGGAAATCATAATTGGAGTATTAACTGCACAGATGGCAACGGATTCGAAAACAACTCAATAAAAAGAAACATCACAATCAATAATGTTCCAAATGTTGTAAGCATAGACTTAGATGATGACTTACCTGCGCCTCTAGGATTCATAGACTTAGCAGCAGGAATTACCAAGAGCGTTCTTTGCAACTTAAGCGTAACAGACAACGATGGATACGCGCACGTATCAGGTATGAACGCAACTTTTTTTTATTATCTTAACAAAACAGATGACCCTGATGATAACAACACTCATTACACAAACACTAACTGTACAAACGTCGGAAACGATGGGTTAAACACGAAATATTTTAGTTGTGAATTCAACATATCATACTATGCAAATAATGGTTCGTGGACGTGCAACGCCACCGCGTATGATAATCTTAGCTCAACATCATACCTAAATACTTCTTCAGTTATTAATCCTTTATATGCGCTTAACTTCTCAGTAAACATAGACTTTGGAGATGTCAGCACAGCTAATATAAGCGAAGAAACAAACACATCCATAATTAATGTGGGCAACATAGAGATAGACATAGGACTAGATGCTTATGGAACAACAGATAATGATGGCATCGCCATGAACTGCACAAAAAACAACATCAGCTTTGATGATATGCGATACTCTCTTCTAACAGGGGAACCATTTAATAATATGAACAAGATAAACGACACAATGTATGAACTTAACAATTTTAATTTATCAAAACAAATAAATAATAGTCTATCAACCAAGAATATTTATTGGAGGATAAGACCAACACCATTAAGTTTTGGGATTTGCACAGGGGTGGTGGTGTTAACAGCACTAGCATAATAAAAAAATGGGGTTTAAAAAAATAATTATTTCGTTAATAATCTTAGTTCTTCTAAGTATCAGTGTTCTTGGTGTTAGTATAGGTGTTAGCCCAGCTAAGATAAACTATGAAAAAGTCCTGAAAGGAGGATACGCTTCGAGAACGATAAGCATAACAACAGATACCCTTAATAATCTTAGTATCTACGTCGAGAAAAGTGGGAGCATAGCTGAATGGGTGAGTTTTGGCCCTATAGATTTGAGTGTTGAGAACATAACAATCACTAGGAGTAATCCTTACCGCCTTGATATCATAATAATGCCTCCTGATGACGTTGCTAATGGCAACTACACTGGCAGTGTCAGAGTAGTAACAGATAAGATCCAAGACGTCGTAACTGGGAAAGGAAGCGCTGTAAAAGCAGCGTTCTTACTCGATTTAAGAGTGGAGATAACAGGTGAAGAAATTATTGGTTGCGTAGCTGGAGGCTTAGGTATAAACAATTTTGAAGTCGGAGAAGACATCCCTGTTTTTTTCACTGTTGAGAACACTGGAAACGTAAAAATCAGCCCGGAGATAAACATAGAAGTCTTCGACTTATATGAGCGCTTAGTAGAAGAGTTCAGCTTTATCTCCGATGAGCTTCTTCCAACAACACAGCAAAGATTAATAGAGGAATTAATTAATGATTTGATAATAAGCCAGTACTTCGCAAAGATTACAATTCCTCTTTGTAATCACAAAAAAGAAGTTACTTTCACAGTAGTAGAACCAGGAGGGATTAGTGATGAGGGAGAATTATTAATGATTAAGAACCCTGTTTGGGCTGTTACTGAGCAAACAGTTCAGATAGTCGCTGTCTTCAAAAACCTTGGTGAGAGAACGGTTAGAGCAAAGTTCACAGGGGTTATAAAAGATGCGCTTGGCGAAATAATAAAAGTCATCGACACTGATTCTATCAATGTAAAAGCTGGGGAGACTCAGGAGTTCCCAACGTTTTTCAAACCAGAAAACACAGGGCAATACTTTATTAGTGGCAAAATCAATTACAATGATAAATTAACTTTTGAGAAAGCAAGTGTTTTAAACGTCAACTTAGGCACAGCAAGTAGTGAATCAGAAGGAAAGAATCGTTTATACTTATTATTCATAATAATCGTGTTGTTATTGCTGATAACTATTAGAAAGAAAAAAATTATTATCAGAAGAAAGAAAAGAAGAAACATCCTAAAATTCTAAGTTAAGAAAAAAAACTTTTTTATGGTTTCTTTGTTATTTTGTGACTAATAGGAGGCTTTCTGAGTTCTTGAAGCCACAATAACCCTATCTTCATCATGTTCTTATTGAATTTTTCTGAGAGCTTATACGTTTTTTTGTATAAATCAAAATCAATTAAGCCCATTGATTTGAGGGGTGTTAGGATTCTATCATAGAATTGCCGCTTATTATATGAGATCTTCACTTTTTTCTTTATAGGAATAGGGCCTCTAGTATCTGTGATGTCAACGGTTCTTCCATCATGAAGTGCCATGGCGAACATGCTCATCTCAGTCTTTCCGATTTCTCCTTGGTGAAGCTTCATCTCTTCGACTAAGAGCTTCGCTACTATCACCTGTTGCTCGGTTGCGAAAACAGTCTCGTATATGTCTTCGCTTAGGTTAAATTGGTCAAATAAGATCACCATCCCAAACTATAAAATATATAATTTAATATATAAAAGTAACGATTTTGTATACAGGGGTATCAGTGAGGAAAATAATACTAAAAAGAAACTAGTCTAGTGCTAGTTTTTAAACTTTTTTTTCTGAGTTTAAATAACTCTTTATAGCTGTATAGTTTTCTCTAAAAAAGTCCAAGCTTGGTTCATCATCAATGTCGAGCAATGTCGAGACATTACCATTTGGCAGGATTCTTACATCTACACCCATAACTTTAGTTGTGTGTCTTTCTACTTTTTCTACGTTTATCTTTCCAAGAAGGTTTATTGGCCAATCAAGGCCTTTTTTTGTCGCCCAGATATGACTTCCTGCTTGTACAACATCATACAAGAAGCCCCCTGCGTTCCAAAAACTCTTAGCTGATCTTCCAGCAAGCAAAAGAGTTCCCCATGCCATCCCAGCAATCTCGCTTGCTCCTTTAGACATAACTCTATGATTATATGCTATTTGAAACGTTCCTGTAAGACCATGCTTTACGGCTTTAAATGGCTTAAACATTTTTCCATTAGCAACTCTTAGATAACCTAAGTCAGTAATGCAATGATTAAGAATGGTTGAATCGATATCAAAAAGCCCCATTTTTAGTTCTTCTTCTAACTTATTTGCTTTTCTAACATCACTCATCATAACTAATATGTCAGATGGGTTACTCTCATAAGCGTTTCTTAGATTAAGAAAATCTTCTTTTGAAATAAAAGGGGTGTCTGCTCCAGCATAAAAAACAGGGAGATCTAATACTTCAGGGTTTTCTTTGATGTATTTTTTTATATCTCTGTTGTTATTCCAACCTTTTCTGAATTTAGGAAGCCCAACCAAATCAACTAATCCTTCCATTAAGCCATAAAGCGCGCTATCTACTAAGTCTTCTCTTGACTCTAAAATCCTAACGTCATCATTTTCTTTGTAAGTTTTTTTGAAATAATCAGAGTCTCTTACAGTTGTCACTACTTTGAAACCAGCGCTTAATGCTTCGTTAATAATGTTTTCAAGAATGGGTTTTCCATTAGAATCTAATATTGTGTGGGGAATGTATTCTCCACCTATCTTTTCTGGTTTTCCTGCTGGTAAAAAAAGCACTGGTTCATAACTCATTTCTATAAGGAGAAAAAAACAATATATAAACTTTACTACTTTTTGGTGAAGAATTCTTTTATTTTTTGTTCGTAAACACTTGTTATCAAAGTATTCTCGTCTCTAGGAAGATATTTTCTGTAATTATTCCAAGCGTAACGCTTATCCAAGAAAACGACGACGCCTCTGTCTTTCTCGCTTCGAATACAACGACCCGCGTTTTGCAACACTTTATTAAGCGCCGGGGCGATGTAGCCATACTCCCAGCCCTTACTGAATTTATCATCAAAATACTCAATCAAACTCTTAGTCTCAAGGTTCGGCGTGGATAATGGTAATCCAACAACGACTACGCCTTTCAAAAAATCACCTGGTAAGTCGATACCTTCGCCGAAACTCCCACTAACAACAGCGAGCAGTACGGCTCCTGTGTCTTTGTAACTCTTAAATTTTTCAAGAAGTTCAGCCTTATCACCTTTATGCTGAGCAGTTGACTCGCTAAAAACAGTTTTCTCATTGATTTTAACAAAATACTTCTTAACACTCTCAAGGAGTTTGTAACTAGGAAAGAAAAGCATGCTGTTACCACTTATAGCATTAGTAATCGTTGCGCACTCATTTGCGATGCTCTCATATTCTTCTTCGCTCCTACTATCATACTTAGTAGTAGTCTTAGGAACAATTAAGTTCATACGATTATGTTTAGGAAAAGGACTATCATACTCTTTTTCAACAGATTTACTAATACCAAGTAATTCAGAGTACATCGTAGTAGGCGTAAGAGTCCCGCTCATCAAAACCGTGCTGTGCGCCTTGCTAATAACAGGCTCAACAATAATGCTTGGATCCAAACACTGATAACTAAGAGTAACTACGGGTTCTTTTGATAAGAAATTAACTGATACGCTCCTTAAAAATCCTTTGTCTTGGCCAAGCCAAGCCTCCAAGAAAACAGCCAAGCTCAACAGGCTGCTCTGCTTTTTATCTTCTAAAACTTTTCGTGATAAGAAATCAAGGGAAGCGATTACTTCTTCAACATCATAATCAAAGAGTGTTAATAAATCGTTTTTCTCTAGTTTTTTCTCGTAGTTCTGCGAGTTTAAGTCTTCGCTTAGTTTTTCCATAGCATCTTCTAAATCCCTTATTATTTGAGTAGTGTTCTCATCACCTAGTTTCTGGGCTTCTTTAACTGCTCTTTTAAATGTGTAAGTACTTATCTTCTTAGTTGCTAACTCCTTAATCCTTCCAGGAAGATTATGAGCCTCATCAACTATTATTATTGAGTCCTCTAAGAACTTCTCGCTTTTAGCAAAAAAGGATTCTTGGATGTTTTTGTTAAAGATGTAATTGTAATCAGCGATTATCGCTTTTGATTCTAAGCTCAGCATTATTGCTAATTCATAAGCGCACAAATCATGAAGCTTAGCACTCTTTACTATTTGGTTAACGCTACACACACCAATATTTTTTAACTCAGATATAGCTTTTTTGGCTTTGATACTCGGTCTTGCTTTGTTTTTAGTGTTAAGATAATAAGTGCATTTCTTGTCTTCTCTAAGAGCCTTACAGTACTCGCTGAACTCACTTGAGTAAAGCGCGTCTACTCCTGGCATTACGCACATATGCTTTTTTCCGATGATATCAGTTACTACGAAGTCCTCGCCTGATTTTGCTTTAATACTCTTTAATGTGTCAATCACTATTTTGTGTTGGGTATGTCTGGAAGTTAAAAAAAAGATTGTTTTATCATTATCAACTGCGTATTTTATCGCTGGGCTTAGGCTAGCCGCTGTTTTGCCAAGACCTGTGGGTGCGTGAGCTACTAAGTTAACACCATTTCTTACTACTTTTTCTACTATTTCTAAGAAGTCTGATTGAATTGGTCTAAGTTCTTTGTGTGGGAAGAATGGGAGGATAGAATTTTGTTCTTTAGTCATTTTGAATTCTTTTTCGAAAATGGGTTCTTCCTAGTTTTTTTAAAGCTTACTATAAAAAGAAACAATGTTCCAAATATGAAACATTGTTTCAAAAAAGAAATATTTATATATTTTCGAGGAAAAACAATATGGTAATAATGGATGAAAAAGAAACCATACTAAAAGCGTTATTCGACGAGAAAATATTACAAATACTACAAGTATTCTTCGAAGACGATGAAAAACAATACTATCTGCGAGAATTAGCAAAGATAACAGGGGTTTCACCAGCAACAACGTATAGGATCCTAAAGCGACTCTTAACTCTTAGAATACTCGAGAAAACAGAGATAAAAAACCTTAAGATATACAAATTAAAGAGTACGGAAACAACAGAATTCTTAAAAAAAGTACTGTACACAAAACCAGATCCTCTAAGTATCTTCGTCGAGAAAATAAAAACTATACCTCAAGTTGAACTAGTCGTGATGCATGCAAAACCTCAAAAGAGTGGAGCGTTTGTAATGATAGTAGGAGAAGACATCCCTAAGAACATTATTGACGAGATAGACTTAGAAATAGCGAATATTTACGACTATAAAATAAAGATTTTGCCTTTAATACAGGATCTTTATGAAGGCTTAGATAAGTCTCATTCAGGCTATAAAAAGGTTCTTTTTAGACGACAAAACTAAGATTTTTTTGTTTTAAATATGAAATAATATAGTTTGGACTATAGAAAACTTTATAAATTATCATATCAAGTAGATTAATTAAAAAATTAGGTTTTTTGGCTAAAACTGTGGGAGTTTTACACAATAACTTTTGGCGAAGTTAAGTGTTAAAAAATGTTTATTTGGCGATAAATTAAACCCACAAAAAACGAATCTTGTGAAAATTTGGCGATTTCTAATAGAAATAAATAGGCATAATCATTTATAAAGATTATCCTGATTAATAATACATATTAGTATTATTATAATGCAAGCTATATAATAAACAAGTTATATGGAGAGGAGTATAAAAAAAATAAAAATAAAATAAAGCACTAGGGGGCGAAAAAGACAATGGAACAAATACAACCAACCAACATGGATTTTGAAGTAGGACAAGCAAACATCAAAGTAATCGGATGCGGCGGAGCCGGTAACAACATGGTAAACTGGCTATACAAAAAAGGAATTCGCGGCGCTGAAATCATAGCGACAAACACAGATTTGCAACACCTAAAAATAACAGAAGCAGACAAGAAGTTCTTAATCGGCAAAGACATTACAAGAGGATTGGGCTGCGGAGGATTCCCAGAAAAAGGAAGCGAAGCAGCAAGAGAAAGCCTAACAGACATAAAAGAATCGCTTAGAGGATCAGATATGGTATTCGTTTGTGCAGGGATGGGAGGTGGCACCGGAACCGGCTCAGCACCAATAGTAGCCAACGTCGCAAAAGAAGGAGGAGCAATAGTTATAGGAACAGTAACAATGCCTTTCAAAATAGAAAGAGCAAGAGTAGACAAAGCAGAATTCGGCCTGCAACAACTCCGACAAGTCTCAGACACAGTAATAGTAATAGACAACAACAGACTAGTAGCAATCGCAGGAGACCTACCTATACAACAAGCATTCGCTGTAGCAAACGAGTTAGTCGCGACAATGATTAAAGGAATAGTAGAAACAATCGCTGTGCCAAGCTTAGTCAACCTAGACTTCGCAGATGTAAGAGCAATAATGACAAACGGCGGAGTAGCAGCAATAGGCGTAGGAGCAAGCGATACTAACAACAGAGTCGACGAAGCAGTAAAAGGAGCTCTCTCAAACCCATTACTCGACATTAGTTACGTCGGAGCAACAGGGGCTTTAATACACGTAGCGGGTGGACCAGACCTCACCTTAGAAGAAATCTCAAGAGTAGGAGAACTAGTAACAGAAAGCTTAGATGACGATGCCAACGTGATTTGGGGAGCTAGAGTCTCAGAAGAGATGAAAGGAAAACTAACAGTGATGACTATCATCACTGGGGTTCAAAGCCCATGGATACTAGGAAAAGAAGCTCCAAGACAAAGCCTTGGAGAAACAGTATCAATGGATGACGAACTAGGAATAGAAATAATGAGGTAAAAATACGACTTACAAAAAGTTGTCTCTTAAGAAAAACGTTATTATTTTTTCTTAGGAAAAGATCACCCCCCCAACCCCCCAATATAATAGCGTTACACAATAAGAGACGATCTTTTACCCCAAAAACAACAACTTCCCCCAAAGGACCATAATTCTTTTGGGGGACCCCCTTTTTTTCTAACACTTTTTTTAAGGAAAACTTTATTAATACTCAGCGAATAATTCTTTTATCAAAAAAAAATTATTTGGGTGAGTATAGAAGATGTTTCAGTTATTTAAGTGTCAGATTTGCGGAGATCCTTACCTTGGTGATGAGACTCTTAGTAAGTGCCCGTTTTGCGGCGCTCCAAAAAATTATATTGTAGAAGCAAGGGAGTACATTGATTACTTCGCGCAACAAATCGATTTCTCAACAAAAGAACTTGATAATTTCAAAAAAGCACTTGATTTGGAGATTGGAAACGCCTCTTTTTATTCAAAAGCAGCGGTTACTAGCAGCGACGCTTATTTTAAGAGTTTGTTCAAAGCCCTCTTCAAGGTTGAGAACGAACACGCAGACGTCTTTACAAAGCATCTTAAGACTGTTAAGCCAGAAATCGATAAGAGCATAGAGGCAGACCAAGACGGTCACACAAACCTACTTGAGAGTCATAGGAGGGAACAAATAGCTATAGAGTCGTACCAGAACTTCTATAACGAGGCAACGACTCCTAGAGCGAAACAAATCTTTGAAGCACTAGTAAAAATCGAGAAAGACCACTTAGGACTAGAAGACTAACTCTTCTTTTTTATCCTCTTTTTTCTAATTCAAAATTTTTTTGACCCCACTCAGTAGGATATTCTCCGCTGAAACAAGCATCACAAAAACCTTCGTGGCCAACGGCTTTTAAGATACTTTCTAAATCATTATATCGAAGAGAGTCAGCTCCGATATAATCGGCGATTTCTTCCATTTGCATCGTAGCAGCCACTAATTCTGCTTGGGTAGGCATATCAATTCCATAAGAACAAGGATAAATATTAGGTGGCGCGCCAATCCTTACATGAATTTCGCTAGCACCCCCTTCTTCTTTTACACTTTTTATTACGCTCCTCGTAGTAGTTCCTCTAACAATACTATCATCAAGTAAGACTACTACTTTTCCTTCCACAATTCCTGGGCTTATATCAAATTTATGATCTATTCTTTGTTGACGCCTATCAATATCATCAGTTGTAAAAGTGCGGCTACTATCCGATTTTATTAAGATTTCAATAGCAGAAACATCTATTTTCCTCTCTCTCAGTCCTTTTACGTATCCATTAACCATGGGGCGTGGAGTTTCAGGGATAGGTGCTACTAATGCTCCATTAAAATCATAATCTTCTTTTAATGCAAGCATAGCACCCATTTGCTCTCTTGATTTTTGAACATTAACTCCATCAAGAACAGATGGCGCGTTTGCAAAGTAAATAAGTTCAAAGACGCACAAACTTTTTTTTCTTGGTTTTGCAAATTCAAAAGGGCCATGGATGCCTTTCTCGTTTGCAATCATTAGTTCTCCAGGCATTAAATCCTTAACTTTTCCATCAGTTACTTTATGTAAAGCAACGCTTTCAGATGCAGCGTAAAAACCGCTAGGATCTATGCTGTAAGCTAAAGGTTTAAAACCATGAGGGTCTCTAGCTATTATTAAGTTACCATTACCATCAAGATATGATAAGCTATAAGCTCCATCGAACTTATTTGATATCTTAGAAAACATATTAACAAAATCTTCGATTGAAGGAATTCTATCTAAGTGAAATAATTCTCTTGTTAGTGATATTTTTATTAATTCTGTATCTGTTTTTGTTTTTAGGTGATAATTTTCTTCCTCTCCTCCTACTTCTTCCATTAATTCTTCAAAGTTCGCAAGGTTTCCATTCCACCCAAAAGCAAAATTCTTGAAACGTTTATCATGTTCTTGAACATAAGGTTGAGCTCGAATTCTGTTTCTTTCTTCATCTTCAACTCTTAGGTTATCAGAAGTCGCGTACCTTACATGACCTATACTTATAGGTCCAGCAAGATAAGCCATTTTTTCGTTAAACTGATTTGTGCCAGGTTCTCCGAAGGCTTCTTTGACTTTTCCAAGTCTTTTCTCAATACGAATAATAGAACCTTCATCTTTTTCTCTGTAAGTCGCTATGCCACATGATAAATCTCCTCTGTTTTGAATAGAATTTAGCATTTCATATACAAGTCTAGGGGGAAGTTCATCGTTTCCATGCAATATTTTTACTGCTGCTACTCCGCATTCATCACGAAGCTTATCTTCAATCATGTACTACTCGAGAATGCGAACAATTATATAAACGTTACTTTACCTTTTTTGCTTCTTAAAGAATTCTTCAACCATAAAGATGGTGCTTGCGTCGTCTACTCCCCTATCCTCTCGAAGCCTAGCTACTCGAGGGAACCTAAGAGCAAAACCACTACTATAATTAGTGCTTTTCTGGATTTCTTCGTAATTTACTTCGATTACTACTTCGGCTCGAACTATGACTTCTTTGCCGTGTTCTTCGATGATTAAAGGTTTTAGAAGTTCTGTCATCCGCTCAAAAGTCACGGCTCCTTCGCTTTCTAATTCTTTTATACCTGTGCCGACTTTTCCGATCTCTAATAATTCACCTGCTTCGTCAATGATACCTATCTTGAAGCTTGTAAGCCAACTGCTTCTTTTTCCTTCTCCCCACTCAGCGCCTGTGACCACGACGTCTAAGCTTTCCATTACGGGTTTTATCTTAACCCAACCACCAACACGGTTCCCAGGCTTGTAAGGACCATCTAATCTCTTCATGATGACTCCTTCCTCGCCCGCGTTTAAGCTATCTTTATAGAATTTCTCAGCGGTTTTGTCATCTTCGGTGATTATTCCTTTGGCTAAAATAATTTTTTTAGGCGTCTCTTTCAAAATTTTTCTTAGTTTTTCCAAACGATTCTCTAAAGGTTCCTCTATCAAGCTTTTTCCTTGATAGTAAAGAATGTCAAAGACGTTAAGCTCCACAGGAAGTTTTTCAGATAACTTTTTTATATCATATTTTCTCCTAATTCGCTGACTTATTTTCTGAAAAGGCATGTACTCCCCTGTCTTCTTATCAAAACCCACAGCTTCGCCATCAATGATGAATTCTTTACCACTAACGTTTTTCTTAACATAATCGATGATTTCAGGAAATTGTGTAGTTACGTTTTCAAGTCTCCTAGTAAAAAGAGTGACTTTGTCCCCAACTTTGTGGATTTGCATCCTAAACCCATCGTATTTGTATTCGATACGAGCAGGTCTGCCTACTTTTTTGAAACCTTCATCTATGCCTTCAACTTTCTGGGCTAACATAACTTTTAATGGCTTATTAATCTTAATACCAACTCTTCCTAAAGCTTTCTTGCCTTGCTTGCAAAGCTTAGCAACTTCTCGAAACTCATTAAGCATGTTATACGCTCTCTCAACTAAGGCGACGTATTCGTTGTAGACGTCTCTTTTATCCTCATCAAAAACTATGTTGTTAGCTTCTTTGTCGTATGTTAAGCCTATTTCTTTATCGAACCACGCCCAGACAAAAGCATCCCTGATTGAGCCGTCTCCTACGCCGACGCGCATCTCTTCAAGAACAGTTCTCACAATGTACTTGGCTTCTAAAGGCTTAGCACTCGTTAAGAGTTCTGCTATTAAGTTAAGTTTTTTCTCAACACTACCCAGCCCCTCAACCAAAGGCAAACGTCTTAGGTTATCAAAAACTTTTTTGACGCTAAGCTTGGTAGAGAAAAGAGTTACTTGCTTTTTTTTGCCTACGAGGTTCTCTGCGACTAATCCGAGATCCCCTGTTCTTCTCCACTCATCCTCGACTTCTCTAAGACTCATACCTGTGCTGATACTAATCGCTTTTACTATTAATTTAGAACTAACACCCAGTTTTTCTTTGTCTTGTTCTGAGAAAACTTTGCCTCTGATTAAGTTGATGAGGTTGTCTAAGTCTTCTATCTCGACTTTTTTTAAGAATTCACTCAAGTAATAAGTCTTAAGTAGCCTCTTAGGCGTGCTTTGCATATCCTCATAGAGGCTTACTAGTTTAGAATACATCATCATAATAAAAAAATATAAATACTATTATTTTTAAATATATTCATTAGATGGAAACTTTAGAAGCCATAGGTAAGCGTCGAAGCATAAAAAAATTCTTAGACAACCCAGTAGACATGACCAAGATAGGAGTCATCCTAGACGCAGGAGCAAAGGCTCCAAACGCGGGGAACCTCCAAGATTACAGGTTCATAGTAATAAAAGACAAAGCAGTAATAGAAGGAGTCGCGAGGGCTTGTCTTCATCAGACTTGGATAGCAGGCGCACCGCTAATAATAGTTATTGGTAGCAAAGGAGAAAAAACAGCTTATTACTATAAAGAACAAAAAGACATGTTCGTAAATCATAACTGCGCAGCCGCGGCTATGAACATGATACTCGCAACCACGGATCTTGGATTATCAACTACGTGGGTCGGAGCGTTTAGTGAAGTCGAACTAAGAAACGTTCTTGGAATGCCAGGAGACGTAACACCCCAAGTAGTGCTCCCTATAGGGTACGCGGATGAAGAAGTCCCAGAACCAGCGCATTACAAACTTGAAAACTTCATTTTCTTAGAGAAGTGGGGCAACAAGATAAAAGACAAAGAATGGCTCTTAAAAGACTATAACATACTTGGTAGGAGTATTCAGAAAGCAGAAGGGTTATTCAGTCATCTTCAAAGCGTGTTTAAAGATATTGGGGCTAAGTTCAAGCGAGACTCAGAAAAAGCAAAGATTGAGAAGAAGATGGACGCCCAGGAGATCCCTGAAGAGCTGAGTAAAGCTAAGGAAGAAGTAGATAAAAAAGATTAATTCTAACTAGTAAACTAACTATTTTTGTTCTCAGCACCTAAAACTATATGTTGATTAAAGCTTTTGATTCCCCGCAGAAAAAGAAGGTTCGCCTAACAGTTTTTATCTCTGTGTCTTGTAGTAATCTACGTATTCTTTTTAGTTGCTTTGCCGCTTTGTGTATTCTGTGACTGCATTTTACTTCGTAGATGTCGTATGCTCCTTCTTTTACTCCTATTAAATCTATTTCTCCTACTAGTCGTTTCTTGTTGCTAAAAAGGGGTATGTGGTGCAGAACAAAGTCGTAGTTGTCTTCTACTAGGTTTGAAAGCTCCTCGACGTATAAGTCGTGTTTGCTCAGTTTTTTTGGGGGTATTTTGAGACACCTTCCATTGAGACACTTTAAAAAAAGAATCTCCAGTATACATTAATGTATACTGATGTATATAAATATTTCTGTGTTTGAAAACAACAAAAAAAAGAAAAAGAAACTACGCTTAGTAGTATCTTGGTCTGTTCTGCGTGTAAGGAAGTTCTACTTCTCCTAAGTCTTCTAAGTCATTACCTAAGTCGTTTACTTTGATAAGCTTTGAGCTTACAGTGTATAAGTTGTCGTCTAAGTATAGGCTTCTCCTAACAGTTGACTCACTCCACCAAGGATAATAATTACTCTTAGTTGAGTCATGCTTTATCCTGCCCAGTTCTTCGAATCCGTCTTCGTCGATTTTGTAAACGTACGCTCCGTACCAAATACTATTACTGTTTAGGTACTCGCTAATTGTTTCTCTATCCGTCACAACTGTTACTGGAAGCACTAATAGGTTTCTGTCTTTGCTGAACAAGAACGCTTTGTGGTCATCAAGAACAGCGCTGCTGCTTCCTCTGTCACCGATTTCGACGCTATCAACGAGTTTTGGATTCTCATAGTCACTTACGTCGAACAAAGCGATTTTGACTCCTTGCACATTTACGCCTCCCCATTTGTTCTCCTCGGTTTCTTTACCTATCCCAATTATGTGGTTCTCATCGTAAGGATGCAAGTAATCGCTGAAACCAGGAAGCTTTAATTCGCCTAAGACTTCTGGTTTTTCAGGGTTGGATAAGTCTATTACGAAGAACGGATCAGTCTGCCTGAAGGTTACCATGAATAACTTGTCTCCCATGAACCTCGTACTAAATATTCTTTCGTCTTCTGCGATTTTCTCTAATTCCCCGATTACTTCCATCTCCGAGTCTAGTACGTAGACGTTGTTGTACTGAGTCCTCTTATTAGTCCAAACACTAACAGTAGTAGCAACCCTAAGATTCCCATCGTACTCATCAAGGCTGAACTGATTAAGGAGCGAGCCGTAGACTTCGCCCTGAGCCGCGTGTTCTATAACGCCGTCACTAATACTTATTTTTTGAATAATCGTTTTTCTCTCTTCTAAGACTTTTTTAGTGTCGTATTCTTCGAGAGCTTCTTGGATGTCCTCAAACATGTCCTCGTACTCTTCTTGCACGTCATCGTTCTTCTCTGCTAGTCTAAAGAAAGTGTTTAAGACATCAGAGATCTCCGCCCATTCTTCGTCTTCATCTAATCCTTTACCTATAACGCTTTGAATATCACTTTTTAGATCTCCTTCTAATAATGGAAGTATTACGTCGTAGAACCTCCCCTTGTCGTATCCTGTATCGTAACGCATCCAAGAACGCCACCTACTCTGCTTCTGATAAGAGATGTAGATGTTGTCTTGTGAGACCATCAAAGTATTGCTGTAACCAAGCATGAAACTCTTAGAGTCAACTACTTCTTCTGAATCAATGTCGATGCTCGTAACAGTGTTATACTGGTAACTACTCTCTGGGTTGTCAAAATAAAAGATTTTAGGCCTAACAACCAAGTCACCCTGATAAATTATTGGCTCAACAACGCCGTAACCATCATGAACTCCTTCTTGGCTCACAACGTAAACCACGCCGCTTATCATCCTACTTTGAAAATACCTGCCAGGAAGCTCGAACTCCTCTTCCAAAACCGGTTTCTCCCTATCACTTATGTCATAGAGGTAAGCGTTTGTTTTTGGCTTATACGTCTGTCTTGGCATAATATCATATTTTTGGAAAAAATAACTTTTCTCATTAGTCTCATAAAAAACTAATAGTTTATCTTGGTATAAGAATAATTGAACTGCTCCGCTGCCATAATAATCATCACCTTCTACATCGAACTCAGTCTCACTCAATATCTCCTGAGCGAAAGCATCGATAATGACTAATTTGTTATCTGCTAAGATGTAAATGTACTTATCATCATTTTTTATGAAGTCTGCTTCGTCAACTCCTTTTACTTGGACGTTAGTCTGAGAATAATCCTCAGCTCCGCCTGCAGATGGCGCGTTTTGTATGCTCTCAGCAACGGCGCCATCCATAGCCATGCTCTCTACTGCCATCATAGGGGCGGCTAAGCTTTTCATCATGATATCAGCGCTGCTCCTTGATCCGCTTTGGCCTAGGAGCATGCTTGCTTCTATGAAGTTTTTGGCTTCGTCGAAATCTTCGAATTCTACTATTTGTTGAGTTGCGATGCCTCCAAGTAATAACTTGGATTCTAATCCTTGAGCTATGTCTATTTCTTGAAGAGTGCTTATCTGCTCGCAACCAACAAAGAACACAAGTACTAATAATAAACTTGCTAAGATAATGTTTTTCTTCTTCATTTCTTTTTTCCTCCAACTATAACGTTTTTTTTCTTCATTAAGTACCCAACACTAAATCCTATTACTAGAACTGATACTATTAATATTATGAAAGGCGCAGCTTTTACTAATACGCAAGGCTCATTAATTATTGGTGCCGCTGCCGCCATTGCTTCTGGAGCCGCTCTAAGAAGCATTGCGTCAGCTCCTGCTTCTGCTGTTTCTTGAACAGCCAAGCTCTTAGCTGCCATAAAGTTTTGAGATATGAACTTGTCTTTTAATAAGTAAAGACTCGCGCTTATCGCCGCAACGGTGCTTATTGCTAGGGCGAACACGACTTTTATTTCTCTTGGCTCGATGAAGTTCTTTCCTTTGAATGTGAGTTTGTAGTACTTCCATTTCCTGCCTTCATCAAGTTTCTTGATTAAACCAGCGTTTTCTAGTATTGTTAGGTGTTCTTTTACTGCGCTGTTACTCATGCTTAGAGTGTCTGCTACTTCTGTTAAGGTGTGGTTTCGTTCTAATAAGAGTTTTAGGATGTTTATCCTGCTCTCCACGCTTAGCGCTTTAAAGGTTGATTTGTCTATGACAATCTTTTTTTCGTCCATAAAGAAAACGTATATGCAAACGTATATTTAAATAGTTTATTTATCTACAGTCAAAACCGAAACATAAAGAAAAAAAAGAAAATAAAAAAATAAGAAGTGAGGTGATTAGTAATTAATTATTATTTTCTGACGCCCCTTTCTCTTTCGCTAATATCTTTTCTGACATAATCAGTCATCTTTTTCATTAAATGTTCATATTTATTTTGGCGGTCTTCATTAGCAAAAAGAGTGTGTTGAGTATTTGTAGCTCGATTTCTTAAGGTGACTTCCTCAATAACGCGGTCAATACCTCTATCTGTAAATATTAAGTCTTCTCCATTTTTTTGGTGAAAAGTTAACCTACCAATTCCACGGTTGTTTTCATAACTTAAATCATCTTTATCAATCACGCCAACTACGCCATCAAACATTATGACTCTACCATTTTTGTCAACATCATAAATAGGTTTTGTTCCTTTACGGCTTTTTTGCCCAGAAACGCTTTTTTTTGGACTATTATCTTCTCCTGGCAAGAAACCTTTAACATAATCTACAACTGGGTCGAAAAAAGGTTCTTTTAAGGCGGCTCCTCCAACTAATGTGGCTAAGCCTGCTCCGCTTAATGTTAAGAATTTTCTTCTGCTCATTCCCTTTTTTTCACTCATAAATATTCTTCCCTCTTGGTTTTTCTTCTTTGTAAGTCTGAAAGAAATCCATTAAGTCTTCTGTTCTGACTTTATCTCCTCGCATAATCTTAACAAATTTGTTTTCAAAACGATTTCTCATCTGTATTGTCTTCATAGAATCAACAGATAAGTCACTTCCAAAATCATGATTAGATAAATAGTGTTCTACAGCTTTATTATTATAAATGTTCATAATTTCTTTTTCTAAATGCTCTTTGATTATGTTATCAATGTCTTTAGCGTTTTGGATTTTGTCTATTAAGTCGCCTGTGTTCCATCCTTTTACAGCTTGTGTTAAGGCGTTTATGTAATCAACAGCTAATTCTTTATCTTTAGGATCTACTGCGCTTCTAGCTTCCATTCCAGCAAGGTGTTCTTGTAAATCAAAATAAGGTCTGTCAAAATTGTTATGAGGTGGTTGTGTTAAGTAACCAAAATTAATAGTAACAGCATCACGTATCTCTCTCTGCTTAGATGTAGTATCGCTTCTAGGTATGAGATTAGTTACTTCATACTTAACCATTATCTCAAATGTTTTAGGGAATTCAGGAAATCCATGTATTGCAGTCTCATGAACCATTTTGATGTATATGATGAGTGGGTAGTATATAAAGCTTTCGTTATTGTTACTACTTTTAAGTGATGTTATCATTAGTTTTATAAATAAAAAAAATCTAAGACATTAATTATGACTTTGTACATGATAGGATTGGGCCTTGGAAGCGCAAAAGACATAACACTTCGAGGACTAGAAGCAATAAAAAAAAGTGATTACGTCTACTTAGAAAACTACACTAGCACCCTACCAGCAAGCAGAGAAACACTAGAAAAATTCTACGGAAAAGAAATCTTGTTAGCAACAAGGGACTTAGTAGAGAAAAACGCGGACGAAATCATAGAAGCAGCCAAGAAAAAAAACGTGTGCTTCTTAGTAGTAGGAGACGTATTTGGCGCCACGACGCACACAGACCTATACCTTTGTGCTAAAAAGAAAAAAGTAGAAGTAGAACTAATCCACAACGCAAGTATAATAAACGCTGTGAGCGCAACAGGCCTAGAACTATACAAATTCGGCAAGACGACAAGTATAGTATTCGAAGAAGAAGGATGGTTTCCAAACACGCCATACGAAGTATTAGAATCCAACCAAAAACACAACTTACACACCTTATTCTTACTTGACATAAAAATCTCTGAGCCTTCAAAAGAAGACTTGCTAAAAGAAAATAATAAGCCTCAACTATCAAGGTATATGAGTATAAGACAAGCAATAGAAATCTTGTTCAAATTAGAAAAAAAACACAAAAAAAAACTTATAAAAAAAGATACTATGATGGTCGGCGTTGCTAGGCTTACTCAACCAGAACAAAAAATTGTTTACGCAAAAGCCAAAACATTATTAGAAACAAGTCTTGGAGGCCCACTTCACTGCCTCATAATCCCTGGCAAGCTACACTTCGTCGAAGAAGAATTCTTAGAACAATTCCAAAAATAGTTTTTTTTTATTCTATGCTTACTATCTTTACTTGGTCGCCTTCTAAGACCTTAACATCTGCTGATTCACACTTAGGGCAAAGAATTAATGGCGAGGCTTCAACAACGCTTTTTTCACTGCATTCGCCGCACTTAATCTTGCCTTCTACCATCTCAACTATGAGACTAGCATCTCTTAATACATCAACGCTTTTCTTAACAGCTTCAAAATAGAAGAGTATAGGGTCTTTTTTGTAACTGGTAAGCTCGCCGACGCGCACAACTATTCTTTTAGGACTAGCTATTTTGTTGTCTTCGCATGCGTGCACTATTTGGTGCACGACTTCATTAGTGATACTGTGCTCATGCATTATAATTATCTCTTAACAAATACGTGGAACGATTCTTCCACTTGGAGTTGGTAGTAGTCTTTTTGAAATAATCGTTTGCAAAAAAACTTTACCTGCGTCTTGTTGTGTTACTTCTCCGATTACAGCGGCGTCTTTATTAAATTTTCTTAAAGCTTCAATGACTCGCTCTGCTTTGTCTTTATTGGCAACGCAGACGAGTCTTCCTTCACAAGCTAATGAGTATAAGTCTATTCCTAGTATCTCGGTTACTCTTTTTACTTCTTTTTTGGCTGGGATTAGTTCTTCACTAATTAATAACCCAACGCTTTGTTTTTGTGCTACGTCGTTTAGGATGCTTGCTAAGCCTCCTCTTGTGATGTCTTTTGCTAACTTAATATCGCTTCGTATGGATTCTAATTCTTTTACTAAGGCTTTGGAGTCACTGACAATGCTCGTCTCGTAATCAAATCTTTTTGCTAGTAGTGCTACTGCGTGTTCGCCAAGTCCTCCACTGATAATGATTTTGTCTCCGACAACTAATTCTTGATTTAGGGTTTTTCCTAGTCCTACTCCGCTTGTATTGATTATTATTTTGTCAACTTTGTTTTTCTCCATGACTTTGGTGTCGCCTGTGACTATCGGAATCTTTGTCTCTTCACTGACTTTTCTTATTGAACTCATAATTTTGTCCAGTGTCTTTATGGGCAGTCCTTCTTCTAAAACTAGGCTTAGACTAATCCCTAAGGGGTTTGCGCCTTGAACCAACAGGTCGTTGATGGTTCCACACACAGCGATTTTGCCGATGTCTCCGCCACCAAAGAATAATGGGTCGACTACATAAGAATCAGTTGTGAAGAATAACTCTTCTCCATTTTCTAATTTGATGCTAGCACTGTCATCATCAAAACCTTTCCAGTCTCCTCGAAAGCTTAATCCGAGTTTTTTGATTAACTCATTCATCTCAGTTCCGCCGCTTCCATGCGCCAAACTAACTCGTTCATCACTCAACGCTTTCACCTAGGTATTCGAATCTCCGAAACTTTTTGCCGTCTCGACTTATTGTTTCTAAGAACATCTCTTTTGGTCTAGCCCAAGTCTCATCATTTTTTTTGTACACGACTAGTTCCTCTCTTGTCTCTGAGTGCTTAGCTACTCCGACTACCTCATAAACCGCTCCTTTAAAATGCTTATACTTTCCTAACCTCATTTTTTTTCGAACCAATCCCCAAACAACTTATTAGCATAACTTTTATCACCATTAATCTCAAGAGCGTGATTTGCGCCTTCTAAAACCACTAGTTTAGCATCAGGAAAACCCTTAACAACTCTTTTGCTTTGTTCAACTCTCACAGCGGTGTCTGCGTCACCATGAATTATTAACACAGGACAAGTAATATCCTTGACTTTGTCGTACATGACATGTTTTTTGGTATCTTCAAAAAAAGAATAGTTTACTTTAAACTCTTTACCCTCACCATTAACGTAAATGGTGTGGCCTTTCTCTTCCCAATCCTTAATTCCTTTTTCTCCTATGTGTTCTAATCTTTGAGTTGGGTAATCACTAACCGGTGCTTTAAGCGCAACTCTCTTAACATTAGGGTAAGCTAAAGCTACGTTCATAGCGACTAATCCTCCTGCGCTTGAACCAAACAATTCAAATTCAGAATAACCTTTGCTCTCTAATAATTTAATAGCGCTTAGAACGTCATCAACCCAACCACTAATTGTTTGTTTTCCAAAATCTCCTTCGCTCTCCCCGCTACCACCAAGGTCTAATCTGAAACTATTAATTTTTCTAGAACTTAATTCTTCTGCTAATTGCTTTGTGCTGCGCCTATCTTTATTACTACTATAACCATGAATTAGTATAACAACTCGTTTATCATCGCTTATTCTTTCGAGAACCCCTACAATCTTTAATCCGTTACTGTTTTTGAAACTGATTTTTTCTTCGCTCATTTTCCGTATTTGTAGTATATTTGGCAGCTGCCTTCTTCTGATACCATGCACGCGCCAACAGGGTTCTTTGGAGTGCAACTCTTCCTATAAAGAGGGCACTTAACTGATGTTATTATTCCCATTAAGACATCGCCGCAACGACACGCAGTCTTCTTAGGCGTAGATACTTTGTCAATGATTTCTTTGTATTTAACCTTAGCGTTAAGAGCGTCGCTTCTTACTTCTAATCCGCTTTCTGGAATTACTCCTAATCCTCTCCACTCACTATCAACGAGTACGAATTCTTCATCTAATAGTTTTTTGGCCTTAGGATTGCCAGATTCTTTTACGACTTCTTGATACGCGTTAACAACGATTTTTTTATCATCACGTATAAGTTCCAATAAGCTTTTTATTCCTCTAAGGACTTGCTCCACTCCAAAACCAGTAATAGCTTGAGGGACAAGCAAATCCTTATAAGCATCACTTCCAATAATTGTGCTGACGTGTCCTGGGTCGATGAAGCCATCAATCTTACCACTCTCAGCCAATACTTTTAATGCGTTTGGGATTGTTTTGTGAACGCTGTAAACAACAACGCCTTTTTTTAGTAAGTATGCTGTCATGGGAGCAGTGGTTTCAAAACCTACACCAAAGAAAACAATGTCTGGATGCTTTTTTCTTAACTCCATTACCTCAGTAGTTGAATATATTTCATGTATCTTTGCGCCTTCCCCTCTCAAAGCTTCCAAATTAGTAGTGCTTCCTGGGACTCTCATCATATCACCATACGTCGCCACGACAACGCCGCTTCTAGCGATTCCTATCATGTTATCAATGTCTTTTTGGCTAGAGACACACACTGGGCAGCCAGGGCCGCTGATAAGCTTAAGATTACTAGGCAGTGCTTCTCGCAACCCATACTTCATAACGGTGTTCGTGTGACCGCCGCAGACTTCCATGACAACTACTTCTCTTTTTATATCAACGCAGATTTCTTTGATACTTGCTAAGTGTTCATCAATTTTTTCTTTGTTCATCTTGTTGTAGGTTTGCGAATTGTTGGAGTATTTCTAAGCTTTTCAGAGCTTCTTTTTTGTCTAGTTTTTCAATAGCGAACCCAGCGTGTATTAATACGTAATCATCAATTTCTAATTCGTCAACTAAGCTGACGTTGACTTTTTTGGTTACTCCGCCGTAATCAACACTAGCACTATCACCATTTATACTTAGAATCTTTGCTGGTATCGCCAAACACATAACTAATCACTTACATATTTTTTTAGGTACTCATTAAATATATCTATTCCATCTGGACAGAACTTTTCAGTTTTTAGCATTTTATTAAGAGTTTCTAAACTAACAAATTTTGCCCATTCAACTTCTTCTTCTTGAATACTTATATCCCCATCGTAAACTTGTTTGTAAATCATCACGAAAGCTTTGTTATCATCTCTGAAGTATCTGTGCTTAAAAAGAGGCTTTGGCTTTGCATTTTTTACACCGATTTCTTCTTCTAATTCCCTTACTATGTTTTCATCATAACTCTCATCGTATCCAACAGCCCCTCCATTAAGCATATCTAAGTAACCCGGAAAAATATCTTTTGTCAAAGTCCTCTTATGAATCAAGATTTCTCCTTTGCTATTAAAAGTCAGAGCTGCGGTTCCTCTATGCATCAAAACCTTTTTTCTCATCTTGCCTCGAGGAGCTTTACCAATAACATTATCTTCATCGTCAACTATAACTACTAATTCTTCACTCATTTTTTTATTGCTTCTAGTATTTTTTTTACTACTTCTTCTTTTATAATATCGATTTTGTTTGTTATTTCTTTTGAGAGTTTGTCGTTGTAGCTCTTTACTTCTTTTACTTTTATGCCAACAAAGCTTATTTTGTCCAGGCTTGGCTTATATATCCTTAGAACTTTGCTGGTTTCTTCGATTCCGAAATCGTGTTGAGAAACTACTTTGAGATCACTTGTTAAGTCCTCCTCGGCTAATAATACGACTTCGCCTACGTTTTCTTCTGAGCGAACCGCGTCGATAATGATTAGTTTGTCATCGTCTTCGACGTAACTTACCATGTCCAAGCCGATAACTCCGAGTTCTAGCAAGTCATAATCTTTAAGCCGATCATCTTCTCTTAGCAAGCTATAAAGATGAGGCCCGACTCCGTCATCCCCTCCCAAAGGGTTTCCTACAAAAATTATTTTTACACCCATAAATAAGAAATGAATAAAAAATTAGTTCTTTATAAAACTATTTTTTATATGCTGTGCTCAATAAAGAGGGATTTCTTCTTTTTTCCCACTGCGTGAATAGCGCAACTAATACAAGGATCAAAGCTTCTAACGATGTGCCCTGCTTCTAACATGCTGTCCTTCTCAGCTAGTTTAACGCCGATAAGTGCTTGTTCGATAGCACCTTTTTGTCCTTTGCTATCAGTAGGGCTAGCGTTCCAAGTAGTAGGAGTGATGATTTGGTACCTGGTAACTAATGAGTCTTCTCCTGTGTTTATCCAATGACCAAGTGCTCCTCTAGGAGCCTCTACTAAGCCAGCTCCTTTAACACCTTTTAGTTTGGCCTCATCAAATGGTTTATAGAAAGGTTTGGCTAAATCTATCTCGTCAACCCACGCTATGAGTTGAGGTAGTATGAGTAAGCATTCGTGAAGCCTAGCAATAGTCCTAGTAAAAGTGTTAACTCCTAAATTCTTTACTAAATCAGTAATAAGAGGGTTGCCGTTTACTATTTGCCTTGCGAGAGGCCCGACTTCTACGACTTTGCCAAAGTACCTCGCTGCTTTAAGCCAACTATACGCTCCTTCTTTTTTAGGGAAGGGTTTGGTGACGCCGTTCATAGGATTAGGCCACTCATCGCTAGTCTCGTAATAAGAAAGCGCGGTGTCTTCGCTTATATGAGTGCTGTCTAACTCGTGATAATGTCCGTGTTCAACGTATCCAGGTCTGAAAAGCCATTTTTCATTTTTTAGTTCGCCAAAGCCGTACGCCAAAAAATTATTAGGGGTGTTCTTATCGAGTTTGTCAAGGCCTAAGTCCAACGCGGCTTTTATGAAGAAGCCAAGGTCTGCTGCGGCGAATTCCTTGTTTTTCTTTAGTGTTTCTAACACGTCTTTTGTGCTTTTAAGACTAAGAGCGGCGTCTACTGGGACTCCTAATATTTTTTGTTCTACTAATTCTTTAACATCATTTAATATAGTGTTTACTTTGTTGAGCTCTATTTGTTTAGGAAGACAAGTCACTCCGCCTGGCACGGCGTGCATGGGGTGTGGGAATTTTCCTCCAAAAGTTGCTACTATGCTATGAAGAGGTATTCTTCCTTGGGTTAATATCGTTTTTAGATGAGGACTAGCTAATGGATTAAATCTTTTTAGTAGTTCATCATAATATTTGTAATCCTTGTACTTTTCGTCTACGATGTCTGGTCCCCACATAAAATAGAAATGTGTTAAGTGACTCACAATAGTATTAGTTCCAAGCACTATGTCTCTTATTAGCTGTGCGTTTCTTGGCGGCTTAATACCTACGGCGTCTTCGATAGCCTTAGCCCCTGCGGTTCCGTGACTAACAGGGCACACCCCGCAAGCACGTTGACTCATCCTCATAGCGTCGAAAGCTTTTCTGCCAATAAAGATGTTTTCTAATCCTCTATAAACGAAGCCTAAGCACTTAGCGTCTTTTACTACGTTGTCTGCTCCTACGCTTAGTTCTATTGCTAAGTCTCCTTCTATTCTGTTTAGAGGGTCTATTATGTTTTTGTAATCACTCATTTTGTGCTCCCTCCGTTCAGTACTTTGCTTCTTTGTATTTGCTCCGCTTTTATATCTTCAGGTAGGTTTAGTGTTTCTTCATCAAAAGGCATCATGCTCTCAGGGAAACCAGGGTCGCAGCAACCAATGCACGGAGCCCCGCTCCTAGTACAAGTACTAACACCATTCCATAGTCTTATGTTACAATCAGCGTTTGTCGTTCTTCCTTTGCAACCAAGACTCGCTGCTAGGCAGCCAAGCTCAGTATAATTCTTGGCCCACAACCCGTTTTCTAGGTATTCGCAGTGCTTGCATCCTCTGTGCACTTTTTCTGAGAAGAAATCAAGTGGTCTGTTGAATTTGTCAAGAGGGATTGCTCTTCCAATCCTAAATGATTGAAGCGTTCCTAGCACCCAGTCTGGGTGGGTGGGGCATCCAGGAATATTAATTACTGGTAGGCCTAGGGTGGAGATGAAGTCTTTTCCTAGAAGGCCTCCTACATCTTCTTTTGTCCATTGTAAGCCTACGCTTCCTGATTCGTTTGGCGCAGCGGCTGGTAAGCCTCCATATCCGGCGCATGTCCCGACGGCGACTGTGAGCATCGCTTTTGAGGCGAAGTTTTTGACCATGTTTCTTATGTCTTGTCCTTCGAAGTAGTCTCCGTAGCCTTCTTTTTGAGGTACGCTACCTTCGAAGACGAATATGTGAACAGGTATTTTGCCTTTTAAGCAGTCATTCCATAGTTTCTGTGCGTCTCTACCATAAATCGGGCTTAGGGTGGGGTGGTATAATAGGTTTATTTTGTTTCTTTTCAAAAAATCTAAGAAGTTGGGCTCCGTAGCGTTTATAACACTCATAGAGTCTCCATCGCATGTTTGTCCTTGCATCCATATAAGGTTGAACTCATCCAATTAAAAAACACCTCTTGTAATAAAAACATCGTTATTTTTATGTTACTGTGTCGAATTCTTTGGCTTTTTCTTCTCCTAAGAAAGATTTTACTTTATTTCTGCACTCCGAGACGCAGTTCTCTTCTGACATTTTATCAACCATCGCGGCGGTTGACGGCCCGAAAAACTTAGACATTAATTGTTTGCACTGGTCTTTCCTACTCAAAAAAGTAACCCTCTTTTTTTCTTTTACATTAAATACATAATTTTGTACTTTATATAATTTTTTATTTTATTAATAGAATTTTGTAAAAATGATAAGTTTTAAAAACAAAACCCCACCTCCCAAACAATTATTAGCAGCCCCGTGGTGTAGTGGCCAATCATCGCTCCCTTTGGAGGAGTGGACCACGGTTCGAATCCGTGCGGGGCTATTTTTCTAAAAACAATAGTTTTATAAGAAAAAAGTTAACTTTTCTTTTTTTATGCAGGGATTAATTGAGTGGATGCTAGAGACTTTAACATTCTTATCACATATTTTCATAGTGTTATTCTTGGCTTCTTTTTTTGTTTTAAGAAATAATAAGAAGTTCAAAAAAACAAAGACTTACAGTTTCTTTAAGGAAAACTCATCAAAAATTGCTTTTATAGTCGCCTTAGCAGCTACTCTGGGCAGTCTTTTCTTATCAGAGATAATGGGTTTTGTTCCGTGCAAGCTTTGTTGGATTCAAAGAATATTCATGTACCCACTCCCAATAATAATGGGAGTAGCGTTGTACAAGAAACAAAAAATAGAAGACTACATCATTCCCCTAGCAGTTTTTGGTGTGTTTTTCTCTGCGTACCAAGTAATTATTCAAAGAGTTGTTTTTACAAACTCAATTTTTTGCACTTTTGGAAGTGAACCTTGCACTACTATTTACACCTTAGGATACGGGTACATCACTTATCCTGTGATGTCACTAACAGCTTTTGTGCTAATCATAATGTTTTCTTATATGAACAAAAAACTAAACTAAAAAAATGGATGGGCGGGGCTTGTACAAGAAGATTAAAGAATACGCTCCTGAGAGCACTGCGCTTAGCGTATTAGCACTTCCACTCTACGCTTTTATCGAGACAGAACTCGTAGGCATGAGCAGCGTAGTGAGTTTTAAGTCGAGGCTTTTCACAACACTAGGAAACTACGTCTCAGTACCATTGTTTATGGGTGCGAGAGACTACACCAAAGACCAAGCAGGAATAAATAAAGAAACAAGTGAGGAAAACCACACAAAGCACGATAGGGTCTTCGCAGCGGTTTCAGCCACGATTGTCAAACCTTTTGTGTACAGAGTACTTGCGGGGGAGACTGACTGGGAGAAAATAATGTATGGCACCTTAGCAACGACAGCTGCTAGCGTCGTACTAGGACCAGCAGCGCTTAAATTCATGGATTACTACAAGTACTTAATAAGAGATGAACACCCAAAAAGAAATTTTGAGATCCTAAAAAACAAAGAATCTGTTTTTAGGAGACGAGTCGCTTTTGGCTTAGTAGCAGCGAGTTTGGCATTAACTACTACTATTTACACAGCTTCTATAAATAATTTAGAAGGCTTACTAGGAGAAACTAATCAGTCTAGTGTTATAGAAATAAAAAAAGAAAAAGAATAGGGAACAATTATTCTGTAGGCATTGTTCCTATTTTGAACATTTTTGTTCCGCACTTAACACAAGTACCCGTGATTGCTGGTCTCCCGTTTTTCATAGTTACTTGAGTAGCGTCCTTAATTTCTCTTTGTTCTTGGCATTTCATACATCTTCCATCTACCATGATTATTCATCCTCCATAACACAATTTTGTGTTATAACATATGTTTTTCTCGTTGTTTATTATTAAAGCTTTCTCTTTTTCTTTATAAAAAAGCTTAAATATACCCTGTTATAAGCGTTTTATCATATGGTAAAAATACACACAAGAGCAAAGCGAAAACTGAAAATGCAAGGAGTAACAGGCAGGAAAAGAGCTAGTCGACCTAAGACTTTCAAAACCAAGAAAAGCGCTGAGACCTACGCAGAAGAAAAAGGCATAAAAAGTTACGAATTAGTATATTTACAAGAAAATAAGATAAGAATACAAAAAAAATAATTTGTTTTTATTCTATTAGTAATAATGCGAGCATCACAAGTATTCCTAATACAAAAAATAATAGTTGCATCGCGCTCTTCTTAGCTTCTATTTCTTTGTGAAGCTCAGGTATTAAATCACTGCCAGCGATGTAGATAAAGCCTCCTGCGGCGAAAGGAATAATAAAAGTTGTTAGTGAACCTATTAAGCTTCCAAGAACCAAGGCGATAACAGCGCCGAGTAATGATGTTAGGCTGATAAAGAAGTTGAAAAACAATGCTTTTCGCTTTGTGAAACCAGAGTGCAATAAGACTCCGAAATCCCCTATTTCTTGAGGTATCTCGTGAAACAATATGGCGATGGTAGTCGCGATTCCAAGAGGTATGCTTGCAAGATAGCTGCCAGCGATTATTATTCCGTCAACTACGTTGTGCACGGCGTCGCCTACTAAGTTCATAGTAGCTAAAGCTTTTGGGTGGTCGTGGATGTCGCATACGCCGTAGACGTGGCAGTGCCTCCAATGAATAAATTTTTCGAGTACGAAAAAGAATAATATTCCAAATAGTAAGTATAAACTTATAGCTATGCCAAACCCGCTCTTCTCGAAGACTGCAGGGAGTAAGTGAATGAAGGCGTCTCCAAAAAGCGCTCCTGCTGAGAAACTAACAAGGTAAATAAGTATTTTTGAGATTTCTTTTTCTTTTAAGCTAAGAGTGAAGATGCCTATAAGGCTAATCGCGCTTACTATTAGTACGCTAAGAACTGTGTATATTATTGCCTCAACCACCATATTCAATTAAATCCTTTTTTTTGTTTATTTAAAACTTTATCCTAACCTGGTGTGGTGTCTTGGCTCTGATAACTCGTCATCCATGAACATGCTGCACTCTATTTTGTCATCCCAGAAATAGTGGCATTTCTTCTTAAAAGTCTTGTATCTCCAGCACTCATCGCATAATTCATGACTCATATTAACAGTATAGAATATGTCTTGATTTATAAATATTTTCAGAGTTAATTTTATAAGAAATAAGAAAATACCTTTTTTTTAATGGAACCTAACACAAGCGCAGCTAATTACTTAACTGATCTTTTTAGCAAAACATACCATGCTCATCACATTGATGGCTTGACAGAAAACGCGGAAGGATACATTCATTTCTTATTAGACCACATAACAAAGATTAGAAGCGAAGCAGGTCTAGAAGTAGGTGAGAAACCTTCCTATGTCAGGATAGGGATAAATTCTTCTTTTCTAAGTAACATGAACAATTACATGACTTCAAGAGAATTCTTTGGTGATTTATGCGCTTATCTACACGCAGACATAAACGATGAAGAACTTAAAGATACTTCTTTGTATGTTGAGTTCTTCTCAGAACTAAGAAACGGTGATAGCTTAGAGCTTCGCCTATTAAGAGATGGAAGTCCTAGCGTTGTAAAAATAATTGAAGTCAACGGTATAAGAAGAGGTGTCAGAGAGGAATACGAAGACACCCGCCACGCCACCAAAGTTTTCTTAGGCGGACTAAGATACAACTAATTGGAAAGGTTTTTTAAATAAGGATTCTTCCTAGACTATTATTATGAGGATAGAAGAAGCTAAAGGTTTAGCAGGAATATTTGTTGATAAGAATAAGAATTATTACACAAAGAACCTAGTAAGAGGAGAAAGTGTTTATTCTGAGAGGTTAGTCTTAGATCGCGGCTCTGAGTACAGAGCGTGGGACCCTACAAGGAGTAAACTAGCAGCCGCACTAAAGCGAGGGTTGCAACAAACAAACCTAAGAATAGGAGACAAAGTCTTATACTTAGGAGCGGCGACAGGCACTACCCCAAGCCATATCAGCGACATCGTAGGAAGAGGAGGCTTCGTCTTCGCCTTGGACTTCGCGCCGCGAGTAGTTCGAGAACTCGTTTTCTTATCAGAGAAAAGGCCTAACATGACGCCTGTCATGGCAGACGCAAACCAAGTAATGAGTTACGCGCATCTAGTAACCGGCGTGGACTTTGTTTACATGGACTTAGCTCAGAAGAACCAAGCTGAGATATTTATCAAAAACGTAGAGTTATATCTTAAAAAAGAGGGTTTTGGCATGCTCTTTGTAAAAAGCAGAAGTATAGATATCTCCAGAAAGCCCTTTGAGATTTACAAAGAAGTAAAAACAAAATTAGAAAACGCGGGGCTAGTAATAGTTGATAGTAGAAAACTTGACCCGTACGAGAAAGACCACTCTTTATTCTTAGTAAAAAAGAAATAAAAAAAAGTTATCCTTTTTTTTTAGTCGTGTAATACTAGTAGTAAGGCTGTGTCTTCCTCGGCGTATAACGAGTGAGGAGCGTTTTTTGGCATGTATATGAAGCGTCCAGGCTCCATATCTATGTCTTCATCAAGGAGCTTAAATTTTCCTTTACCACTCAATACTTGCACGACTCCTTGTTTTGTGCTTGTGTGCGTGTCGATATCGGTATCTTTTGATAAGCACATCAAGGTATAATTATAACCGTCTCCTTTTTGGAGTACTGTGCTGTATATTCCTTGTTTTGGAAATTGTACTAGTTCTAACAAATTCTTTGTGTAATTCATCTAAACCTCTTATTTTTTCTTTTTTGTAATCCAACTGAGCAATAAGGTATCTTCTTCACTCAAAAAATAATATTCACCCACCATTTTTTTTAGTGCCTCCTAAAACTTTTTATTTTTTTATGTGACTACCACGCATCTTTGCAACTCTTCTTTTCTTCCTCCTAGTTTGTAACTTCCTTTTTGTCTGTCTCTTAGCTCTGCTTGTTTTGATGTGTTCCAGTTCTCGATTACGCTGTAGTAACCAACTATTCTACTAACACCATAGGTATTGTTGCTTCCGCAGTTGTTACACGTCGCTTTTTCTTTCATTTCTTTTCACCTCAGATTAGTTTCTATTCTTTTTTTGTTTCTCCACCCACAGTGACAATAATTTTGTTTAAAGGAATGTTTTTGTTTGAATTAGTAACTGCATCTTCGACTACGCTGTAGAGTCCTTGGCAGCAAGGAACTTCCATGACAGCGACACTGACGCTTTTGATATCGTTCATGTTGATGATTGCAGCGATTTTGTTAGAGTAGTCATCGTCGAGTTTAGGGCACCCTATAGCGATGCTTTTGCCTCTCATTAATTCTTGGTGTAAGTTGGGATTGGCGAATCCAACGCAATCAGCCGCTATTAATAGGTCTGAGTCGTTGAAGAAGGGCGCGTTTGGGGGTAGCAAATTAAGTTGTATCGGCCACTGAGTTAATTCAGAAACCTTTTTGTGAGGAGACTCAGAATTGCTTTCTACTGTTTTTTTGGGTATGTTTTGAACTGCTGCTCCCGGGCAACCACTAGAGGAGTCAATACTATCTTGTTTTATCTTAGGCACTCTTAGATTGTTTTGTTTTAAGTACTCGATTGCTTGATTGTAATACTCTGTTTCTCCATGCTCAGATAAGTGTTCTAAGTGCGCTTTTATCGTGTTGTCCCCTGCTTTTACGATGTTTTCCATGACTTTATTCTCATCGTACTCTTCTGCTTCTCGCTCAATGGTCGTTATAGCGTTTTGTGGGCACGAGCCGATGCACGCTCCTAAACCGTCACAGAACAAATCGCTTATGAGACGAGCTTTTCCGTCTATTATTTGGAGTGCTCCTTCAGGGCAGTCAGGGATGCAAATACCACAACCATCACATTTAGCCTCGTCGATTTCTATTATTTGTCTAACAACCATTTTATAAGTATCTTTTTTATACTTAGTATAATAAATAAACAAGTTTATATAGTTATAAGTTTCTAAAAGTATACCATGAACAAAAACTGCACGGTTTACAAAACCGTTGACTTCATCGGTAAACGCTGGACGCTACTAATACTATTAGAGATGTACAAAGGCGTAAACCACAAAAAAAGATACAACGTACTAAAAAATTCCTTGCCACACATCACGTCTAAGATGCTCTCAGCTAGGCTAAAAGAACTACAAAAAAGAGGTTTGCTAAAAAAAAAGGTTGATTCAACCACTGCGCCGATTACTAGCGAGTACCAACTAACCAAGAAAGGAGTTGGTTTTATTAACATAATAAAAGACATCAAAGGATGGGCTTTAAATTGGGACTTAAAAAACAAGAAGTGCGAGTCTCAAGACTGCGACAAATGCGAATTCTAAAAATCGCATAGTTCCCCAACAATTTTTGCTCCAAGAATACTAGTCATCTCATTAACATCTTTTTCTGGGTTTATCTCAACTAAGTCACACATACCAATTTTATTTGTTTCTTTTATTTTTTGCAATGCGTAAATAAGCTCCCTTGAACTTAATCCTCCGTGCTCTAAGTAACCCGTACCGATAGCTTCTGTGGGGTCAACAACATCAACGTCAACTGAGAGATAAACGGGTTTCGTGATTTTTATGATTATTTCTTTTGTTATTTCTTTTATTCCCTTCTCAAAGATTTCTTTGCAAGTATAGAATCTGATTTGTTTTTTTTCTAAGTAACTTATTTCTTGTGCGTCCCAATTCCTAAGACCAACAAGAATCACGTTTTCTGGTTTGACAACTCCTTCTTCTACTAAGACTTTAAGGTAGTCTTCTTGGGTTGGGGGCTTAAAATCATCCATTAAGTCGGGGTGAGCATCAAAAATGATTAAGATGAAATCCTCGTTATTTTTAGAAAAACCTTTAACAGCAGGGTAAGTAATCGAGTGATCTCCCCCTATAATAATGGCTTTGTCTTCTTTACTTACGCTCTCTTCTATTAAAGCGTGGCTTTCTTCAATGTTTTTTTCATCTAAGACCAGTTCTTCTATTTCAAAAACACACCTTTTTTGGTCTTCGTTAGAATAAACACTCTCTAAATGCTTGACAACTAAGTCAGGCGCTAGGTTTGAACCGTCTCCTCTGCCTAGTCCGCCGCCGCTAAAGCCCGCTTTTATTATTTTCATTCTACGACCTCAGTTGGTATTTTTTCTAAGTCGCAAAAATCCGATGAGAAATTATAAGCGCCAGCGTTTAAGAACACGAGTTTGTCACCGACTCTTGGGTTTTTTAGGAGTGTTTTGTACCTGAACAAATCCATCGAGCACGGCGTAACACCCTTAATAACGTAAGGCTCACCTTCTCCTTCGCCCTCAACTAATAATTTGACAGGGACCACTATGGCGTCCATGTCAGTATTGTAAACGGAAGCATCAACTATTATGTTATAGTCATAAACACCTATTATGCTTGTTTCTAACTTGCAACTAGGGGCAGCTATGAAGCGCCCAGGCTCAATTATTAGTTTTATGCTTTTTTTGTTCAGCCAAGTCTTCAAACCACTTATCTTCTTAAATATTGAATCAATCACTTTAGTGTTAGTATTAGCGTACTCAGATGGGAGGCCTCCGCCGATATTAACGTAATCTATTACTTCCAAACTCTTCTCACTTAATAAGTTGCTTAGTTCGTACTCGATGTTCCACTCACTCATATTCTGAGTCTTCCTATGAAAATGAACTCCAACAGAATTAATGTTCTCATTATTTCTTAGTTCTAGCAATCTCTTATTGATGGTTTCTGATTTCATTCCAAAAACAAAATATTTCTCTGTTCGAATACTAAGTTCTTTTAGTTTCATGCGAAGCAACAAACTAATTTTTTTAGTCTTGTTTTCTTCTAAAAACCCTAGTAATGTGTCTAGGTCTGCTTGGTTATCAACGATGAACCACGAAACTCCTCTGTTAACTAGGCTTTTAATATAGTTTTTAGTCCAGCCTTGAGCCAAGAAAATCACTCTTCTAAAATCTTTTAGGTGTCTTAACTCGTTTTCTAAATGCACAGAGAACATACAATCCGTGTTTTTTTCTAAGATTAGTGTTACGTCTTGGTTCGTTTTAGAACTATAACTTAATACGTCACAATAACTCCTTACGTTATCGTGTTGTTCTAAGACTTTCTTCTTTGATAAAACAAACCTCGGAGTGTTCATAGTAATCCGTCCTCTTCAAGTTCTTCAAGTGCTCCAATCATTGCGAGCGGAAAAGTAATGGTGACGTCTCCTATCACGGTTGCGACGTCGCTTTCATCTTTTACTTTCCCCCAACTCTTCGCCTCATTAGTAGTCGCGCCACTCATACTACCAGACGTTCTATGCGCTGTTGTCATGTAAACCGCGTAGTTCGCTCCTCCATTAAGCAGCGTTGCGAGGATTGCGTGGTGCTTTGAGATTGAGCCGCCAAGTGCGATAACTCCTTTTTTTTCGTCGTGACTCGTTGATAACAAAATGTTTCCAAAATCCTTTACGACGTCGACTACGAAGTCTTTGTGCTTTTGCTGAAACAAATATAGGTGGAACCCGAATGAACCGTCTGTTATGGCAGGACAAAAAATTGGTACGTTGTTCTTTGCTGCTTGGTATAGTATTGAGTCTTCGTCTTTTAGCATCAACCCTATCTCTTTTAAGAGGTCTGAGACCGCCCAACGCTTTTGTTTTTTGTATAATTTGTCAAAGATTGGCATCATCATATCTTCGAATTTCATGTAGGATTCATTATTGATTAATAGATTGCCTACTCTGTTAACTCCTTGTTCATGTAGTTCGACGTCGTCTTGTTTGAAGCTTCCTATAGCGAATTTTTCTCCTGTTGCTTTCATTATGTCTTCTTCTATTCCACCAACTGTTGTTACTATGATATCTGCCATTCTTAATTTGATTAGCTGCGCGAAGAACCCTCTAAGACCTGAGGTTACCATGTTTGATGTGAATGTCAGAAATATTTTGGCATTGTTTTTTTTCATTTTAACAATGACGTCAGCAGCTCGTTTTAGCTCGATGCTTTGAAAACCGATGCTTCTATAATTATCGACGAGCTTTTTTACTGTTAGTCCTTTTTCCCATTTAAAATCAGATACATATTCCATAAATAATCACCAAATCAAATATTTTAGAGAGTTATGCCTATGCAAATCTAGAAGTTTTTTTATGAATATTCTCTCTTCTTAAAAAACATAATAGTCTAGAAATATTGTTTTATTTAAAAAAGTTTGTTTAAATTCTTATTTTTCCATAAACCTTTTTTTCTTCTGGACTTTCAGGTCTTATCTCGTTTTGGTTCAAACCGTCCATTTCGACATCAATCAAAGATTCATAATAGTCAAATCGGGCGTTTTTATTTTCATCAAAATAATATAAAAATGGGTGCTCTTCGACGATGACTTTTTCACCTTCATATCCAATAATTGGTCTAAGTTCTAAAACATCGGCTTTTCCATCTCCATCTAATTCATATTGGGTCTCTAGCCAATTAAGACCTAAAAAACTAACCATCCTTGATACAGAATAATTGGATTTTTCTCTATAGTTTTCAAAGTTCACAACGTCTTTTGCAAGCGCTGTTGCGCCGCTCAATAAAATCCCTGTTACTACCCCACATATCGCTTTGCGTAATTGCATTACAATACCGATATGTTATCTTGGATTTATAAAAATAAGTCAGATGTACGTATATAGAATGTAATATATGTAAAATATAAGTGAATAGAAGGTAATTTTATAAATAAATACCAAATAATCTTTTTTTATTATGGCGCTCAGACTATACAACACTCTTAGTAGGAAGAAAGAAATCTTCAAACCCTTAAAGGATAAAAAAGTTGGGATGTACAGCTGCGGTCCTACGGTTTATCATTACACTCATATAGGTAATCTTCGAACTTTTGTGTTTAACGACATCTTGAGAAGAACCTTAAAATACTTGGGATTTGAGTTAAAGCATGTGATGAACATCACAGACGTCGGACACTTAACAAGTGATGCTGATGAAGGCGAGGACAAAATGCTTCTTGGTGCTAAGCGTGAGAAGAAAACTGTGTGGGATATTGCTAAGTATTACACAGATGCTTTCATGAAAGACATAGAACTCCTAAACATTGAAACCCCTGAGATTATTCCTAAAGCCACTGATCACATCAAAGAAATGATTGATATCATAAAACTAATCGAGAAAAATGGTTACGCGTATGTTGCTGGTGGCAACGTTTATTTTGACTCCTCGAAGTTCAAAAGCTACATAGATTTAGCTAAACTAAATCTTGAAGAGTTAGAAAAACATTCAAGAGTTGAAAAGGATAAAAACAAGAAAAATCATTCAGACTTCGTGTTGTGGTTTACAAAATCCAAATTTGAAGACCAGGAGATGAAGTGGGACAGTCCTTGGGGAACCGGGTATCCTGGGTGGCACATCGAGTGCAGTGCGATGAGCAGTAAATATCTTGGAGAGCAGTTCGATATTCATACTGGTGGCATTGATCTTATCCCCGTTCATCACACTAATGAGATTGCGCAATCAGAAACAGCTTATGGTAAGAGTCCTTGGGTTAAGTACTGGCTTCACGGAGAATTCATAATTTTGGGCAAAGATAAGATGAGCAAGTCAAAGGGGGATTTCCTTCGTCTGCAATCTCTTATCGATAAAGGTTACAAACCAATTGTTTACAGATATTTTTGTTTGACTGCTAATTACAGGCAACAGCTTCACTTTAGTTATGAAGCGCTTGACGCGGCGAGAAACGCGTACGAAGGACTGAGGAGTCGCGTCTTAGAATTAAGAAAAGATGATAAGAAAAAAGATAGTGATGTTGAGGCTAAGACTAAGCACGAAACTGAGTTTATTGACGCGGTTCAAGATGATATTAATATGCCGCGTGCCTTAGCAGTTGTTTTCGCAGTATTAAAAGACGACGCTATCTCAAACAAAGACAAACTAGGCTTACTCTACGATTTTGATAAAGTACTAGGACTTGGTTTTGAGGATTTTAAAGAAGATAAAGTCGTTGTTTCAAAAGAAGTTAAGGTTTTAATTGAGAAAAGAGAAAAAGCTAGAAAACTAAAAGATTGGGCTAGTGCTGATAAAATCCGAGACGAAATAAAAAAATTAGGATACAATATAAAAGACACCCAACAAGGTGTTAAAGTCGAAAAAATTTAGAGTTTGTACTCGTCAACTTCTTTATAGACTTTTTCTAAAAATAAAGGATCCTTTATTTCTGCTTCAATATCTCTTGGGCTGATATTAACTTCATCTAATCTAAGACTTTCTACAATAGCTAATGGTGTTGAGTCTTCAACAGAAAACGATGGAGTAGCATAATCTCTTCCTGATCCCCCAATAGCTCTTTCATGCGGGTTGCTTCTGTAAGTACCATTAATAATGTTTTCAGCAGTTGCTTCTGTTGCTTTTCTAGGGTTAGAAACCCCTGTTACTTTTTGTAATACTGCTATTTCTAAGCTTGTTGGCGTATTTACCCATGGTTTTGTCTTTTGTTCTTCACTCATTTTTTTTATAAACCCCCTTTTTATCAATGTTTTTTTATTTTTTTATCTTAATATAGTTTACTATATTTAGTGTATTTGTAGTTCTAATCCTTGGTAATTTATGTCTGGTGTTTTTCTTTTTTGTCTTAGAATACTTAATTCTTTTTCTCTCTCATTAGCTTTATCCCCGCTAAAAAAAACGTAATCAGTTTTGTTAGTTTTGTTAATATCATAGACTTGTTCTCGAAACTTGTTAACTAAGCTGTTTTTATCAACTTCTAAATAAGTGGCTGCTTCTAAATTAAAAGATAAAGAGATAGCGATCTTACTAAAAAATTCGTCAAGTACGTTGTTAAGTGCTTCTTCTATATGAATTGCGCTCATATCAGTTAATTCAGGATGCGTTTGGTAAAAGAAATCAGCGACGTCTTTAGCACTGCTCATACTTGGCAGCATCACTCTTTTGTCTAAGCTATCACTTAATTGTTCATCGCTTGTTTTAGGACTTCTAAGAGTGTAAGGAATTATTCGCGTATTCGCTTTTTGGTTTCTTCTCATTTACTCGCGCCTTAATTACTATGTTTGATATACTGCTTTTGCTAATACGCACATATATATAAACCTAACTATTTTTAACTACTATGCAATAGTTACTTTCTTATTTTTTCTATTTCTTCACGCATCTTCTGAATCTTAATATGAACTTTTAAGTTCACATTATCGATTTTGTTTAAAAGAACATCCAACTCCTTATTAAAAAACGTCTGAAAATTCTGCATGACAACATCATTATTAGCTTTGAGGTACTTCTGATTAGACACGATATCATACTTAGTCTTAACCATCTCACCCCGAATGTGCTGCAAGTCATCGCTTACATTAGCGAAATCCTTTTTGGTAGCGTAACCTTCATCCAACTTTTTTTGCAACTTCAAAATATCACGGGTATCACTTTTTAACTCCCCTCTAAAACTCATAAAGAAATCCTCAAACTTGTTGAACTTCTTCTTAAAATTCTCAATCTCCCCAGCGACTTTACCAATATCTTTTCTGGATTCCATAAAATCTTCTTCACTAACACCTTTTTGTTCTTTAATCTTAAAAAAATCAGCTTCGTAATTACTAACTTTAGACTCAACGTTTTTTATCATCTTCTTAAAATCCTTGAATTCATCAAACATAGTTGTAAAATCGCTGTACAACGCCTCGGTCTTATCAGCTCTTGACTCAACGACTCCTTGAATCTTCTCAAAACTAACCAAGTCCTTATTAATCTGACTCACCAACTTAGACGCTTGTTCAACGCCGCGAAAAACTCTTACGCTTTGACGAACCTCTTTGAGTTCTTCAAGCACGTTATGTAATAATTCCTGATTAGCCAAGATTTTCTGATTAAGTTTCTCGTATTTAACGCTACCTTTCTCAACTTCTTCCATGATTTTTTCTGGTTGAAGCTCGCTTACCATATCAGACGCTTTCTCCGCTTTTGCGCCAAGCATCTCAACGTCTTTTATAGTATCAGTTATCATTGCTCGAAGCTCGCCGAACTTCTCATCCATGTTAGAAAATCTCTCACTGTACACGTTTCTCATCTCAGAGTTGCTCTCAGCTTGAGCTTTGAGCTTCTCAACCTCAGTGACTAACTTATCACTGCCCTTACCACTCAGGTCTAAAGGTTTACTATCAACGTGACTACTCGAAGGAGGAGTACTACTAGTAAAAGGGTCGCTTTTAGACGAATCCTCGTCTTTTTTATTAAAGAATGCCAATACCACTCACCTCCTCTTAAGAATACACACTGCTAAGATGAATTTATATAATTTACTAAAAAAAACAGGTTTATTTCTTGATAGAGACTTTCAAACCAAGTTTTTGAGAAACAAAACCCTTAGGAGCCTTTCCAAAAATCACGTTTTTAGTTTTTGTAACGCTTCTAAGATCATCAAGAACAAGCCCGAGTTCTTTTTCGTTCTTGGTCTCAATAACTAACTCAGATAACTCTTCTTTTAAACTCATAGCGTTCTCAGACTTATACTTTCTAACAATACTGCTAACCTCAACAAGTAAATCCCCTGCTAACTCAGCTTTCTCATCAATCATGCTAAGTGTAGGCCACGCACTGTTATGAACACTTTTCTCACCTTCGCGCGTCGCAAAATATAAGTGGTAGACTTCTTCTGTTACAAACGGCATTATAGGCGCAAATAATTTAAGAACAGTCAAGAAAGCGGTGTAGAGCGTCATCTTACCACTACCTACTTTGTCCTCTCCCCAAACCTCTGGGTTGTACATCCTGTCTTTTATGATTTCTAAGTAATTATCGCATAGAACACTCCAAAAGAATTTTTCGGTCTCAGCTTTTCCATAACTATACTCGTACTTATCAAAACTAGTAGTGCTAAGCTTTACAACTCTTGATAACTTGCTAAGAAGCCATGCATCTATTACTTCTAATTTTTTTGGTTTGCACAAATCATAATCTCCGAGTTGCATGATAGCAAACTTAGTAGCGTTCCATAACTTCGTGATAGTCTTATTCGCGGTTACTAAATCCTTTTCTTGGTAAGGCATGTCATCGCCAAGCTTAGTGCCCGCGGCCCAGAACCTAATAGCGTCGCTATTAAACTTTTTGTGAACCTCTATAGGATCAACAACATTACCTTTAGACTTGCTCATCTTCTTGCCGTGAGGGTCTAATGCCCACCCACTAATCATGGCATCCTTCCAAGGATTAACCTTGTTGTGAAACTGACTCTTAACAACAGTGTTGAAAAGCCAGAACGTGATTATGTCATGAGCTTGAGGTCTAAGATTCATAGTAGGCTGCAACTTTTTGTAAACTGGGTGATCAACAAATAAGTCCGCTGCGAGCCTCGGCGTCAAGCTACTCGTAGCCCACGTATCGAGCACGTCTTTCTCCCCAACTATTTTGGTATGAGAACACTTTGGGCAAGTACTAATAGGGGGCTTATCACTTGTTGGGTCAACCGGCAAATCCTTTTCGTTTGGCAAAATTACTTCGTCACACTTCTCGCAATACCAAACAGGTATCGGAATCCCGAAGTGGCGTTGTCTTGAGATGCACCAGTCCCACTTTATTCCTTTAACCCAATTATCGAAACGGTTCTTCATGAATTTCGGGTACCAATTAAGCTGGTTCCCTGCTTTTAGTAATTCTTTTTTCTTATCCAAATATTTTATGAACCATTGTTTTGAGTGTAGGATTTCGATTTCGTGACCACAGCGCTCATGAACGTTAACTACGTGGAGTATGTGCTCCTTTTTTTTGAGGAGGCCTTCTTTTTCTAGGTCGTCTAGGATTGCTTTTCTGGCTTGTTTTATCTTCATACCTTCATATTCTTTTGCTAGTTTTGTCATGTGGCCGTGGCCGTCAATTGCTTCTCGAAGAGGTAAGTTGTATTGGAAGTACCATTCCATGTCTGTTTGGTCACCAAACGTGCAGCACATAACAATCCCGGTTCCTTTATCGATGGAGACGCGCTCATCAGGCATGATTATTACTTCGTGCCCAAATAATGGAACCTTTGCTTTTTTACCTTTATACTTCTGGTAGCGCTTATCATCTGGGTGATAGAAAATACTAACACACGCGGGGAGTAGTTCTGGCCTTGTTGTCGCAATGATTAATTCTTTTCCATCCGGGAAAGTAAAAGCGATGTCATTAAAAGTTGAGTCGTGCTCTTTATCTTCTAGCTCTGCTTGTGCGATTGCTACGTGGCACTCAGGACACCAAAGAGTAGGAGCTTCTTTTCTGTACTCCCGACCCGCTTTGTACAAGTCAATAAAGCTCTTCTGGCTGATACGCTGAGAATAATCATTAATAGTACTATAATAAACGTCAAAGTCGCAACTAATACCAAGTTGTCTCCAATCTTGTATGAATTCAGGCAATAATTTTTTTAGAGTTGATAAGCATAGCTTTACGTATTCTTTTCTCTCAAAATCCTTGCTTCGAATCTTATTAGTTTTTTCAACGAGCTTATCAAAAGGAAGACCGTTATCATCGGTTCCGAAAGGATAAAAAAGTTCATATCCTCTCATTCTTTTGTATCTAGCAATGAAATCCATTTGAGAAAAACTAAAAGCATGACCGATGTGCATCCTGCCACTAACAGTCGGGGGAGGGGTGTCAATACTATAAACTTCTTTTTTAGTATCTGGGTTGAACTTATAAGTCCTGTTTTCTTGCCAGTACTCCACCCATTTCTTCTCGCTTTCGTGTGCTTGGTATTTCTTTGGTAATTCTTTCATCTAAATCAAAACCTCTAGTTTAGAATAAATCTTTTTTAAGCCGATGAGGGGAGTCTATCCCACTACCACCACTACGTACGCACTCATTTTTTTATTAATATGCTGTGTCAATGATGTAATATTTAAAGTTTTCGACAACTTTATAAAAAAAGTTATTTACTATCAATACTTATGGCTGGTAGTGTTACGCCTTGGGAAGTCAAAGGAGAAATAAACTATGAGAAACTCATAAAGGACTTTGGAGTAGAAACATTTAGTAAACTCCCAAAAATCTTTGAAGAAAACCTATTATTTAGGCGAAAGAAAATCTTTGCGCACAGAGACTTTAAAAGAATACTTGATTCTATAAAAGAAAAGAAGCCTTTTGTTATGATGACTGGGCTCATGCCCACAGGCAAGTTCCACATAGGGCATATGATACTAGCCCAACAAATGATATTCTACCAAGAACTTGGCGCGAAGCTGTACATAGCAGTAGCTGATATAGAAGCCTACAACGCAAGAGGGCAAAACCTAGAGGAGAGTCGCAGAATAGCAGTTGACCAATACATAACAAACTACATCGCACTCGGGTTAAAGCCAAAAAACTGCGAGATATACTTTCAAAGCGAGCGCTCAAAAGACGCTAAGCGAGCAAACGCGTTTTATCGCTTGCAAAACTTATTGGCTAATCACATAACTTTTAACGAGTTCCGCGCGGCGTACGGCGAGATAAGCCCTGCTAAGATGAACGCGAGCTTATTACAAGCAGCGGATATGTTGCACCCTCAACTAAAAGAATTCGAAGGAGCACCGCTCCCAGTAGTAGTCCCAGTAGGCATCGACCAAGACCCACACATAAGACTTGGTAGGGACATGGCGAAAAGACTGAAGATCACTCGGTTCGTTCCTCTCTCTAGTACGTATCACGTCTTCGTGCCAGGCCTTGACGGCGGAAAGATGAGCTCATCAGATGAGACTAGTTTCGTTGCTCTTACAGATGACGCAAAAACCATTAAGAAAAAAGTAAACAAGTACGCTTTTAGCGGGGGTAAAGCAACTGTTGAGGAACACAGAAAACTAGGCGGAGACCCAGACGTCGATGTTAGTTACCAATGGCTAACTTTTTTTGAAGAAGATGACAAGAAAATAATGAAGATTCGTGATGATTACAAAAGTGGGAAGTTGTTGTCTGGAGAGCTAAAAGCAATGCTGATTGAGAAGTTAACAAATATTTTTGGTGACTTGCAAAAAAAACGGGTACTAGCAAAGAAGAATTTAGACAAATATGTTTAGAGATATATAGCGTAAGCACCAAGATCTATTTCTTGTACCGGCACTCTTAAACCCTTACTTATAATATCGCTTACTACCCTTGCTAAACCAGGGTTTTTTGGAGCATGGATTATTAGGTCTTTTCTGTCTCCTCCGTTTTGAGCTAAGTAAGACTTAACCTTTCCCTCACTATCACTTCTGAAATTCATTGAATTTTGTGATTGTCTAGTTCTTCTAAGATTAGGTATTAGTGAGTGAAGAGTTCTATTAGCGTAATCAATTGCTAGTAAGTTCCAAGTATCTAAGTCCACGACGTCTCTTACTGCCTCATACGAGAACCACTTAGTATTTATTGGGTACCCATTTCCAGTTGTACAATTGTACAAAAACCAATTATTTCCCTCAACTCTTGTTATACTTGTAGGCGCGCCAACGATTTCGCCAATGCCCATACCAATATCGCTTCTTACCGCATCACTTATATCACTAATGAACTTAGCAGAGTGCTTTTTTCTTGGGGTGTGAGAGAAATTTCCAGGAAGCCGGTACTTATCATCGCTTATTTGCTTTAGACGGACTTTGTCAATTCCATTCATCCGACTAAAAAAACCTGTGTATGCAATTGGTGTATCTGCGTCGCTTTCCATGTATATAACCCTTGATGTAAGGTTAAGTAAGATACTATTTTTTTGAGTACTTATTTATAAAATTTTCTTTAGATTAAGAGTTCTCCTTCATCCATGATTTTCTCATCATCAACTATGATTGTGGGCTTTGTGATTACGCCATCAAGGTGAATTGGTACGTCGTTTTTTCCTCCGTATGAGACGTCGTTTCCAAGAGCGAAGTGAACTGTTCCAAAAACTTTTTCGTCTTCTAATACGTTGCCGGTAATGATTGCTTTTTTGTTTGTTCCAATCCCAAGCTCTGCTATTTTGTAAGCGTTGCTTCCTACTTTTTCTAACATATCAATTAATTCGTTGGCTTTGTCTCCTTCGATGCTAGTTGCGATGTTGTCCTCTATCATCATCATCACTGGTTCGTCTCTTAGTAATCCGAGACCAGGAAAGCTTCCATCAACTACTAATACGCCATTAGCATTTCTTACGCCGCAATCGACTTCTCCGCAAGGCAAGTTCCCAAAATCTCCGGGTTTATCTCTGTAACCACCCCTCTCGCCGTGAACTTCGGTGACGCTTAGAGTTATGTCTCCTCCTTTCTCAGTTATTATCCTAACCTTGTTTGAGTTTAGCAACTTATTTCGTATCTTGGTATTAACTTCGTATAATTCGTCGTAATTGATGTCTAAGCACCTATTAATCATCTCGGTGGTTACGCCTGGCATGCTGTTAATCCTAGCGCCTTTACTAGTCGCGTCTCTTCTCGCTTTGGTGTGGCTGAGACTATACTTAGTAATTAAGAATACTACGTCGTAGCCAAGCATTAATGAAGCGGTTTCTTGGCTTGGTTCCGCGCCGTTCATACCAGTTGGTTCTATGATGTGTAGTTTAGCATTATCACTAATTTTTTTGGCGTATTGATAAAAAGGCGTCGCGACACTTTTTAGAAAAGAGTCAGTTACTACTAAGCAACTCTCTTCAGGTTTTAGTTTGGTGCTTTCCTCAAAAACTGTTCTTAAGGCTTCTTTACTAATCATAAAACTTTTTTCTTTTTTTTCTTTATAAATTTTTATGAGGAATAAAATGCGAAGGGTTTATAAATTAAAACATATTTTTATACATCTTATAAAGACCTATTATTGTTTGGGTTTTTATAAAAAAAAAATTTTAAAAAAAGAGTAAAAAAATTTAGAAGTTTAATTAAAATGGAAGGAAAAGTAAAGTTTTTTAACAAAAATAAAGGATTTGGTTTTATTACAGCAGACGACGGCAAAGACTACTTTGTTCACTTAACTGGGGTTGCACCTGGCACTTTTTTGCGTGACGAAGACCCAGTCACATTCGATGTAGAAGATGGTGAGCGAGGACCTAAAGCGGTTAACGTAGCACTATCTGAAGGCGGAGCAAGCGCACCAGCGCAAGAAGCTGATGATGTCGAAGAAGACTCAGTTGAAGAAAAAGCTGATGAAGATCCAGTTGAAGAAGATCCAGTTGAAGAAGATCCAGTTGAAGAAGAAGCTGATGAAGATCCAGTTGAAGAAGAAGCTGATGAAGATCCAGTTGAAGAAGAAGCTGAAGATCCAGTTGAAGAAGAAGCTGAAGATCCAGTTGAAGAAGAAGCTGATGAA
>JAAOYB010000005.1 GCA_018221135.1 Candidatus Woesearchaeota archaeon
GGATTCATGAAACCAGATCTTTTCATAGGCTTGGAGTACATCGATCAATTCGGAGTCGACACCGTTTTCTTAAACACGTACCCTAAGAACAAGATAAAAGGCATGACAGTAATAAACGACGCAGGAAAAAAAGTAGGGGTCGTCACAGGACTCGAATTCGCGGCGGCGAATAAGCTAAAAAGCATAATAGTCAAAGGCGGCGTCTTAACAGGCCCAAGTATTGTAAGCGTCGCTCACATAAGAGAAATAGGAGAAAAAGTAATCCTAAAACCAGAAATCCAAATCAAAGAAGAACAAGTAGAAGAAGAACCTCCTAAAGAAACGTTCTAAAACCTTAATTTTTCTAAGATAACTCGTTCCTCATCGTTACTGTATGACTTGCCGTGCCAGTGCTTAAAACCATCACCTTCGAATCGAGGAATAACATGGATGTGGGTGTGATAAATGATTTGACCCGAAGCAGGCCTGGTATTAATAAGCGTGTTAAAACCCTTTGCGCCCAAAGCTTCTAGTTGCTTAGAGCCAATTTTCTTAGCCGCGCTCATACACGAACACAAATCCTCATCGCTACACTCTACTAAATCAGTTGAGTGATTCTTAGGAACGACAAGTACGTGCCCTTTATTTACAGGGTTGATATCAAGGAAAGCAAATACTTTTTCATCCTCGTAAACTTTATGAGAAGGTATCTCGCCACTTATTATCTTGCAAAACAAGCAAGCATCCATTTATTTTACTCCTAACTTGTTTTTTAGGTCGGTAAGACTCTCAGCCTTATCTTCGTAGTCTCGTTTTCCACGCCTATCAATTAGTACTCCTTTAACACCTGCGTTCGCTGCTCCGTGCATGTCGCTCTCAATCGAGTCACCTATCATTAAGGCCTCATCAGCTTTTACTTTTAAGTCTTTTAAGACGATATCAAAAGCTTCTTTGTCACACTTAAGAAAACCAGTCTCATAAGACAAATAAACTTTTTCAAAATATTTGTTCATATCAAATTTCTCAACGACGTCTGACGTGCTAAAAGGACTATTAGTAAGTAAGACTAACTTATATTTTTTCTTAAGAGCGTCCAAGACTTCGAAGGTGTCCTCGTATGGTTTGACTAATAACTTGTTCTTATTCCACAAGCCTATGAGTCGTTCTTCTCGGTTGTACTCTTCAGGATTAACTTTCATTTTTTTGAACACGTTATCGAAAGCTTCTTTTAATCCTTTGAATTCTTTGGTCATAAAAGCGCGCTCAAAACTCAAGATGAATTCCGGGAAGGGCGTGTTGAATAATCCCATTATCTTCTTGGTCTGCCTAACAGGGCTTGGAAAAATGCCGTTTTCTAGTAGCGTCCCCCACAAATCAAAAATTAATACTTTAACCTTGTCGTAACTCATAATATATTCTCCCCACTATAATTATAGAATTGCAATGAAAAGCTTATTTATAACATTTACTAATTATCCATACATAAAGACTCCGATGATGACGCTTGTGTGAACAATTAGCCACAAGGAGTACATAATTATTATAGGTTTTTCTTTATGAACAAACCCGTAAACAAGCATAGGAACTGATAATATCAGCCAGATAATCCATGTAATAATCGCGACTCCATCAACTGCTCTCTCCACCCAGATTTTGTATACTTGGGGGGCGGCGCTTAGAGGAAACAAAAAAGCAATCATTAATACTAAGTCATCAAGAAAATGAATGTAAGGATTCTTAGATGGGTACTCTTGTTTTTCTAAGTGAACTCTTTTTCGCTCGTGAATGTGATGATGCAAACCCTTCATAACAAGCAATTATTAACTAACTGCTTTATATCTTTTTTTATTATAGAAACTTTTTTAAATAAAACGCTTTTCCTAAGAATTCAAGATGGAGTTAGAAGTAAGAGAGGACAAAAAAAGTCGGTTCGAGTTCAAATTATTCGGAGAAGACCACACATTCTGCAACGCGCTTAGAGATGAGTTATGGAACGACAAAGAAGTAACTATAGCAGCTTACAATATTAAACACCCATTAATCTCAGAGCCGATCTTCGTAGTAGAAACCACATCTAAGAAAGAGCCAAGAAAAGCTTTAAAAGACGCTTTGAAAAGATTAGATAAGAAAAACGAAGAGTTTTTAAAAGAGTTTAGCAAAGCAAAATAGATGTTCTCAGACTCTCAAAAAACAAAGATTCTAAGATTAGCTAGGCAATCAATAAGTAGTTTGTACGATGATAAACAAGAGCCAAACTTAGAAGAATACAAAGAATTCTCAGAAGAACAAGGAGTGTTTGTAACCCTCAAAAAAAAAGGGGAGCTAAGAGGCTGCATAGGATACGCGCAAGGATACTACTCCTTAAACGAAGCCATACTAAAAGCGGCTAGGGCAGCGGCTATTAACGACACAAGATTCGACCCACTAAGAAAAGAAGAATTAGATGAGATAAAATTAGAAGTCTCAATACTAACAAAACCAGAAATGATTAAGGCAAGGACGCCTGAAGAAATCCTAAAAGAAATAGTAATAGGCGAGGACGGCCTTATACTGGAGAGGAGCGGTTTTAGCGGGTTACTACTACCCCAAGTACCAGAAGAACAAGGCTGGGACGCAAAAGAATACCTGGAAAACCTCTCGTACAAAGCAGGTCTTAACAAAGAAGCCTGGAGAGAACCCGGAGTAAAGATTAGCAAGTTCCAAGCAATAATAATCGAAGAATAAAAAAAATAAGAAAATGGTTCTAAGAGTACTCGTTTTCGGCACTTTTGATTTACTGCACAAAGGACACACATACTTTCTAGAAGAAGCAAAGCGACTAGGCGACGAATTAGTCGTCGTCGTTGCCAGAGACAAAACAGTACAAGAAATAAAACACAAAAAACCAGAAGACGACGAAGAAAAAAGAAAAGAAAACCTAGAACTACAAAGCGTCGTAGACAAAGTAGTACTAGGAAGCACAAGCGATGACAAATACGAAGTCATAGAAGAAGTAAAACCAAACGTCATAGTATTAGGTTACGACCAAAAAAACTACACAGAAAAACTCTCAGAAGAACTACTCAAAAGAGGGCTTAGCGCTAAGATAATAAGATTATCAAAATCATACAAGCCAGAAAAGTATAAGACTAGTAAGATAAGAGAACAACTTTAATAAATAAACAAAAAAAATTGTGATAATATGCCTAAGAATAAGCATCCCATACCGAACACGAGCGCTAAGAAAATACTAGAAGCAGCTGGTGCTGAGAGAGTCAGTAAAGAAGCAGCGGCGGAACTAGCGAAAACTCTTGAAGAAATAGCTCTTGACGTCGCAAAAAAAGCCGCTGAGCTAGCTGAGCACGCTGGTAGGAAAACAATTCTTGGAAAAGACGTGAGACTAGCAACAAGAACAAAATAATTTTTGTTAGAAAGAAATATTTATTCTTTTTTGATTTGTACTATGTTAGCGCTAACACTCATCTTAGATGTCGCTTTTGTTAATGCTTTTTTGGCGGTGTCCTCATCGCCTTTATCAACTGATACAGTGAAGACTTTTTGGCCTTCTTTTATCTGAGCAGCCAAGCCAATACTTTTACCGAATGATTTCTTCATTCCCGTGCTCATCCTATCCGCCCCAGCACCCGAAGCTAATGGGTTTTCTCGAAGGACGTGGTGAGGGTACACGTTGATTTTGAAATGGAATCCTTTTTTCCCAAGGTTTTTCTCAAGGGTCCTGTTAATTGTTAGGCGTGCGCTTTCAAGGCAGTTGTGTCTTAGTTGAGCATTACCCTTACTAACAAGAATAAAAGTGATAGGGAAATCTTTTTTTAGATCACCGTGGTCATACTTTACGATTTTGTTATTAGGGATGCTTCTAACAAAACTCTTATTCCTATACTTAGACTTCCTCGTATATGGTCTTTCGAGACGTCTGTACGCAACTCCTTTTCTTAGCCTTGCCATAATAAACATTCAGAAATTATGGGTAGTTTATAAAACTTACGAAATCCAATATTAAAACAATAAATTTTATAAAACACACCAATTTCCTCTAACTAGTATTAACCCCTCATAGCTCAGTGGCTAGAGCGTTCGGCTGTAGAAGCCTACAAGACCAAAACCACTAAATTTTTGTGGTTGGAATGATTTGTGGTCAGCTGTCACCGAAAGGTCCCTGGTTCAAGTCCTGGTGAGGGGATTTTATCTTTTTCCTATGGTTTTATTCTTAAAGAATACAAAAGGTTTATAAATGAGTCACGTTTTCTGACAGTAAATGGGCTACTTTTTAACACGATAAAGAAATTAAAGAGTAGTCACAGCTATGCCTTGGTAGTGTAGTCTGGCCTATCATGAAGCCCTGTCGAGGCGAAAACTTTCGCTGCATAAAGGCTTCGACCCGGGTTCGAATCCCGGCCAGGGCGCCACTTAACAGGCTGGTAGCTCAGCTGGTAGAGCACTCGACTTTTAAAAAACTAGAAGTCGAGGGAAAAAACTTCCGAGGCTTTTTGGAGTCATCGAGTGGTCGCGGGTTCAAATCCCGTCCAGCCTATCCAATACCAAAAAAACAAAGAAAAACATTTTTTGACGCGTGGGGGCGCAAAAAAATAAGATGAAAAAAGAACTAAGCCACATACCACAAAACCACATCCTAGTACCAAAACACGAAAAACTAACTGATAAAGACAAAAAAAGCATTCTAGACAAATACAACATCACATTCGAACAACTACCACGAATTCTAAAAACCGACGCGGCAATAACACACCTAGACGTTAAAGCCAGCGACGTAATAAAAATAACTCGGACCAACAAAACAGCGTACGAGACAATCTTCTATAGGAGGGTCATAGAATGAACAAGAACCAAATCATAATCCAAAAATACTTCGAAGAAAACATGCTAGTAGAATCAGATATTGAAAGCTTCAACTACTTCATCGAAGAAGAACTACAAAAAATAATCGAAGAAAACCAAGACATAGAACCAACAATCATCCCCCACAACATAGAAGAATACAAGATAAGATTCGACAAGATCATAGTAAAAAAACCAGAGATAACAGAAGCAGACGGAAGCGTAAGAACACTATACCCAAACGAAGCAAGAATCAGAAAAATCTCGTATTCCGCGCCTGTGATAATGGAAGTCTCAGCTCACGTAGACGGAATACAACGAGAAAGCTACAAGATACAAGTAGCTAGCCTCCCAATAATGCTAAAAAGCAAACAATGCCACCTACACGGGTTATCAAGCGAAGAATTAATCAAGAAAGGAGAAGACCCAGACGACACAGGAGGATACTTCATAATAAACGGGACAGAGAAAGTATTAATCAACATAGAAGACTTAGCATCAAACCAGATACTAGTAGAACAAGCAACAACTGGAACGAGTAAATACACCGCGAAGATATTCTCAGAGAGCGGAAGCTACAAGATACCCCACACCCTAGAAAAAATAAAAGACGGGATTTACTACTTCACATTTACGCGGGTAAGAAGAATACCAGCGGTTCTCTTAATGAAAGCGTTAGGCATGACAAAAGACGAAGACATAATCAAGAATATAAACGTGCCAGACCCCCAAGACTTATACGTAAACATCTACAAATACACAGGTATAAAAGACGTAGAAGAAGCACTAGACGGAATAGCTAAGAGCATAGGGATTAACCAAGCAAAAGAGATCAGGATTCAAAGAGTACAAGAAATACTAGACCGATTCTTACTACCACACATAGGAACAGAAGAAAAATACAGACTTGACAAAGCAAAAAACATTGCTAAGATAATCAAGAAACACTTACTCGTCGAAACCGGAGCACTCCCAGAAGATGATAAAGACCACTACCAAAACAAGCGATTAAAGATGTCAGGGGACCTCTTAGCAGACCTCTTAAGAGTGAATTTAAAAGTCTTAATTGGAGACATGCTTTACAACTTCCAAAGAATTGTTAAGCGAGGAAAATTTCCTTCAATAAAAGTCATAATTAGAGACAAGTTATTAACAGGAAGGATATACTCAAGTCTTGCTACGGGTAACTGGGTAGGAGGAAGAAAAGGGATTTCTCAAAGGATACAAAGAATTAATTTCTTAGACACACTAAGCCACCTACAAAGAGTAGTCAGCCCATTATCAGCAAGTCAAGAAAACTTTGACGCAAGAGCACTTCACCCAACACACCTAGGCAGGCTATGCGCGGTGGAGACCCCAGAAGGAACCAATATAGGACTAAGAAAAAATCTTTCATTACTATCAAAGATAAGCTTAGCAGCAAACGAAAAAGAAATCGTAGAGAAACTAAAAGGTTTCGGGCTAAAAAGCGGTGCGCAAAGCGCAAAAGGCGCAGAAGTATACGTTAACAGCAAGATACTAGGAGAAACAGATAACCCAAAAAGTTTCATTGATTCTTTTAAAGAAGAAAGAAGAAAAGGGAAACTACCAAGCGATGTCAGCATCAAACAAGACGAAAACGAGATACACATCGCGACTAGTAAAGGAAGAGTCACAAGACCCTTAATAGTTGTTAAGAACTCAAAATCATTACTGACACCAAAACAAGTAGAACAACTAGAAAAAAACGAGATAACATACTCAGATCTTATAATACAAGGAGTAATCGAGAACTTAGACGCAGCAGAAGAAGAAAACGCGTTAGTAGCATTCAAAGAAGAAGAACTAACAAGTGAACACACACACCTAGACATCAGCCCGTTAGCAATAACAGGCCTAGTAACAAGCCTGGTGCCATTCGGTAATTATAACGCTCCGACAAGGCTAAACGCAGGAAGTAAAAATCAGAAGCAAGCAATAGGGTTCTACGCAGCGAACTACCCTGTAAGGATGGATATGGACGTGAACCTACTCCACTACCCGCAAGTACCTATAGTTCAAACAATCACCAATTCTATAAGTCAATACGAAAAACACCCCTCTGGGCAAAACGTTATAGTAGCGATTATGAGTCACGACGGGTACAACATGGAAGACGCCATAGTCCTAAACCAAGGAAGCATAGATAGAGGACTGGCGAGAAGCACGTATTTTAGGCCTGAAAGCGTAAGTGAGTTAAGATATCAAGGTGGCTTAATGGATGAGATAAGCGTACCTGACAAAGAAGTCAGAGGGTACAGGACAGAAGAAGACTACAAAAACTTAGAAGGAGACGGAATCATCAGCTTGGAGAGCCAAGTAAAAGAAGGAGACGTCATAATCGGAAAGACAAGTCCTCCGAGGTTCCTCTCATCAATGGATGAGTTCAACTTAGGCCAAACGCAACGAAGAGAATCAAGTAGCGCGATTAAGCACGGAGAAGGCGGAACAGTTGACTTCGTGTTAATAAGTGAGAATGAGGAAGGAAACAAACTAGTCCAAGTAAGGATCAGAAGTCAAAAAGTCCCTGAGATAGGAGACAAATTCACGAGTAGGCACGGACAAAAAGGAATCGTAGGAATGGTAGTCCCACCAGAGAACATGCCTTTCACCGCTAATGGGATAACACCAGACATCATGTTCAACCCGCACGGAATCCCTTCAAGGATGACTATGAGCCACTTAATAGAATTATTAGGCGGCAAAGTAGGCGCGCTGAGCGGGAGATACATTAACGGAACCACGTTTGACTGCGAGAAAGAAGAAGACCTAAGAAAAGAACTATTATCGCTAGGGTTTAGAGATGACGGAACTGAAACAATGTATAACGGTCAAACAGGAGAAATCCTAAAAGCCAAGATATACATAGGCAACATGTACTACTTAAAACTAAAACACTTAGTCTCAAACAAGATGCACTCCAGAGCGAGAGGCCCAATCCAATTATTAACAAGGCAACCAACAGAAGGCCGAGCAAAAGAAGGAGGGCTAAGACTAGGAGAGATGGAAAAAGACACGTTCGTAGCCCACGGAGCGTCATTATTATTAAAGGATCGTTTCGACGCAGACAAAACCGTTGTCCCCGTATGCGAGGCGTGCGGCTTAATCGCGGTGCACGACGAATTCAAAAACAAGAGTTACTGCAGTGTTTGCGAAGACTCAAAAGTCTCAAACGTAGAGATAGCATACGCTTTCAAACTATTCCTAGACGAAATAAAAAGTTTAGGAGTATACCCAAAACTAACACTAAAAGATAAATACTAAAGCCAAGGTGAGCATAAGAAAATGAACGAACAAATCCCAGTCCACAAAATAGTAAACTCGATAAGTTTCGGACTTATCAGCCCAAAACTAGTAAAGAAACTCTCAAATGTTAAGATAGTAACTCCTGAATTATACGATAGGGAAGGATACCCAGTTGATGGCGGCTTAATGGACATCAGATTAGGTGTTATAGACCCAGGCCTGAAATGCAAGACGTGCGGCTCTAAAATAAAAGAATGCTTAGGACACTTTGGATACATAGAACTAGCACGCCCAGTAGTACACGTTAATTTTGTTAAAGTAATCCTTGACATCTTACGAGGAACCTGTAGGGGTTGCGGGAAACTACTAAGCGAGAGCGAAGACCTCGCAATAGATTTCGATGAAGACGTAGACTTTCAAGAAGCAAGAAAAGAAACAAAAGGCAAAATAAGTGATTTAAGAAAAATAACTAAATGCCCTCATTGCAAAGCAAAACAATACAAGGTCGCACTTGACAAACCAACAAACTTTGTTGAGAACGAAAAAAGAATAAGCCCAATAGAAGTAAGGATGAGACTCGAAAAAATTAGTGATGAAGACGTCTCAGCTTTCGGGATAAACGCCGCGGTAGCTAGACCTGAATGGATGATATTAACACTGTTATTAATCCCTCCGGTTACTATAAGGCCATCAATCACGCTTCAATCAGGAGAAAGAAGCGAAGACGACTTAACACACAAACTAGGAGACATCGTAAGAATCAACCAAAGACTATTCGAAAACATTAACGCAGGAGCACCTGAGATTATAATCGAAGACTTATGGGACTTACTACAATACCACATAACAACTTTTTTTGATAACGCACTTCCACAAATACCTCCTGCGAGGCATAGAAGCGGGCAACCACTCAAAACCCTCTCTGAGAGGATAAAAAGCAAAGAAGGAAGAATCAGGCACAACCTAGCAGGTAAGAGGACAAACTTCAGTGCTAGGACTGTTATCAGCCCGGATTCAATGCTTGACTTAAACGAAGTAGGAATACCAAAAGAAGTCGCAATGAAACTAACAATTCCAGAAAGAGTAACGGAGTGGAACAAAGATTACCTAAAAGAATTCGTAAAAAAAGGACCGAAAGCGTACCCAGGGTCAAACTATGTCATAAGACCAGACGGGAGAAAAAAGAAGATTACAAGTGAGACCCAAGAACAAATACTTGAAGAACTACAACCAGGATACTTAGTTGAGAGGCACTTAATGGACGGAGACATCTCAATTTTTAACAGGCAGCCAAGCCTTCACAGGATGAGCATGATGGCTCACAAAATAAAAGTTTTGCCAGGCATGACTTTCAGGCTTAGCCCAGCGGTCTGCGCTCCTTACAACGCGGATTTCGATGGGGACGAGATGAACTTGCACATACCTCAAACCGAGGAAGCAAGAGCAGAAGCCGAGATATTAATGATGGTCCAAACCCAAGTTATTAGTCCAAGGTACGGACTCTCAATCATCGGGTGTAACATGGACGCGATAAGCGGGAACTACATCTTAACAAGGTACGAGGAGTACTCAAGAAAAGACGCTGTTCAACTCTTAACAGAAGTAGGGCACAGAGACTTCTCACGCATACCAAAAAAAGACGTGATAAGCGGAAAAGAAGTTTTCAGCATGCTTTTACCAAACGACTTCGACTTTGAGGGCAAGACAAGAACGGGAAGCCCTGTGATAATCAAGAAAGGAATCCTAAAAGAAGGATACATGGATAAATCAAACCTTGGAGAAGGACAAGGATTAATGCTTAGAAACCTACACAAAAAGTATGGTAGTGACAAAAACATTGAGATCTTAGGAAAGATTTTTAGGTTAGGAATCAAAGTCTTACTAAGACATGGCTTAACAGCTCCTATAGGAAACACTGACTTACCAAAAGATGTCAGAGGAGAAGTTGACTTAACACTAAGCAAAGCACAAGAAGAAAGCTACCAATTAATAAGCGATTACCATAAAGGAGTACTAGATGCTTTTCCAGGTAGGAGCGTAGAAGAAACTTTGGAGCTAAAAATCTTGGAGTTATTAAACAAGTCAAGAAACGACGTTGGTAACTTAGTCATGAAGCACGCTGATAAACACCAGCACCTACCAATAATGGTTGATAGCGGAGCAAAAGGAAGCAGTATATCAATGACGCAGATGGTTGCGTGTGTAGGGCAACAAGCTCTTAGAGGAAAAAGGATAGAGAGAGGGTACAAGAATCGAACGCTTAGCAGTTTTAAACCAGGAGACTTAGGCCCTCAAGCAAGGGGTTTTGTTGAGAACAGTTTCAAATCAGGCCTTAAGCCTCATGAGTTCTTCTACATGGCAATGACTGGTAGGGACAGCTTGATGGATACGGCTCTTAGAACGCCAAAAAGCGGTTATTTGTACAGGAGGCTCGCAAACGCTTTGCAAGACTTAAAAGTAGAGTATGACCAAACCGTGAGGGACGCGTCTAATAACGTAGTGCAATTCCTATACGGAGGAGACGGTATCGACGTCTCAAAAAGCGAGAATGGTTACATCGATGTAAAAAAAGTTGTTGAGAGAGAAACAGGTGGGAAAAAATGAGTCCAGAAGACATACTTCCAAAAAAAATCTTTGAAGATGCAAAACAAGAAATCCCAGAGAAAACCAGTGCTTCAACCATAAAAAAGATTATGGAAGCATTAGTAGATGAGTACGAGAAAGCCTTAGTTGAGCCTGGTGAGAGCGTTGGCTTAGTAGCTGCGGAGAGCATTGGGGAGCCATCAACGCAGATGACCCTAAACACATTCCACTTAGCAGGAGTCGCTGAGATGAACGTGACTATGGGATTGCCAAGAATAATAGAAATCCTTGATGGTAGAAAAACTATTAGTACGCCTATGATGGAGATATACTTAAAAAAAGCTACTGATGAGAAAAAGATTAGGAGTCTCGCTAGACAAATAAAAGAGATGACTCTTAAAGAATTAATTAAGGACATCACTATAAACGTCATGGACACAAGAGTTGAGATTCGTCTTAACAAGGCAAGCTTAAAAGAAATAGGCGTAGACGAAGAAAAAATTCATAAAAATATTTCTAAGTCGGTTAAGACTTACGAAGCCAAGCTCGACGGAGACCTAATAACACTAAAGCCTAAGACAAAAGACGTCGATCTTAACACGTTATACTTACTGCGAGAAAAACTAAAAGGGTTATACGTAGCTGGTGTTAAAGGAATAAAACAAGTCTTACCTGTTAGAAGAGATGATGAATACGTCATAATCACGGCGGGGAGTAACTTAAAAGACATATTCGCATTGGAATTCGTCGATACTACCAGGACTATTTGTAATGATCCTTTTGAGATAAGCGGAGTACTAGGAGTAGAAGCTGCGCGTCAATCAATCGTTGAAGAAATATTTAAGGTAATCGAAGCTCAAGGCTTAAACATTGATATACGCCACGTCATGTTAATAAGTGATACTATGTGCACGACAGGCGAGATTAGAGGGATTACTCGATTCGGAGTAGTCTCAGAAAAACCTAGCGTCTTGGCGAGAGTCGCTTTTGAGACGCCTATAAAACACATAATCAGCGCGAGTTTAATAGGTGAGAACGACGAGCTTAACTCAGTTATTGAGAACGTCATGCTAAACCAACCAGTACCTATAGGTACTGGGTTGCCAAAGCTTGGTATGAAAAACAAATAAATAAAGAATAGAAGAAAATGGTTGAGTCAAAAACAAAAGTAGTAGAGAAGATAAAGAAGTTACAAAGTAGTGATAAGTTGGTGATTGGTACAAAGAACACGCAGAAACACTTAGTTAGGGGTGGCTTAGAAGCAGTTTATTTATCAAAGAACGCGCCAAGTGACGTCAAGGAAATGATTGAGAGGTACGCAAAGATAAGTAATACTAAAGTCTTGGAGACGAGCATACCTAATGATGAGCTTGGGATTCTTTGCAAAAAAAGTTTTTTGATAAGTGTTCTTGGAGAAAAAAAATAATAATAAAAAAAGGGTTTTTTGTGTTTTTGTGATGATTTATGACTAAGACGACTTTTACTAATGAGACGATAAGGCTAATCGGTCTTTTTGAGCGCGTTACTCACGCGAAACTAAAAGATTGTTTTTTTGATGATAACAAATTATTAGTCTTTGTTGTATACCCTAATAATATCTTAAAAGCAGTGGGTCCTAAAGCTAAGAATGTTAAGACTTTAGAAAACAAGCTTAATAGAAAAATAAAAATAATTGAGTACAACGAGGATATCACAAGATTTATAAAGAACTTGGTGTTCCCAAATAAGTTAAAGACGATAAGATTAGAAGACGACAAATTAGTCTTAGAAGCTGATAATATCAAGGCGAGAGGCGTTTTGATTGGCAGAGGGGCTAGTAATCTTCGAAACTTAGAATCAATAACTAAGAAGTACTTCAAAGAAGTAAACGAAATCAAAATCATATAAATAAATAACATGGCTAAGAAATCAAAAGGGTTAAACGCGGGTAACAAGCTTAGGAGTCGAAGGACTGTTTTTAGGTGGGCGAAGAAAGCGTACGTCAAAAAAGTTCTTGGATTAAAAGAAAAAGTTGATCCATTAAGAGGATCTAGCCAAGCTAACGCCATCGTTCTTGAAAAGATTCAATTAGAAGCTAAGCAACCTAACAGCGCTATGAGGAAATGTGTCAGGGTTCAATTAATCAAGAACGGCAAGCAAGTAACAGCTTTCCTCCCAGGTGACGGGGCGACTAAGATGGTTGATGAGCACGACGAAGTCATGATTGAGAGCATCGGTGGTAAGATGGGCCGAGCAAAAGGGGACATCCCAGGTGTTAGGTGGAGAGTAATAAAAGTTAATGATCAAAGCTTGCAAGCATTACTTGCTGGCAAGGTTCAAAAAGCAAGAAAATAGAGAGGGATTATGATAAAATGATAGTTAAGGCTTTTGACAAGTGGGACACAGCAAACATTAAGATTGAGGATCCCGGACTAATTAATTACATTAATTTAGAGCCTAAAATCGTTCCTAGAAGTCACGGCAGATACGCTGGTAATCGCTTTCACAAATCAAAAATCTTTATTGTTGAGAGACTTATTAATCGCTTGATGGTTAGTGGTCATAAGGCTAAGAAGCACACTCGCTCAAGCGGTCATAACTCTGGTAAGGTTCAAAAAACTTATGAAATGGTAGAAAAAGCTTTTGACTTAATTGAGACTAGGACTAAGAAGAACCCTGTTGAAGTCTTTGCTAAAGCTGTTGAGAAAGCTGCTCCTAGAGAGGAAATAGTAACTATTGAGTACGGCGGTGCTAGGTATCCTAAAGCTGTTGAGTGCAGCCCTCAAAGAAGGGTTGACGTAGTGCTTAAATTAATGGTTCAGGGCATTTATCAAAAGAGTTTTAACACTAAGAAAAGCGCGGTTGAAGCCTTAGCTGACGAGATAATCAACGCTTATAACATGAGTCAAAACAGCGCGGCAATCCAAAAAAAGTTGGAGCTAGAAAGACAAGCAGACAGCTCAAGATAAAAAAACAACTGAATTCTTACTTTTTTTTTGAGAAACTTTTAAAAACAACTAAGACTATAGTTCTAATAATATGCCTAAGAAAAAGACTCATCATAAGAAGCATCACCCTCATGTTCTTTCTAAAAAGAAGAAGGGTTTTGATGAGAAAAAAGTATTGATTAGTATTATCGCAGCGTTGGTCTTAAGCATAGTTTACTTATCTCTTACTAGTTTGTTTGTCAACAACGTTGATAAAAGCATACAAGAAACTGCTAGGGTGGCAAAGAACATCCCCTCCTTAGAGGTCTCCAGCTTTGATGTAAACACTGATTTTGTGAGTGTTAATGGGGTTAGCAGCCCTAATATCAACTTGGTTTTCGACACTAATAAACCAACTATTTTCTTGTTGGAGATTCGAGGCAAAGGTTTTTTTAGGAGGATATCACAAGACAAATACTCCGCTAATCACGATTTTAACTTATTACTACCAAATAATATGGTAGGAGAAGAAGTAAACCTCAAAATATTTCTTTATGATGATTTGCAAAGACAAAAAGTAGTCAGCAGAAACTATTTGGTTCCAACTATTAAGAGTCCTAGTGTAAGCATAACATAAATTATTCTTTGTTTTTTAGTTTGAAAACTTTATCGTTTCTCCTCACAAAAACATTGGTTTTCACGCCGACTCTATCGTTTTTCTTTGCTTTTTTTAAGTCTTCGTCTTTATTTTTTTGGATGTTTAGAACTCTTGCGAGAGCGACTCCAGTGCTAGGTCCACTAATCATTAATTTATCACCAACACTTACATCCTCGTTTTCTATTCTGGTCTCAAAAACCCCGATTTTTTTGTAGTAGTTATTAACTCTTCCAACATACACTTTTTCTTTGGTGCTTTTCGAGCCGTAACTATCACTGTACTCACCTATTGGTTTTCCTAGGTAGAACCCGTTGCTAAAACCTTTATTATAGACTTCTCCAAGTTTTTGTGCTAGTTTCTTTATTAGTTTAGGATTAAGCTTTTTTTCATAATACGCGTTTATTGCTTCTCTATACGCCTTGGTGACGACTGAGACGTATTCTTCGCTTCTCATCCGCCCCTCGATTTTGAAACAAGTAATGTCTGCTTCGATTAATTTATCAAGAAAACCTATAGTTGATAAGTCTTTGGCGCTCATAACAAAATTGTGGTCTAAACTTAATTCATCATTTGTCTCGGAATCAATTACTTTGTAGCTTCGTCTGCAAGGCTGTAAGCACTCACCGCGATTAGCGCTTCTGCCATAAAGAAACTGACTCGTAAAACACCTACCACTAAGAGAGACGCACATGGCTCCGTGAACAAAAACTTCGACTTCTACTCCTAATTTTTCTTTTTTTATCTTTGAGACCATGCTCTTTATTTGTTCGAGGCCGCACTCCCTTGCAAGAACTACTCTTTTGGCACCTAAGTTAGCGTAGTGTTTTATTGATTCAAAATTGCTAATGCTTGCTTGGGTTGAGATGTGAAACTCGACTCCTTGTTTCTTGCACTCCTCAATGACCGAGGCGTCCCAGCAAATAACGGCGTTGACACCCACTTTTTTTGCTTCGCTAACTATTTTTTTGACTTCGCCTATTTCGTCATCGTAGATAATGGTGTTTAGTGTTAGGTAAGCCTTAACACTTTTTTTGTGGCATTCTTCTACTATTTTCTTTAGTTGTCCTAGCTCAAAATTCTTGGCTTTAGCCCTCATATTCAAGTTTTTTAAGCCAAAATAAACACTATCAGCTCCTGAGTTTATAGCTGCTCTTAGCATAGTGGTATTACCAACAGGCGCTAATAACTCAACTTTGTTTTCTACCATTCTTTTTGGTCTAGTTCTTCAAGATTAATTACTGGTTTTGGCAGGCGTATACTATCATCAAGTCCTATGCGTGGACACGCAGTGTTAACAAAGACTTCTAAGAAATTAAAATCTTCTAAGCCCCAAAAATCGATGGTCTCAGAGACTAAGAAATAAAAATTTTTATCTTTAAAAACTTCTTTTAGTTTCAGTGCTCGACTCAGTCTGTTCTGCCCGTTTTTTGTGCTGACCAAAACCCCAACGTGTGTAGAACTATAAAAATTGACTAAGCCACTTTTCTTTTTTCTCTCAAAACCCTCTGCGTCTTTCCAATCAAAAATGCGTGTTTTCTTGCTAAGAGGATTATAAGCGTAAACAACTTTCTCGTTTCTTAAAATCAACGCTTTTGGGTGGAACTCCCCATCACCTACGTAAACAAAAGCTTGGCTGTCATCAACTATTTTTTTAACGTTGCACCCGAGTAGTTGAGCTTCGTGTTTTGAGTGAAGCAATTTGTGAGTGTTTACGACGATACCAGCGTTTCTTAACTGTTCTTTTATCTTTGTTACGCTATTTGTGTATTGCGCGCTTGTAAACAAAGAAACCGTTTTTGGTAGTTTACTAACTAAGCTCTTAGGCAGAACAAAGCTCTTTTCATTCTTGGCTTCTAAAAAAACGATTTTCATAATAATAGCAAGAAATACATGTTTATTTTTAAAGAAATCGCTTTTTTTTACTTATTACTTGATTGTTTCTAGGTACTTAACGCTTCCAAAAGCTTCTGTTGCGCAACTCTTACAGTAACAATCATTATTTCTGCCTTTTATACAGTACTTAGCAGGTTTTTTCTCACAAATAAAACACGTCTTCTCAGTGTTTTCGCTGAGGATTTCTTCCACTATTTTATCACTCATCGTCTATAAATACTCGGTGTTTTCATTTAAATAATTTACTATTTTTTCATAACTACATAGTTATCAAAGCGTTTCTTTGCTTTTTTCTCTGAGCTTTTTTTCTTTTTTGTACTTTCTTAATTCTTTCTCAGGAATAACGGTTTTTAACATTAAGTACTTAGTAGCGTACCCAACTATTACGACCATCATGACAAATACATAAATCGCGAATAAGACGACTAAGTTTTTAAAATAAGAAACATCTTTTGCACTACACAAAAAAGTAATGCAGAATTGGTAAGTGTTTGATAAATACTTAGTCAACGGGTAAAGTGTGCTTACGAAGATAAAAAAAGTGATGTATGCCTTTCTTAGATTACTATCAATGGCGTACCATGACTTGACTATATCACTTCTTGTCACACTCATAAAACAATTATATGGGTGTAATCCTATAAAAAACTAACGCCTTTTAAAAATCCAAGTTGTATTCTACGCTGGCACC
>JAAOYB010000003.1 GCA_018221135.1 Candidatus Woesearchaeota archaeon
ATAGGCCACTTAAACCCTCCTATTATGATGTTGTCCTCTATTATTAACTCATTAGCGTAGATATAATCTATTCCTAAATTGTTTTGTGCTCTTTTTGCCAAGTCAAGACTCCCAGCGCTAATAATTGCTGTTAGATAACCTTCTTCTTTTAATGTTTTAAACACTTCCCCCACTCCTTTTACATACTTTGTGGTGTTGACTAATTCATAATAAGCGTCAGCGTTTTTGCCTTTCCAAAGCCGTCCAACGACTTCATCAACTAATCTTTGATAATCAGTTTTAAGAAACTCTTTTGTTAGACTAACACCCTCTTCGTATGTTCCGAGTTTTTTGTGGACTTCCATCCAGAAATTAATACTCTCAAAAATCACGCCGTCCATATCAAAACAAACAAGTCGAACCATTTTATTCTCTAAACTTTCTTCTTTAACCACTCGACTTCTCCATCGTCAAATTCGAGTTCTTCAGCGATTAATCTGCTAGTGGGAGTGTTTGCCTCAAACATCTTCTTCCAATAAGGAAGCACATTTTTAATAGCGTATTTTTGGCTGGTGTGCGTTGCTAAACCTATCTTTCTAGCGATTTCTTTTCTCTTAGCAAAACGCATATTGAACTGCCACAACCTCAAAATCCTCATAGTCGGCGTGTATTTCTCAAACTTCTTGTACTTCTCATCTTTTGAAAGAGCAATCCCTGCTGTTATTAAGTCATTAATGTAAACTAAGAACCTCCAATGTTGCCAACGCCTAATTCTTCCTCTATAAACATCTGCTAAGCTAAGCGCGTCGTACGCCCTAGCGATGTCTATTGGTTTCTCGTATTCTTTAGGAATATTCCAATCCAGCCACAAAAATCTCTCATCAATGTTTTCTTCGACGTCATCAAAAGCTGTCCTAGCAATCTCAGGTTTTAAAGTCTTAAAAACTTTGACTAACGCGTTTGGCATACTCTCAGTTCTACGCCTAGAATCGAGTTCGTCAACATCCTCTAAACGAAGCTTTTTTGAATGCTCAGATAGTGTTTGTAAATCATTAATTCCTCCTCTAAGATCTCCTCCGCTACGCCTAGCAAGAGCGACTAAAGCATCTTTTTGATACGCTACGCCTTCATTATTACAAATCTTTTCTAATACTTCTAAGATTCGTTCGTAATCAAGGCTTACAAACTCGATTACTAAGCTTTTCTTTCTAAGATCGCTAAACTTCTTATCAAATGGGTTATTAGCAGTCATCACAACAGGGTACTTGCTAGTGGTTATTAATTTAGATAAAGCACCTATTCCTCCTCTGTCCTTAGTTGAGCTTGCACCGTCAACTTCGTCAACTAGTATTAGTTTGGAGCTAAAAAAAAGACTTCTTTGATTCATAACCGCACTTAACATTGATTCAATTGATTCTTTGTTTCTTACATCACTAGCGTTAAGCTCGATTAACTCAACACCTAAATCACTAGCTAAAGCGTAAACACTACTAGTCTTTCCACAGCCAGGTTCTCCATATATCAAAACAGATTTTTTGATTTCTGAATCAAAATTTTTAAGAAAACCACTTATTTTACTTAACGCCGCGTTTTGCCCTATAACATCTGAAGTTTTTTTTGGGGCGTACTTATTAGTCCATGACAAACTCATAACTTTAAGAGTATAAAGTAAGTATATTTAAATTTTTGTTAAGACGAGAAACAAAAAGCAAAAAGTATTTAAATAAAAAACGATTTTTTGCTTTTTAGTTACCAAAATTTAATTCTCCAAAAAATGAAAAAAGCGTTATGAACGGGGATTACTAATCAAAAAATAGGTTATATAGAGGTTGTTTGATAATGAGCGAAAAAAAGTATAAGAAAACCGGGACTACAACTCTCGTAATGGTTTGCAAAGACGGAATATTAATGGCTGCAGATAAAAGAGCCACGGCAGGCAATTTTATAGCAAACAAGAAAGAAACAAAAGTCTTCCCAGTATCAGACAACATCGCGATTACCACTGCTGGTTTAGTAAGCGACGCGCAACTACTAACAAAATACATAAAAGCAGAAATAAAATTAAAAGAGATAAAAACACAAAGAAAAATCTTGGTAAAAGAAGCAATGAACATACTAGCAGGGCTTAACTACTCAAACATAAGACAATTTAGTAGTGTACCTGGAATAGTTGGTTTCTTAATAGCAGGATTTGATGATACTAATGGTTTATCAGCGTACGAGATAGGAATAGATGGAAGCATATCACACGTTGATGAATTCGCAAGTGACGGCTCAGGAAGCGTTTTTGTTTACGGGCTCTTAGAAGAACAATACCATACTAACCTAACAATAAAAGACGCGATACCACTAGCGATAAAAGCTTTAGAAGTCGCACAAAAAAGAGATAGTGCGAGCGGAAACGGATTTGACATCATAAAAATAACTGATAAAGGAGTTGAAAAAGTAGCTTCAAAACACATAGATGTAAAACTAGAACTCTAAAGCATAGAAAAACCTAAAGAAAAAAGAGTTTTTAAAAAATCATTCTATAATGATCGCGTTTTTTTACAAATATTAAAAGAGCATTATTTAGATAAAATGAGTGAGATAATAAAAGAAATATTAAAAGAATTACCAGAATCAAAGATAAGCGACGCTGTTTTTGAAGGAGCAAACATAGTTTTGTACACAAAAGACAAAAAATTCTTCTTAGATGATTCAGGAATAATTCGCGCCGTAGTTAATAAGTTCAAAAAAAGAGTTGAGCTAAGACCTGATCCTTCAATAACTATGGAAATAGAAAAAGCAGAGATAACCATAAAGAAGATAGTTACAGAAGAAGCGATGATTGGAAACGTGATTTTTGATCCTCAAAGAAGCATAGTCATAATAGAGGTAGAAAAACCGGGTGTGGCTATTGGGAAACAAGGAGAGAACTTAAATGAGATAAAAAGTAAGACTCTTTGGGTTCCTCAAATAAAAAGAACTCCAAGCATTAGGAGTGCTCTTATAGAAAGTATAAGGGGTGTATTATATCAAAACAGTGAGTACAGAAGAAAATTCTTACACAAAACAGGAGAAAGGATATATAATGGTTGGCTTAGAGGAAGAAAAGAAGAATGGGTAAGACTAACTTTCTTAGGTGCGGGGAGACAAGTAGGTAGAAGTGCTATCTTGCTTCAAACACCAGAGTCACGAGTATTGCTTGATTGCGGAATCGATGTCACGAAGTTTGATCAAAGCACTTTCCCTCACTTAGAAGCCCCCGAGTTTAGATTAGAAGAATTAGACGCAGTGATTATTAGTCATAGCCACGTTGATCACTCAGGACTTCTTCCTTGGCTTTTTAAGATGCAGTACAGAGGACCAGTTTATTGCACTGCTCCTACTAGGGATATCATGGCTTTGTTACAACTTGATACGATAAAAATCGCTAGGGGGGAAGGAAGAGAACCTCTCTATACCTCTGATGACGTAAAAGAAATGGTGAAACACACAATACCTCTTGATTACGAGGAAGTAAGTGATATAACACCAGATGTTAGGATTACTCTTTACAACGCAGGACACATGCTTGGAAGCTCAATGGTACACCTTCATGTAGGAAATGGTTTGCATAACATCTTGTACACCGGAGACTTAAAGTATGGTCACACCGCTCTTCTTAGCCCTTCAGCCACTAAGTTTCCTCGTCTTGAAACTTTGATAACAGAAGCAACGTATGGTGGTAAAGAAAACAATAGTAGTAGCGATGAGGAAAGCGAAGAGTATTTCAAAGACATTATTAGGCAAACCGTTAGTAGAGAAGGTAAGATTCTGATGCCTACTCTTGGAAGCGGAAGAGCTCAAGAAGTATTAGTAATAATTGAGGAGATGATCAGAAAAGGTGACATCCCTAAAATCCCTGTGTACATTGATGGGATGGTTTGGGACATAACTGCTATTCACACGGCGTACCCAGAGTTTTTTAATAGTACTATAAGAAATCAAATTTTTCACAAAGACAACAACCCATTTCTTAGTGAGAACTTTAAAAAAGTTGGTAGTTCTGAGGAGAGAAAAAAGATTATTGAAGAAAAAGCGAGTTGTTTAATCTTGGCTACTAGTGGCATGCTTGTTGGAGGTCCTAGTGTAGAGTATCTAAAGAGGCTTTGTGAGAATCCTAAGAACAGCCTTGTTTTTAGTAGTTATCAAGGAGAAGGCAGTCTCGGTAGAAGGGTGCTCAATGGTGAGAAAGAAATTAATTTTTTGAGTGGTCAAAAACAAGAGAATTACATTATTAAAATGGAAGTTCACAGAATCGTTGTGAGTGGGCATAGTAATCGTAAACAACTTATTAATTTTGTTAAACGGGTTAATCCTAGGCCTAGAAAAATAATTGTTAATCACGGCGACCCAGGTAGTTGTATTGATTTAGCAAGCACGATTCATAAGAAGTTTAAGATTGAGACTCTTAGCCCTAGGAATCTTGATTCAATAAGACTAAGATAGTGTTTTTACTTGTTAATAGTAACAAAACAGTAATCTTTATAAATCACACCCACTTCTAAAACCCAATTATGACTTTAAAAAGCCTTAATCATCTAAGAATCAGAATTTTTTTAGCGCTTTTCTTAGTATTCATAATTAGCTTTACATTCGGCGCATTAACACAAAGAGTATTCTCATACCAAAACAATCTTAATCTATTAACTACACAAGCAACCACAGACACAACACTAACAAGAGAAGAAGCACCCATGCAAAACGTTTACTCGAGAGAAAAACCCTCCCCTGGTGATTGGGTAAAAGAATCAGAGATAAAAGTATATGATGACAGAGTAGTATTAGAAATTGAAAACCCTCAATGGGCGCGTTTTACAAACACTAACAGCATGGACCCATTATTTGATGAAGATTCAAACGCGATAGAAATAGTGCCAAGTAACCCAGAAATGATAAGCCCAGGAGACATCGTGAGCTTTAACTACAAAGAAGACACCATCATCCACAGAGTAATAAAAACCGGTTACGACGAACAAGGTTGGTACATGATAACAAAAGGAGACAACAACGCACAAGCAGACCCAGTAAAGATACGCTTTGTTGACGTGCAAAGATTAGTAGTTGCGATAATCTACTAAAATTTTATAAATAAAACTTTTTCTTAATAGTTTTCTAATGGATGAAGAAACCCAAAAAAAATATTTAGAAGCAGGCAGAATAGCAGCTAAAACCTTAGACTACGGGGCGAGCTTGATAAGATCTGGTGAAGTCATAAGAGTAGTTCTTGATAAAATAGAAGAAAAAATAGTTGAGTTAGGAGGGCTGCCAGCGTTTCCTGTTCAGATAAGCTTAAACAAAGTAGCGGCTCATAGCTGCGCAGATCCAGAAGACGATAAAGTCTTTGTTAAAGATGATTTGTGTAAATTAGATGTAGGCGTTCACATAGATGGCTACGTCGCTGATACAGCCAAAACGGTGTACTTAGGAGAAAAAGAAGAATTAAAAGAATTAGTTGAAGCGAGTAGAAACGCGCTTAGCGCCGCTCTAAAAATAATAAAGCCAGGCGTCACGCTTGGAGAAATAGGATTAGCTATACAAAACGAGATACAAAAAAAAGGTTTCAGCCCTATTAGGAATTTGTCAGGTCACGGCCTTGCAAGATATAAAATCCATACAGCACCCACCATCCCTAACGTTGACACAGGCGATAAAACAACACTAAAAGAAAATGAGGTAATAGCAGTTGAGCCTTTTGCCACTACAGGCAAAGGAGTTATTTATGAGACTGAAAGAGCAAACCTTTTCTCAGTAATACAAGAAAAACCAATCAGAAGCCCTTATGCTAGGGAGTTACTAAAAATAATCAAGGAATATAATGGATTGCCTTTTACTACTCGGTGGCTTACAAAAAAAATCCCTGAGATAAAAGTTAATTTTGGAATAAAAGAATTACTAAATCAAAAAATTATTAGGGCTTACCCAGAACTCCCCGAGCAAGATGGCGGCCTTGTCAGCCAAGCAGAACACACAGTTATAGTAAGAGAAAAACCGATAATCACAACTCTTTTAGAGGAGTAAGTCTTCTATCTTAATTTTTTTCTCAAAACCAGTATCTAACTCTTTTATAGTAACGCAATCATCTGCTAAGTCTTTAGGACCGACAATAACTATGTTTTTCGCGCCGATTGTATTAGCGTAGCTTAATTGATTGGAGAGGTTTCTATTCATCAAATCAATGTCGACTATGTAGTTCTCTCTTAAGATATTACCTACTTCTATGCTTTTTTTGATCATATCCTTATTAACAGGGATTACTAAGTAATCTGGGCCCAAATCTATTTTTGGAAATAAGCCCTTATTCATAAGTAACAAGCTAAGAGTGGAAAAACCCATGCCAAAACCCGTAGCGTAATCATTTTCTCCACCAAGCAAACCAATTAATTCATCGTACCTTCCACCACCGCAAATAGCGCGGTATTTTTCTTCTTTGTCAAAAATTTCAAAGACGGTGCCAGTGTAATAAGCTAAGCCCCTAGCAGTGCTTAGATCCACTATTAAACTACTTATTTTTAACAAGTCACAAACACTTTTTAGTTCTTGTAATCCTTGAGTTGCTTTCTTATTAAGATTTGATTTGCTTAATTCCTCAAAGGCTTTGCTTGGAGAATCCTTAATGTTAATGAGTTTAATTAATTCTTTTATTTTCTTAACCCCTTCTTTTCTTAGTCCTGTTTCGAATTCTTTTGGGCTAATCTTGCTTTTTTTATCTATTAATCTTATGACGCTTTCTAACTTGTTTTTCTTAACATAATCTTCTACTATTCCTTCTAATAATTTTCTGTTGTTTACTTTAATCAAAAAATCACTGTTTTTTAACCTTAGACTAAGCAAGGATTGATTCGCTACGCTTATAACTTGCGCGTCTGCTTGAGGGTTTTTGCTGCCAAATATCTCGATGCCGAACTGGTAGAATTCGCGAAGACGCCCTTTTTGTGGTTGTTCGTAGCGCCACATACGGGTAAGATAAAACCACTTGGCTGGTTTCGGTATGCTTTTTTGTTTTTCGATATACATCCTCGCAGCGGGGATGGTTAAGTCAAAACGTAATCCTAGTTCTTCTTTGCTTCTTTTTTTTAAGACAAATATTTGTTCTTTTATCTCCTCGCCGCTCTTAGCAGTTAATAAATCAACTGTTTCTAAAGCAGGAGTCTCAACTTCTAAGAAGTTGTACTTCGTAGCGGTTTTTTTGAGCTTAGAGAACACACTATTTTTGAAGCTCATCTCTTCGGGATAAAAATCCTCTGTTCCTTTAACTCTTTGAAACTTTGCCATTAAGACAAAAGAATAATTATCTGGTTTTATATACGTTATGGTTATTTGTGCTTGTTTCTGCCTCTTTTCTCAACGATTTCGAAACGATTCATCACAGAGTCATAGTTTTCGCTTTTCTTATAACCTTCAAGAAAAGATTTGAAAGCTTTCTCAAACTCTTTGTGGTGTTTTGATTCAAGAGCTCTGTAAAAAAGGTGTAGATCAACTGCTTTATCCTCTACTTTAGTTGAGAAGAAGCTAAGGCCAAAATCAATAAAGAATACCGTCTTATCTTTTAGTATCATATTAGACGTTGTTAAGTCGCCATGAACGATGCCTGAATCATGCATGGTTGCTACGTGTTCACCAATAAGTTTAGAATACTTAACATCAAAAACGTCTTTTAAGACGTCTCCATCAACGTATTCGATTTCTAAGTAATCATCGCCGAAACCCAAGAGTTTAGGATGAGGTATGGATAATTTTTCGTAAACTTTTTTTTCCCGCTTAGTCCTGCTAAAACGAAGATTGTCATCGATTACTCCTAGACGATACTTTTTTGGGTGCCTAACTTTTCTTACAACACCATCTTTTGTTAGGTAAAGAGTTGCCTCTGCTCCTCTACCGATAATAACATCTTTTTTCATGAGAAAAATAAATAATAAGTTTTTATTTAATAAGCTTTATTCTTTTTTAGAACTTGTTTTTGTAGCTTTTTTTGGCTTAGACTCCTTAGCAGTCTCTACCTTTTCCTCTTTTTTAGGCTTGGCATCTTCTTTTTTGGAATCAGTTTTGCTAGCAGGTTTCTTTTCGGCTTTGACTTCTTTAGATTCTTCTGCTTTTTCTTCTGGTTTGACTTCTTTTTCAGCTTTAACTTCTTCGCCTTCTGAGTCGTCGTCTTTAACTTTCTTTTTTGAAAGTCTCGGCTTTGGTTCTTCGCCAGGCATAGGAGATAAAACAGCGGTTTCTTTTTCAAGATTAATAACTCTGATCTCAAAATTCTTTATAGGAACTATCTTGCTAAGTTTTTCTCTGACAACCTTTTGCAATTTGTAATCAACGACTTCGCTGAACAACTCTAAGTAATCTTTTGACTCAACAACTTTTTTAAGCTCTAATTTAAGCAATTTTCTCATATCACTTTTTTGAGAACTCTTAATCTTGTTTCTGGTAAGAACAAAAGGCTTAACCCTGACTTTCTTAGAATCCTTAGTTAACAAAACAAGGCTTTCATCAAGGCGATCCCTTCTCCTACGAACATACTTCTTAAGCAAAGAAGGACTAATAAAAAAATCTGTTGGAGTAGTAAAACCAGAGGACTCCTTTACATCAACTACAACGAATCGAACACTCATGTTCTGCTTTCTAAAGTCTCCAGTTAAAGTCATAAGGTTCGTTTTTACTTTTTTACCAAGAACATCATTACTTTCTAAAACCGGAGTTTCTCCAATGAATTTTTTGCCAAGGAAATCAGGAGCGTAAATACTAAACCACTTCTTCTTTCCTTTCGGACTACTTCTCTTACTTGCTCTTTTCTTAGCCATTTTAATAATAAAGTAAAAACTTTGATGTTTCAGAGGAAAAACAACCTATTTATAAATGTTTCTTTAATAAAGAATAGACGATAAAAAGCATCTTATAAGTTTGATAACCAATCTTTTACTACGAGTGTAGCTTGGCAATCATCTTTGTTATATTCAACTATTAAATCCTTATACTTTTTTTCTCCTTCTAAATACTTAGCATACCAAAACATGCTAAGAGCGCCCCCAACACCTTTTTTAGACCAACTAAAACCAAGATGTTTAGCAACGTTTTTAATGCTATACGAATAAACTGGCAAGACAACATTTCTTGTTAGAACACTAAAAACATCAACGAATCTTTCTTCTATTCTACTAATTAATTTCTCATCGTAGCCATACCTTTTTTTCATTCTCTTAATAGAGCTTTTCTCGTAGCTAGTATAGTGATAAATGATAAAATCATCACCTAATCTTCTTATTTCTTCTAAAAAAGATTTCCAAACACTTTTTTCATCACAGGAGGTTTTCCCAAAAAAAGAAAAGTATTTCTCAACTTCTTTTTGGTTATCCCTAATTATTAATCCATACAAGTAATCAATGCCTAAGCTAGGCTCGCCTTCTATATCAAAAAAGACGTCGTACCTAACCTTTTTGAACTCAGGTTTTTTTAAGACCAAAAACTTTTTTTCAACCAAGCTTTTCGATTGTAAAACCCACCGCTTAATACCTTTATGCGTGACGCCTTTCCATAAAGAAATACTATTTGGGTTAGTCTTTGCTAATTTTTGATAATCACTTATTTTTTGCTTTACTAAGTTTTTCTTAGCGTTGTGACCGAGTTTATGAATTAGTGACAAATCCTTTTTTTTCTCAGCTACGCTTAGACAATGATTTCTCCAAACGCACTCAGAACAACTACTACTAAGCGAAAAATCCATTTTTTTTTCTTGCTCAAACAAAATCCTTATTTCTCGCAACGTCTTTTTAAACGCGTCATACTCTTCTTTTGAGATATCAAAACCTATTTTTTCTTTTTCAAAATTAATAATGTAACCTTTACTAGGAAGGACTCCTTGGATCTTGCTTAATAAATAATCATAAAAAACGACTTGGATGCGATATTCTTTCTTAAGATTTTTTCCGCTTTTGATCTCAACAGCTATATAATAATGATTTCCTAACTTGCTTTTGCCTTTCTCCTTAATCAATAAGTCTGGTCGGCCAAGCAAATCATCATGTAATAATACTCCTTGATAAATTACTTCTTCACCTCGCCGCATCAAACCAAGTGTTTTATTAAAACCCTCTTCTTCATCTTTGTAATCAACTTTTAAGTGAGGCAAGTCAAGAATTACGTCTTTTTCGTGGGATAAGCCAGCTTTTATTTTGTTTTGTAAAAAATCACTAATCTTTAACTTTTTTTTCTCGTCCCCCCATAAATCAAGATAAATTTTTTGAGGGCACTGAACATAATTGTAGAAGTGAGTTGCGCTAACCAAATTTTTCTTCATAAAAAAATAATAGTTATACCCTTCTTAATAAAAACTACTATTTCTCTCCCATCCCTAAGAATAAAATGATAAGATTATTAAACAAAGAAAACCATATAATGAAGTGTTATGAAACTATCAATGACAGACTTAATAAGATTACTCCTTCCAACTAATAGTACGAGAAGAGAACACTTAAGAAATCTCAAAAACTTTTTTGACACAAAAAATTATTGGAAGATAAAAGCATTGATAAAATCAAAAAAAGCAGGGGTTTCGTACGATTCTTTAAACACGAGCACAGATTTCTTGACTTTTTCGAATTACCCAATACTAAACGTTGCCGTAGACGAAGAAAACACCAAGAAATTCGTTGAATTAGCAAACCAAATAATACAAGAAAAAACATACGAAGACGCGTATCAAAGATTCAAAAAAGAAGCAGAACAAAAAATTATAAGTCTTATAGCACCAAACATAAAAGGACTAGACACAGTCAAACTAGCAAGCGCGCTTCAATTAGTCTCAACAGAGAACACCCACATACTACTATTAGGAGACCCAGGCACAGGCAAAACAGACATTCTTAGAAGCTCAACAGAAATACACCCCAAAACCAGTATGGGGCTTGGTAGTGGGATAAGCAAAGCAGGGCTAAGCGTAGCGTTTGACGGAAAACAGATGATAAAAGGGCTTCTCCCTTTAGCAGACCAAGGAATATGTTGTATTGATGAATTAAACCTAATGAGAAAAGAAGACAGAGCAAGCCTCTACAACGCCATGGAAAAAGGTTTCATAACCTATGACAAAGCAAACAAACACATACGCCTTGATGCCAGGATAAGCGTCTTAGCAACAGCGAACCCAAAAGGAGACAACTTTGTGGGTTGGATGACAGACACCCTAAAAAAACAAACACCTTTCGACGCAGCTCTTCTAAGCCGCTTCCACTTAGTATTCTTAATCAGAAAACCGGACATAAAAGAATTCTTAGAGATAACACGTCAAATAATAAGACAAGAAAAGAAAAAAGAATCAATAGCGAATAAGAACTTCGCAAAAAAATACGTTGAGCATAGTAGAAGCATAGAAGTTGAGTTCCCAAAAACTTTTGAAAAAGAAGTTGTGAGTTTTGTTGAATCACTAAAAAAGAAAGAAAAAGATTACTTAGTAGACATAAGCCCAAGATTAGTCATAGGATTTATTAGGTTCTCAAAAGCTAGTGCCAGGATGAACTTAAGAAGCAAAGTTAATTACGCAGATATAAAAAAAGTCAAAAAAATCTTTGTTGAAAGCCTAGATATAAAAAAGAAAAAACCACTTGTAGATTAATCTAATTCAAAATTATCGTGTTGTTTTTTCCTTTCTTTTTTTTGATAACTAACTCTTTTTCTATCAATGATTTTATGACTCTGTGAGCTTTTACTTTATTATTAGAAAAAATATTAGTTACTTGTTTTTGCAAAATTACTCCTTCGTTTCTTTGTAGTAATTCAATAACTACTTTTTCGTCTTCGCTAAGATAAGAATCTTCTTTGTCTAAATCAATGCTCACAATATTTTTTTTGATGACATCCTCTTTGGTTTCTTCAGTTTCTTCATCAACGCTTTTTTTGCTCACATTTTTTTTGGTGAAAACAAAACGTTCCTCTTTCTTCTTTTTTTTATAAAAAGTGGAGAAATACAAAAAGAACAATCCGAATACGAAAATCATCAAGGCAAACACTTGAAAAAAAACGGCCAAGAAACTTTTCTCAAAATAAGAAAGCCAAACAATTATTATGCTAATAATTAATAAAACAATTGAAATACTTGTTTTTACAAAGACCCTCCCCAACGCGTTTCTCATAGTAAAGGGTAGGATAGTGAAACTAATATTAAAAACTTTTCATAAAAAAAGTAGTGATTGAAACCATTATTGTAACTGTTATATGTCCCTTCCCATAACAGTTCTTCTACCATTGGCTTCAGCTCTTATTATCGCTTCTTCTATTAACTTTTTTACTTTTTCGTTTAAGACATCAACAAAGTCGCTTGAAACGCTGTAACCACCAGTAACTTCTTTTATTTTTGCTTTGATAACAATTAAATCCGAACTCATTTTTTATTACCTCTAATAACTTATTTGTGTGCATATACGAATTTATAAACATTGCTTCTGACTTCATCAAGTCTTACAAAACCGAAACGCTCAAATTGAACAACGCTATCAAGCTTGGCTTTCTTGATATTTTTCTCAACAAAACCGTTCTTAACGCTTACATCATCCATTAAGATTTCTGCTTTTATTAATTCATCACTTTTTTTTGGAAGCCAATGAATTATGCCTTTTCCTTTTTGTTTTTTGTAATCATCATAATATTTAGAGACAAAAACAAAACCCGTCTTTGTTTTCTTAAAATTAAGGCAATCCATCAAACGATAAATGACACCAATCTTAATAGAATCATAATCTTTTTTCTCAACCAAGAAAACATCTTCTGTACTCATTTTTCTGCCCCCTTTCCTATCAGGGTGCAAATCGAGCTCGACATCTAAATTAGGCGCTCCTTCAATAACGATTTCTACAGGGTCTTCGATGAAAAAAAAGCGGTCTGATGAGTTATCAAGTATCCTTCTATTAATACTAGCGATGACTGAGTAATCAATATTTGTTTGCTGTTTAGACAAACCAGCAATCTTAGATAATTCAACTAATGTTTCTTTTACAACACCTCTTTTTCTTAGTGCTCGAAGAGTCACGAGTCTTGGGTCATCCCAACCAAGAAACTCTTTAGCTAGTATTTTTTCTCTTATTTCACGTCCCTGAGTGATGGCACCAGTAATGTTGAAACGACCATATTGTTTGAACTCAATATGTCTAAAACTAAAAAGGTCAGCGATGTAATGCTGCAATTCGATTCTTGATTCGAACTCATTGCTTCTAAGAACATGTGTTACTTTGTTAAGACCATCTTCTATAGCGCTTTCAAAATCGTAAAGAGGCCATATCAAATACTTCTTTTTTTGCCTGTAATGAGACGTTTTATTAATCCTGAAAATACTTGGGTCTCGCATAACAGCGTTTTTGTGCTTCATATCAATTTTTAGTCTTAACGTGCATTCACCTTCTTTGAAGTCTCCTTTTCTCATCTGAGACCAAAGACCAAGGTTTTTCCTAGTATCAAAACCTCTATGCTCACAGTCCTTCATCGCTCTACGCTTCGCACTGGTTTGTTCTTTTGTGCAAAAACAAACATAAGATTTATCGTCGTTTATTAATTTCTCTGCGTAACTATAATAAACATCCATGTGATCAGATGCAAAAATTGTTTTGTCAGGATTGATATCTAAGTAATATACGACGTCTATTTGTATTGCGTCAACAAATTCTTGTTCTTCTCGCTCGGGGTTTGTGTCATCAAATCGAAGAAAACACTTTCCCTTGTACATCTTTGCATACAAATAATTAATTAAGAAGCTAAGCGCGTGTCCAACGTGGTTGTATTTGCTTGGCTCAGGAGCCATTCTTGTAACTACTTTTCCCTCCTCAGCGTTTCTTAACGATGGAAGCTCACTTTTTTTGGTTTCCTTTTTCTCTTTAACACTACCTTGTTCTTCAAATAACTTCTTTTGTTTATCAGGAGAGTAACTATTTACTTCTCTTACTACTTCATTAATTATTTTGGCATGTTCTTTAGGATTAAAACCCTTAAATATCTTCATCAACGGCCCTATCACCGCACCAGGGTTGGCCTTACCTTTGAACTTAACCGCGTTCTCAAGAGCTAAGCTCTTAGCAAGGCTTTCTAACTCTTTTTTATCCATGAAAGTCATAATAGGCACAGTTTATTTAAAAAACTAACTTATCTCACAGCTCAAAACTTTTATAAATAAGTAAGAAATAACAAGACAAATTCAAGAAAAATGGTAGAAACAAGAGGCGAAATCATCATTTCTATTATTATTTAGCGTAGGTCAACCAATAAAAATATAATGGTTGGCAAAAAACTGATAAGATATAGTAATAAGCCTTTTTATTAATTCAAAAAAACAAGATATTAGAAGATGAGCGAAGAAAAAACAAATAAGTACGACGCGAAGAGAATAGAAGAAAAAACTATTAGTTTCTGGAATAAAAACAAGATTTACGAAAAAGCCAAAGCAAAAAACGCTGGCAAAAAAAAGTTCTACTACTTAGACGGGCCACCATACACCACGGGAAAAATCCATATCGGTCACGCGTGGGGGAAAGCTCTTCGAGACAGTATTCTGAGATATAAGAGGCTGCAAGGATTCGATGTCTGGGACCAACCAGGGTTCGATATGCACGGCTTACCAATAGAGGTAAGTGTGGAGAAGAAGTTTGGTATTAATGATAAAAAAGAAATAATTGAGAAGTACGGCATGCAAAAATTTATTGAGATGTGTCAAGAATACGCGCTAGAACAACTATACCCTATGATTGATGATTTTAAAAGACTCGGGGTGTGGATGAACTGGGACGACCCTTATATGACTATAAAAAACGAGTACATCGAAGGTGTGTGGTGGGCGCTTAAGCGAGCACACCAAAACAAATATCTCTATCAAGGAAAAAAAGCGATGTCGTGGTGTCCTAGGTGCGCAACGGCCTTAGCAAAGCACGAATTAGAATACGAAAACGTAACAGATGATTCTATCTTTGTAAAACTTCCAGTGGTAGGAAGAGAAGATACATATTTCATTATTTGGACTACTACGCCGTGGACTATTCCTTTTAACTTGGCAGTCATGGCTCACCCAGATTTCGAATACGTAGAAGCAAGAACCGAAGATGATGAGACTTGGATACTCTCAAAAGGGTTATCAACAAGTGTTATTGGCGGCGTTGCTAATAAGAAATTCAAAGTAATAAAAACATACAAAGGAGAAAAACTGGGAGGCGTGCGTTACAAGCACATCTTCGAAGACGAAATTCCTTACCACAAAAAAATTGATGAAGAAAACCCAAAAACTCACACAGTCTTACTAACAGATAAGTATGTTGATTTAAGTGCTGGTACTGGTTTGGTTCACTGCGCCCCAGGATGCGGAGCAGAGGATTTTGAAGTAGGACGCTCTAATGGCATCCCTGCTTTTAATGAAATAGATGACCACGGCGTATTCAATGAGACCACAGGAGTTTTTTCTGGGTTGATAGCTAGAAAAGATGATAAGAAATTTATACAAAAAATAAAAGAGAAAGGTGCCCTCATAGAAAGCACAAAAGTAGACCACGAATACGCTCATTGTTGGAGATGCAAAACCGACGTGATTTACAAAGCAACAGATCAATGGTTCTTAGCAACCGAGAAAGCAAGAGACGAACTAGTCAAACAAAACAAGAAGGTTAGTTGGGTTCCTGAATGGGCAGGAAACAAGTGGTTTGATAGCTGGCTTAGAAACCTCCAAGATTGGTGTATTTCAAGACAAAGATTCTGGGGGATACCCTTGCCGATTTGGAAGTGTAGTTGTGGGGAGACAAGACTCGTAGAATCCGGCGAAGAACTAAAAAAATTAACAGGAAAAAAACTAGATAACCTTCATCGTCCATGGATTGACAAAATCAAAATAAGATGCGAAAAATGCGATAAGATGACTAGTAGAGTAGAAGACATACTTGATGTCTGGCTTGATAGTGGGGCAGCTCCTTGGGCGACACTAGGGTATCCAAGCAACAAAAAATTGTATGAACGCCTAGGCGACGTTGATTTCATCTTAGAAGGAAAAGACCAAATAAGGGGTTGGTTTAACAGCTTAGCGTGTCTGTCTATGGTTTCTCAAAAAAAGATTCCTTTCAAAACAGTTTATATGCACGGATTCATAAACGACTCAAAAGGCAGAAAGATGTCAAAGTCACTAAAAAACATTATTAGTCCTTACGAAGTAATCGACACGCAAGGCGCTGATACCTTAAGATATTATGGGATAGGAGGAAGCAGAGCAGGCCTAGATCTTAACTATAATTTTGAAGATATGAAAACAAAAAATAAGAATTTGTTTATTTTGTGGAACTTACAAAATTACTTATTTGATCTAACAAACCAATTAAAAGTTAACCCAGAAAAACTAAAGGTTTCAGATTTAGAGATGGGTCTCGAAGAAGAATACATGTTATCAAAGCTTAACTCATCAATAAGCTTAGTCACAAAGCTCTTTGATGAATACAGACTAAACGAAGTACCTTCTGTTATCGAAGAATTATTTTTGGAACTTTCAAGAACATATATCCAGCTAGTCCGAGATAAGGCGAGTATAGGAAGTGATGAAGAGAAAAAAACGGTTTCGTACATTGTTTACAAAACATTAACTGAAACCTTAAAATTATTAGCTCCTATAACTCCATTTATAAGCGAGGAAATATATTTGAATTTCAAAGCAGAATACGGCTTAAAAGAGGAATCTGTTCACTTAGTTGACTGGCCAAAAACAGATAACACAAAAATAAATGTTTCATTGGAACAAAGCTTTTTGGTTGCTAAAGAAGTAATCAGCGCAACACTATCTGCTAGGGAACGAGCAAACCTTGGAATAAGGTGGCCTGTTAAGAAACTAATTGTGGTCTCAAAAGATAAGAAACTAATAAGCGCAGCAAAGAAATTGCTTGGAGTTATAAAACAACAAACAAACGTAAAAGAAATTGAGTTTAAAGAATCTTTTAGTAAAGTCGAGTTCGAGATTAAACCAAACTATAAAGCGCTTGGACAAATCTTTGGAAAAGACACAGCGATTATAGGAGAAAAAATAAGAAGCGCTGATTCTAACAAATTAGTTAGTAGTATTAAAGAAAAAGGATTATACAAAATAGGAAAGTACGAGATAAAAAATGCTCATATAGAAGTAAGCGAGAAAGTGAGTCTTCCGTATTTCATCGGTGATTTTAGATTTGGAGGTTTATACGTAGATTCAACAAGAACGCCTGAATTAGAAGCAGAAGGTTACGCCAGGGAACTTATGAGAAGAGTTCAAGTAGCAAGAAAGAATTTAGGCTTGCAAAAACTTGATGATATAAGACTATTATTAGTATGTGATGAGAAATTCGAGAAGTTATTAAAGCCGCATAACGCGTTGCTTAAAGAAAAAGTAGGAGCAAAACAATTAGTGTATTTAAAAGACGAACCTAAACACGCAGTTGATTACCACAAAACAGAAAAGATAAAAGACTACCAAATAAAAATATTGGTAGAAAAAATAAACAAATAACTTTGCTTTAAGTCATGATGATTGCTATCCAGAGTAGTGTTCGTGGCAAAAAAATAGTCATTAAGTAAGCTAGTAAGAAACTAGGAATAAAAGGAATTCCTTCTTTAACCATCACAAAAACATTCTTTTTCTTTTTTTTCTCATAAGCTAAGAGTTTTCCTATTTTTTCTTTGCTTATTCCTAAATCTTTTGGACCAACAAAGAATTTTCCATTAATCATGAAGTCTTTTGCTATCCAATCACCTTCAACAAGGTTTGAAGGACGCACCTTTTTTATCATACACGCCTGCTCGATACTTTTTATGTAGAGCCACAAATAAAAAGTTAGAAGCGTAAGAACTGATAGTGATAAAAAGCTAAGCCTTAACTCTTCTAAGAAGAAACTAATAATTATTAATGAGGCGCTCATCCCTAAAAAAAGTCTTCTAGTGATAAAAACACTTTTTTTTGTTGATAATTCCTTTACTTTCTTAACAAAGTCTTCTTTGTGTTTAAATAGTAATATAACACTCCACAAAACGCCGTAAAGCCCGCCTGCAAGAAATAGGTTTATGTTGAAATTCAAAAAGAAATCACCAAGTAACTCGTTAGCGTTGAGGGGTATGCCCAGGAGGCTTCCTAACCCCATAAGAATCTTAGCGTCTCCTCCTCCCCATTGCCCGGTGTAGAACATTAGCGCTGCTAGTAAGAAACCAAAAAATAAGCCTGTTAAGGACTCAAGTAAGGGGATTAATGAATTGTTGTTTAAGAAGAGGACAAAGTTAAAAATTAGTCCAAAAGATATGAGCGAGTAACTAAGCCAATCAGGGACTTCTCTTTTTTTTATGTCAGTGATGCTTGCAAGAATCAAAACAGTTAACCCAAGGTAAATAACGAATCTTATCATGATAACAAAAACGTTTTTTTTATGTAATTAAATAATTATCTATGCTAGAAAAAAAAGGTTTTTCTTCATAATTCAATAAATTTATATAATAATTTTGTTTTATATAAGGATAATAAGCTTTTAAAAACATAGAAATCCAAGGTATAATGACTCAAAACTCAGAGACAATACAGTTAGGAGAAAAAATAGTCTTAGGAGGGTTTAGCGAAGTTGACGGCGCTTCTATGATAATCCTAAAAAAAATAATTGGGAACTACACTAGAAGATTAATAGAGTCTAATCCTGGCTTTGAAAAAATAGAGATAAGCCTTGACCAAAAAAAAACTGGGTTTGAGACGATGATCTCTTTGACTATAAAAAAAGAAGCAAAAGAGTACGCAAACAAAGACAAAAACTTGTTCGTCTCAATTGACGGTGCTTTTAAGAAAATAAAATAAGTTAAGATTAATCTTTTTTCTCAACTTTTTTAGGTTTAGGAGTCGGTTCTTCTTTTTTTGAAGACTCTTTCTCATCGCTTTTTGCCTTAACTGGGGCTTTATCAACTGGTTTAGAAGCTTCTTTTTTCTTATCATCAGTTTTTTCGTCTTTAGGCTTTTCTGTTAATAAGTCTTCAAAACCAACAAGTTCTGCTTTGACAACACCCTCATCGTCTTTTATAGCGATAACTTCCACTTGGTGAGGCGGGTTCTTTATACCTCTCTTCCAGATGTGCTCATTAAGGTTTTTGCCTACCTTCACGATGTCGCTTTTCATATGTTTTTTTAGAAAAATAATTACTTCACCAACAGCTCTTTTACTCCTCTTATACATAGGAACTTTTTGGAATTCGCGTCGCAGAGGAATATTATACGTTCTTTTCAGTACCATTTTTATGCCTTTATTTTTGTTCTTCTCCAATTCCTCTTAACTTTGGTGTGTCTTCCTGGATGAACGCGTCTACCAGTACCATAGATTTTTGGAACCGTCCAAAAAGGAGCCCACTTAGTTCTCTCGCCTTGCTTAGCAAGTCTTTTCTTTCTTGATGGATGTTTGAACCTAGCCATTTTTATTCCTTTTTAGATGTTTTTTTTATCTTACTCGAAATAGTGTCTAGTAAGCTAACACCTTTAGGTGTTATAACTCTTCCTCTTCTTTGATCTTTCTCTACTTTTTTTGTTAATTCAACTACGTCGAGTTGTTGAAGAATTTTTCTTAGTATGTTCCCGGAGCCTTTCATGAACTTCGCAGGTTTAACACCTCTGTTCTTTTTGCCTCCATAAAACGTTCGAAGCTTAGAAACCCCTATGGGTCCGAAGTTCTGAATCTTAAAAAGAACAGCTGCGCTTCTAGTATACCACCAATCAGGATCGATTGGAGGTCTATCTTTATGGGTTCCAGTCTTTACAAAATCAGCCCATTCAGGAGCTCTCATTTCAGGGAGTTTTTTAAGTTCTTTTGCGACTTCTTTTATTAAATCATTACTTTTGATATCTTTTGAAATAACCATTCTTATCTTTTTTCCTCTCAAATAATTTTTTTTAACTTGGTTGATTACCTCAAAACCTTTGTCTTCAAAGAAATTTGGACCTATTTAAAAACGTTTCGAAAAAACAGAAAGACGATAAACAAAACCAAAGAAACAACTCAGAAAAACATATCATGGGTATATACAGAATATACATTAAATATATATAGTCTAAAAAATAATTACTATAGTTAAGGGGGTTTTTAATAAGTTGCAAATCCAATAAAAAATCCTTTTATTACTAATAAAATATATTTGGGGGAAAGAACATTAAATGAGCGAAAAAATACCTTTTTTCGTTTACGACAAAGAAAAAAACGCTTTGTTACTATTAATAATAGATACACCTAGAAATAACAAGGGATACATAAGAGAAATAGAAGATGAAAAGGTTGAGAAATATGAACAAAACATCGTATAAGAAAACGAGATCGTCAAGTTACCACGATTTATTGTTTGAGCTTGACAAGATGTGTCTTTGTGGAAGTGAACAATCCTTTACTAGGTGTTGCGGAAAATAAAAAATACATGCTTTTTTTATGATAAAAAACCCTGCGTAATCGCTTTTGGGTGGTTTTAGTCGCGCCTCTTTTTTTTCCACCCAGAAGCACCTTTTTCTTCTATACCACCTTTTTTTGGGGAACGCAGGATTTAAATATTAGTTTTTGCAAAAATAATATTTAAGGAAATGGTGACGACAAACATATTTTTTTGGATAGACTTAGTCTCAGTAGTTTCCTTATCAATATTTGCGGTGTTATTCATATACTATGGCTCTAAATACTACTTATTAGACAAAATCTTTGTTATTAGACAACAAAAAATGATACACACCTTTTCAGAAACAGTTCATTACTCAAAAAAAATGGATAAAACACTAGATAGATTTATGAAAATCTTTATAACCTTTGAAACATTAATGATAATGTTTTTCATATACAAGATACTAACATTTAACACGATATAAAAAAATGGCACTACTAAATTTTTTGAATCCGACTTACCAAATATCTTTGTTACTAGCAGGAATAACAATATTTTTCTTAGGGTTCATAAGCGGGATTAAGACGTTTAAGTATTTAAAAAAATATTTTGATTTATCTTTTAAGTTTCAAAAAGAAGAAGACAAAAACAAACTCGAAGAAGAAGGATACAAGATGAGCGAGACCTTAACACAACTAATCCCATGGTCATTGACGTACATGATGAGCGTTGTCTTATTTATAATAATTCTTTACTCATTAACAAACTAAAATAATAATGCTTAAATATTTAGCAATAATCCTTTTTTTCTAGATGGGTTTTAAGGGGCAAGTAATAAGTGGTAGTTTCGGGGAAATCTTAATAAGGCAAAAAAGTGACTGTGAGATAGAAATAGGAGAAATCTTGGTTAGTGAATCAAAAAAAAAAAAGTCATTACTCCAAGTTTACGACCTTGTTTTTAGTTCTCAGATATCAAAACAAAATCTTGAATTAATAAGTGGGCTGAGCTTAGAAGAAGATGAAAAACTGGAGTTCTTCGAGCCGCATCTTCGAAACTACACATTAGCACTAGCAAAGAACATGCTGAGCTTAAAAGACGAGAAAATAAGTATTAGTAAGTCTCTGCCAGGATTCTTTAGTAATGTAAGAGAAGTAAGAAAAGAAGATTTAAGCTTTCTCTCAACGCCAAAGAACCCTTTATTTTTTGGAAAACTAAGAAGCGGATCAAAAACATTGGACGTCGACGTCTTCTTAGACGGAATAGATGTTTTTTCTCACCACGTATTAATACCTGCGACTACGGGTAGGGGTAAGAGTAATCTTACAAGCAACATATTGTTTAGTTGCGTTGACAAGGATTACGTCGGAACGCTCGTTCTTGACCCGCACGACGAGTATTATGGTAGGAATGGTCTTGGCTTAAAAGACCACCCAAGAAAAGAACGAGTAATATATTATACTTTCGAGGCTCCCCCCGTGGGTGCTAGGACTCTAAAAATAAATTTGGAGCAAGTAAGACCCACTCATTTTAATGGGGTTCTTGATTGGAGCACGCCACAAAAAGATGCGATAAGCGCTTATCATAAAGCTTACGGTGATAAATGGGTAGAAGCAGTGATATTAGAAAAACCTCTAAAAACCGAGTTTAATGAGGCAACTATTAGCGTTGTTAAAAGAAGAATAACGAATTTGTTAGACTTAGAATACACTGGTTCTGAACTGATTTGTAATGGGGTATTTGATTTTTCATCAGGGAAAACCACTATTAACGATATCTGTGACAAGCTAGAAGAATCATGCACAGTAATAATTGATACTAGTTGTTTTAGTGGCTCACTTGAGATATTAATTGGTAGTTTGGTAACAACAGAAGTCTTTAATCGCTATAAGCGCTACAAGACAAAGGGGTTGTTAAAAGACAAACCTGTTATTAGCATTGTCATCGAAGAAGCGCCAAGAGTCTTAGGTAGAGAAGTCTTGGAGAAAGGAAGCAACATATTCTCAACTATTGCAAGAGAAGGCAGAAAGTTCAGAGTTGGACTTCTTGCTATCACTCAACTTCCAAGCCTGATTCCTAGGCAAATACTGGCTAATATGAACACAAAAATAATATTAGGAATCGAGATGGCGCCTGAGCGAGCCGCGATAATTGAGAGCGCAAGCCAAGATTTGAGCAGTGATAACCGCGCCATCGCCTCGCTTGATAGAGGAGAAGCAATAATCACTAGTAATTTTAGTCGTTTCGCAACACCAATAAAAACACCACTATTTAGCAAGTTAGTAGAAGAACTTAAAAAAACAAAAAATAATAAAGAAGAAAACACGAAAAAGAATTATTTTGGGATAAAAGGTGCTGATTAGAAGATGAGTTGGTTTGGTAAGTGCAAAGAACTAAAAGAAGAAAAAGATTGGGAGAGGTTAAGAAAAATAATAGTTTACCTCCTAAAGAAATCTACTAAGGATTATAGAGAAGCAGTAATTAAGCAAATAAAAAATAAAAACCCTCCTTTGAACATAAATGAGAAACAAAGAAAAGAAGAAAGAGATAAAGACGAGAAATATTTCAAGAAATTAATTGAAGACTTGAATAGAATTCTGGAAGCGTGTTCTTTTTTTGTTGAGAAAATGAAGCTTCATGACTGTGAAAAAAAAATAATTGAAAGATTTAAAAATAACGCAAAACAAGCATTTGATGAATATAAAAAGACAAAAAAATTAAGGGATGAATTAGAAAAGTTTAATATATTAAAAGAATTAGATAATTATTATTTGGGGAAAAGAACTAATCACCCAGTTTATGAACTAAAAAAGAAATTATAAAAGTTTAAGGGATATGAATTATTATGAGCGAAGTAAAAAGAGCGATTAAAGAAATAACAAAAGACAGCGCTGCTAGAAGAAAAGCCTCAAAAAACGAGATGGAAGCATTCCAAGAAATTTACAAAAAAACACAAGAAGCATTTAAGAAAGTGCAACGCGCTATAAGCAACCACCAAGAAGCTGATTTTACTCAAGCAAACCCTCAAGCAACTCTTAGCTCAATCACATCAGAACTATCTGAGACCATAGAAATATGGAATGACATAAAAAAACTAAGAAGAGCAGAAGGAAAAATACTAAGAGACTTAGGAGATTACGCAAGTAGCGTATGGACGCGCCTAGCACACCTAAAAGAAGACATACTAAAAAGTCATTACAAAAACAAAAAACAATTACTACACGATTTTAACTCATTAGTACAAAACATAGATAATAACTTCAAAATCAGGATAAATAATGAATTACGAATAGACCAATACAACCTAGCAGCATAAAAAAAAACCTAATTTTTTTTTTTGATTCTTATGAGATTCATACACATAGCAGACTGTCACGTCGGAGGGTGGCGTGACGAGAAGATGAAGACGCTCTCAACACAGAGCTTCAAAGACGTAATAGAGACAACAATAAGAAAAAACGCGGACTTCTTATTGATATCAGGTGACTTGTTCAATACGAGCCACCCAGCGATCGACGCCTTAAAAACAGTTGTTATAAGCCTAAAAAAATTAAGAGACAAAAAAATAGGTGTGTACGTCACTCCAGGAAGCCACGATTTTAGTCCTAGTGGCAAGACAATAATAGACGTATTAGAAGAAGCAGGACTCTTAGTAAACGTTGTAAAAGCAGAAATCGAGGATGAGAAACTAAGATTAAGCTACACAGTTGATGAGAAGACAGGAGCGAAGATAACAGGGATGCTTGGACGGCGAGGAAGCCTAGAATCAAAATACTACGAAGACCTAGACAGAAAAAAATTAGAAGCTGAAGAGGGCTTCAAGATTTTCTTGTTTCACTCAAGCATCGAAGAATTAAAACCAAAAAGTTTGGAGAAGATGAGCGCGGAGCCAGTAAGCATGCTACCAAAAGGCTTTGATTACTACGCAGGCGGTCACATACACATAACCGAGAAGAGAAGTTTTGAGAACCACAAAAACGTGGTGTACCCAGGCCCGACATACCCTAATAATTTTAAGGAATTAGAAGAGTTAGAAAGCGGAAGCTACGCGTTTTACGAAGATGGAGACGTAAGTGTTAAGAAGATACCAAGCAAGAAAGTAATTAAGATATTAGTGGACGCAAAGAACAAAGAAGCAAAAAGCGTAGAAGAACAAGCAATAAACGAATTAGGAAAACAAGACCTAGAAGACACAATAGTACTAATACGATTCACTGGCAGAATGATTCATTCAAAAACAAGCGACATCAACTTTAACAACATAACAAGAAAAGCCCAAGAAAAAAAAGCTTTTTTTGTTATGAGAAACACATACAACCTAAGAGGAGAAGAATTCGAAGAAATAAAAATAGAAGAAAACACGATAGAAGAAATAGAAGAAAAACTAATAGATGAACACATAACTAGTTTCAAAAAAGAAAAAGTATGGATAGAAAAAGACCTACTAAAAAAATTGTTAAACGTATTATCAGAAGAGAAAAAAGAAGGAGAAACCAATACTGACTACGAAGAGAGAATCCAAAAAGAAATAAGCCAAACAATACAAATATAAAAAAAATAAATAAGGTTAATAAATATTCATAAAGTTTATTAAGGCCCCTTATTTCCTTATGTGATTGACGATGGGTGAATACACACTTGATTTAACTAAGTTCTCAGAAAAAAAAGAAGAACAACCAAGAAAAGAAGAAGTAGAAGATAGTATTAGCACTCCTAAACCAATTTCGACTAAGAACAACAATACTAAGGCTCACGAATTAGCAAAAGGCCACAGAGAGATAAGCATAGCGGAGTTCTTCGAAAAAAACAGGCATCTCTTAGGGTTTGATAACAAGAGAAAAGCACTATTGACAACTATTAAAGAAGCAGTAGATAACGCGCTCGACGCATGCGAGGAAGCGGACATATTACCTGAGCTTAACATAGAAATAGTTGAGATGGGAGACGAGCGCTTTCGAGTAATAGTAGAAGATAACGGTCCAGGAATCCTGAGTGGACAAGTACCAAAAATCTTCGCTAAGTTATTGTACGGCTCGAAGTTTCACAGCTTAAAACAGAGCAGGGGACAACAAGGAATAGGCATAAGCGCAGCGGCTTTGTACGGGCAACTAACAACTGGCAAACCTATTAGGATAACAACAAAGATTCACCCTGACGAACCCGCTTATTACTGTGAGCTTCACATCGACACAGCAAAGAATAAGCCAACCGTGTTAAACAAAGCCCAAAAGGAGTGGTATAAGGACCACGGAACAAGGATAGAACTAGACTTAGAAGCCTTGTACCAAAAAGGAAACCAATCAGTAGATGAATACCTTAAGGAAACAGCGATTACTAATCCTCACGTAACCATTATTTATACTAATCCTAAAGCTGAACAAATAATTTTTCCAAGAGCAACCGACAAGAAACCGCGTCAGCCAAAAGAGATAAAACCCCACCCTTACGGCATCGAACTCGGTATTTTTATAAAAATGCTTCAGTACACCTCTGCGAGTACGTTGCAGCAATTCTTAACAAAGGAGTTCAGCCGAGTCAGCCCTAATAACGCTAGGCAGATATGCCAAGAAGCAGCGGTGCTCCCAACCACGAAGCCTTCTAAAGTATCTAGGGAGATGGCAGAGAATTTGATGAAAGGTATAAAGAAGACAAAACTCATCGCTCCTCCTACTGATTGCATAATACCCATAGGAGAAGAATTAGTAATAAGAGGTCTCAAAAAAGAGATAAACGCAGAGTTCTACGACGCGGTGACTCGCCCACCAAACGTTTACAGAGGCAATCCTTTCGCTATAGAAGCAGGGATAGCTTACGGCGGAGAACTAAAAGCTGACGGGCAAATAAAGATTATGAGATTCGCAAACAGAGTCCCATTACTTTACCAACAAGGTGGTTGCGCGATAACAGACTCAATACAAAAAACTAGTTGGAGAAGCTACGGTCTTAGCCAATCACAAAACAACATCCCACAAGGACCAGCAGTAGTGCTTGTTCACATGGCATCAGTTTGGGTTCCGTTTACTAGCGAAGCTAAAGAAGCACTCGCTCATTACCCTGAGATAATAAAAGAGATAAAACTAGCAATACAAGAATTGGGGCGAAAACTCGCTAGTTACGTAAATAAGAAGAAAAGAGTAAAAGACGAGTTCAAAAAGAGGAGTTTCATTGAGAAATACATTCCGCACGTTGCTTTAGCATTACAAGACTTGCTTGAGTTGTCAAAACTTGAAGAACAAGACATAGAAAATAACCTTAAGGAATTACTTGAGGAGTCAAGAGGAAAACTCGAAGAAGTAGAGTTTGACGCAACAAAAAACGAGGAGTACGACGAGGACTTCGCAAAGATAGGACGCGAAGAAGAAGAGAACGGCAACGATGTTGGAGAGGATGATTTATGAGCCAAAAAAAAGTAGTCGAGACAATAAAAGAGAAAAGCAACGAAGTCTATCAAGACATCATAAAGAAATCTTTGCCAAAACTAAAGATTCCTATTAGGAGTCTTCAAAACGTGAATTTCAGCAAAGAAAAAGGATACTTTGAACAGGGCGACAAGGTTAAAGAAAGAACTCTTACAGCTTCAACCATCAAAACATTCGCACAGTCCTTAAGAATGATGGGATTATCAAAAGAACTAGTCCGAACTGATGACATAGCCACTAAGAGAGAAGCTTATTACACCGCGTATAACTGGGAAGAAGCAAAGTTTAACGCTCAACCAGAATCAGACACAGTAATAGATGATATGGAAGCCATGATGGGAATAAACAGAGAACAACTAGGTTTTATCCCAGAAGAAAAAGGAGGCGACGTAGCAGGAGAATTGACTGTTATAGACAAAGACTCTGATGGCAACGAACTAAGAATTGACTGCACAAAAATGGGTAGTGGCGCTTATTCTGTACCGAGCAGCGTTGAAGAATTAAGATTTGAGACAAAAGCACAGTTCATATTAGCAATAGAGACAAGCGGTATGTTTCAGCGTCTCGTAAAACATAATTACTGGAAGAAAGCCAATTGCGTATTAATCGCTATGGGGGGAGTGCCAACAAGGGCGTGCAGGCGGTTCATCAGGAAATTAGCTGATGACAAAAAAATACCTGTTTACGTCTTTACAGACGGAGACTTCTATGGTCACATGAACATTTACAGGACGCTAAAGGTTGGTAGTGGTAACGCGGCTCACATAAACGAGTTTTTTTGTGTTCCTCAAGCAAAGTTTATTGGTGTCACTCCTCAAGACATAATCGATTATAAATTACCTTCTCATCAATTAAAAGAAGTTGATGTTAAGCGTGGAAAAGACGCGATAAAAAACGATCCGTTCGTTCACGCGCACCCAGAGTGGAGAAAAGCAATTGAGTTACAACTAAAACTCGGTGTTAGGGCAGAGCAACAAGCTTTCGCAAAATATGATCTTAATTACGTGGTGAACACGTACCTCCCTGAGAAAATAGGCAATCCTAAGACGTGGCTCCCATAAGATTCATACAATAAAAATCGTTTCATGACTTTAAGTTTGAAAGCTTTCATTCAAAACTTTTATAAATTAACCACAATTCTTTAGTCGATACTTGGACCCGTAGCGTAGCCTGGATAGCGCGACAGCCTTCTAAGCTGTAGATCGGGGGTTCGAATCCCTCCGGGTTCACTTTTTATTAATAACTTTTAAAAATAATGGGTTCTTTTCCAACACAAAAGAATTTGTTTGCAGGTGTGGCCAAGCGGTAAGGCAAGAGGCTGCAACCCTCTGATCCCCGGTTCGAACCCGGGCACCTGCTCCAAAATAATCTTTTGAGAAATGGGGGGGGAATGATTCATGGATGTCGTAGATGCTATAAAGAAAAGAACGACGATTAGGCGGTTCTTAGACAAAAAAGTCCCAAAAGAATTAATAAAACAAGTAATAGACGCAGCTAGGCTTGCTCCGAGTGGCAACAACGCTCAGCCATGGCAGTTTTACATAATAGAAAATGATGAGAAGACTAAGCGTATGCTAAAAGCAAACCAAGTCTTCGTGCAAAACTTCTGCTACGACGCACCACTAATAATTCTTTGCTTAGCAGACCCAAACGTTTACAAAAAAAGTGCTCACGATGACGAAAACGAAAAAAGAGCGCTTAGAGATTTATCTATTAGTAGCGCTTTTATGGTTCTTCGAGCTCAAGAACTATATCTTAGCAGCGCGTATATAGGGTGGGTGAACCGCCAAAAATTCAAGCAACTATATGAGTTAGACGAAGAATTAATACTTCCTTACGCCATACTATTTGGCTATACGGACTCAGAGACTACAAGTCACATGAGAAAAAGGTTAAGCGAAGTAGTATTAAACTATGATGAAGTCCTAAAATAAATAATCTTAAATATAAAAAGAATCGAGTTTTTTCTTAATATGAACGAGCAAGTAAGAACAGATATTCTAAACGTGCTTAACAACGCAGAAAAAATAATAGAGTCAGAAGACTTCGTCGGCCTAAAAGATTTGTCTAATCACGTCATACACAACGCGAGCATATTCCAAGATAAAGACTCAATAAACATAGCTGTCTTAATATACTCTATAAGCAAGATTTTTGATCGTCACAAACGAGTCGATCAAAATATTATGAAGCTTCTAAAAAAATCTAAGGACTCACTAACAAATAATGATTTATCAAAGTATGAGAAGAATATCAAAGCGTTATACGGTGAGGTCTCAAAAACAGATGATAAACTAAAAGTTTACATTGATAAAGTTATAAGCCAAGCACAAATAAAAAAAGGAAGCAAGATTTACGAGCATGGTATAAGCTTAGCGCAGTCAGCGCAGATACTTGGGATAAGTCAATGGGAGTTAATGAAATACGTTGGTAATACTAGTATCAACGAGGGTTTCGAAGATGATACAAAGATAGAGTCAAAGATTAAGTTTATCAAAAAAATCTTTAATATAAGCTAAAAAAATGGTTGATAGGTGATTTTTATGAGTGAAGATAAAAATGAAAGGGAATTTTCGATAAAGTTTGTTCTCAAAAAAAATATTCAGACCCAGATGCAGATAAAAAATGTTAGTGCCCAAGAAGCTATTGGGTTACTTGAGATGGCAAAAGACCAAATAATGGAGAATATTAGGAAAGGAAGACAGAACGTTTTTGATATTAGAGGAAAACCATGAGTGACGCGTTAATATTTGATACCGGCCCGATTATTAGTTTAGCAAATAATAATTTGTTGTTTGTTCTTTCTAATCTTAAAGAAAGTTTCGGAGGAGATTTTTTTATTACTGACGCGGTCAAAAAAGAAATAATTGATAAGCCTCTTAGCTCAAAGAAATGGAAGTTTGAGGCTTTTCAGATAAAGAAGTTGGTTCGTGAAGGCATACTAAAAATTTATGATGGGCCAAAAACTCATGATTTAACAACGGAGTTATTAAATTTGGCTAATAAGATCTATTCTGCTCACAATAACCCCATCCAAATAGTTCATTACGCTGAGATGCAAGTATTGGCTGCTTCTTTGATAACTAGTAGTGATAAAGTAGTAGTTGATGAGAGAACGACTAGGATGCTTGTTGAGAACCCAAACAAGGTAAAAGAGCGTCTTGAGAGAAAGCTTCATACCAAGATATTTATTGATAAGAAAGCCTTATCTAACTTAGAGGACAAAATTAGGGGTGTTAAGGTTATTAGGAGCACCGAATTAATAGTTGCGGCGTACGAGTTAGGATTGCTTGATGATTACTTAGCAGAGGACATGCAGAATTCTAATACTGAATTATTAGATGCTCTTTTATGGGCACTAAAACTTAACGGTTGCTCGATTAGTGAGAGAGAAATAAGTGCTATTAAGAAAGTTGAAGTTAGAAAAACGTAAAAAAAGAGTTTTTTTAGGGGTTGTTTCCTAAATTTTTTTCTCGTCGAAGCAAAAACTTTATATATATGAAGTTCTAGAGAATAAAGTAGTGGGTGATTGATCTTTTTAAACACTCATAAAAATATTTATATAAAAATTGATTTGGAGGAATGCAAAAAATGGCTGAAAAAGTTGCAAAAGCAGGAGTTTCAAAAGAAGGAGGATATCTTTACTATGTTGATAAAGCAGGGGATATCTCAAGAGCAGTAATGGCTCGGGGAGGAAGAAAGAAAGGATCAACTGGCAGCGAGAAAGTCGCAAAAGTTGGTGTTAAAAAAGAATCTGGATACTTATACTTCGTAGACAAACAAGGAGACGTATCAAGAGCTAAGATGGCTCGAGGAAGAAAATAAATTTCTTCCTAACACCTTTTTTTCTAATAATTATTTTAATTTCTTTAATAGAATTCTTTCTTTTCTCCAAAGATGCCTAAATATCCTCTCATATGCTTTGACACATTTATAAATTTGAACAAAGTAAAACTCTTCTTTTTTCTTAAATTCACTTTTTTGTTTATCGGTTAAAAGATTTTCTTCTAAAGTTTTGATTAATTTGTTTTTCTTTACTAATTTCATTATCTTTATGAACATAGAGTGTAAATCTTTTAATTCTTCTTTTTTAAGACCTAATTCTTTTCTTGATTTTTTCTCTAAATTTTCTCTTAGAGCAACCCATTCTCTATGCTCAACATTTTCCCCTAATTTTTTAAAATCATCCCCAAATTCCCTTATTATTTGTAGGTTATCTATTTGTTTTTCATTTAGGTAACCTTCTATTTCACTAAGCACATCATTAATTTCTCCATTTAATTCATGTAATTTAGTCATATTATCAGGAATTACTTCTTGGTCTAGAACAAATACATGGTGAAATAAAGCAGCAAATATATCCTCTAATTCATGCTCTTTTTCAACAAATTGTTTTTCAGTATTAATGAATCCTCGTAGGAGGCTTACTGCAATTTTTTCTTCTTCACTTTCTTCCATAATTCTTCAGTGAATTTACTAATATTTAAGTTTTTTAGATAGTTTTATAAATAAAACGCTGTTTCTTTGAAGTTATTCAATCGATGGGCAACACGGTTCAAAAGCTGGGCTTTGTTGTGCTGGAGAAACAATTTTTTTTTTGGTTCTCTTTTTATTTAACTCTTCGATTAGGAGGAAAATTAATATGGCAAGAATGCACTCAAGAAAAAGAGGGAAGTCAGGAAGCACTAAACCTAACACTGAGAAAACCCCTAGCTGGGTTACTTATAAGCCAAAAGAAGTAGAAGTGCTGATATCAAAACTTGCAAAAGATGGGAAACCACCTTCTCAGATAGGCATGTACCTTAGAGACGTCTACGGGATTCCTAGTGTTAAGTTGTTGACTAAGAGGAGCATAACAAGTATTTTAGAGGAAAAAAAGCTTCAAGGAGAACTTCCAGAAGACTTACTAGCTCTTATTAGAAAAGCAGCGCTTCTAAAAAAGCACTTAGAAGAAAACCACAAAGACATGACCTCTCTTAGAGGATTGCAACTTACTGAATCAAAGATTTTTAGGCTTGTAAAATATTATAAGAACACAGACAAGCTAAGAAGTGATTGGAAGTACGATCCATCAAAGATTAGTTTCTACGCAGAATAAACAACAAAACTAATTTTTTTCTTAATTTTTATTAATGTTTTAGAAGAAAAACCGGGGCTTTATTTTTTGTGTAGGAGAGTTCTTATCTTGTCAATGTGTTCAGCGATTTCCTCTCCTTTCTTAGTAAGGGTTAGTAATTTTAGCCTGCCTTCTTTCTCAAAATTAACAAGACCTGCTTTTTCCATCTCCTGTAAGATTTTGACGACGTGAGAATACGTGCAATCGATTACTTTAGCAAGGCTAGAAGCATAGATTTCGTTCTTGCTGTTTTTTAAGCTGACCAGCATCATGGCTGGTTTTTCTCGAAAAAAAACATTGAAAATTGCGTTATTCTCCATTAACTAAATCCCCCAACAAAAGGTATAAATAATCATTAAATTTTTATCATTTAAATATTTATCTATTCAAAACCTTATTTTTTAATATAGATTTTCGAAAATATAGTATCTATTTATAAATTTTTCCTAAGAACCAACCAAAATCATAAGTGATGTGAAATACGCCCCTACCGGGACTTTCGAAGATAACAATTTTGGTTTTTAATATTTAAATGTATCTTTTTCGAACCCGGGTCTATAGCTCCGCAAGCTACCGTGCTATCCGCCTACACTATAGGAGCAAAAAACACATCAAAAACTACGTTGTTATGACTTTCTTTAAATAATTATAGTTTTTCTTAACATAACTAATAGGGTTCTTTATAGGCACAGTAATTTTTTTAGAATGACAAACCGCTTTAGAAATAATATTAGATTCTTTTCCAATAACAAAACCTTCATTTCTTTTTATCTTATTTAGAAACTCATTAGGTGAGACTTCTTCTTTAACATAAGTTAATACTCCTCCAAGTTCCCCTAAACTATGACCATCGCTTCCACCAACAATAGGTTTTTTAAGTTCCTCAGATAATTTTAACGCTTTTTGATTATAATGGCTGAGGTTTTCTCCATTCATAACTTCGATTAAGTCAAATGAGGACAATAATTTTTTGTCAACTATTTTTTTATGAGCGCCATCACAAACACCCATCCAAGCAACGCTATGAGGGTGCGCGGCGCATATAACTGCTTTGAAATCCTTAGCGAAATCTAATAAGTCCTTTAAAGGGAGGTTAACTACGAAATTGCTTTTTTTGACAGGCAATATTATGTGATTATAAAACGCGGATAACTCGCTAGTATCAAAAAAATATAAAAGAACGTGAATTCCTTCTTTTGTCGATACTTCTATTCCTGGAATACTAGGCACATCGTCGTATTTTGCTATCTCCAAGGCTCCTTTTATTTCGTTATGGTCAGTTATAGCCACGCCTATTCCTAACTTCCTAGCTTTTCTTACTATCTCAGAAATAGTTTTTGAACCATCACTGTATTTTGTGTGATAATGCATATCAAAAGCGGTGTATCTTTTTTCTTTTAATCCCTTGATTTTTCTTGGATTAATTTTTTGTGTTTTTATCTTTGCTCTGTTTAACATCCTTGTATAACCACTAATATTTTATTTTTTTCTTACTCTATAAAAACTTATTGTTTATACCTTTAATTCTCTCATATCGGAAAAAAGTTCCACAGGAAACAAAGGGGTTCGTATGCTAGTATACAATAATGTGATATTATTACTATATAAACTTTGCTTAGCACAAAAAAACCTTAAATAAACCTTATAAATAGCAAATAATCACTTAATAAATAAAATGGAATATAAACAAGTAATCTTAGTTCGCAGTGACTTAAAGCTTCCTAAAGGCAAAATGAGTGCTCAAGCGGCGCACGCAAGCGTAGAAGCAACACTTAGGGCAGACTCAAAAAAAGTTGCTTCTTGGAGGGCGCAAGGCCAAAAAAAGGTAGTTCTTAAAGTTGATGATGAAAAAGCTTTGATAAAATTTTTCCAAGAAGCAAAAGACAACAATTTATCTGCCAGTCTCATTACTGACGCAGGAAAAACAATTATTGCTCCAGGAACAAAGACTTGTGTAGGCATAGGCCCCGACCTAGAAGAAGAAATAGACTCCATAACAGGAGAACTAAAAATGATGTGATAACATAAAACTTTAAAAATAGCAAGACTTTCTTAAAACAAATTATCTAAGATGACAATAAAAACAACAGAACAAGACCATAACCGCTTAGTTGAAGAGAGAATAAGAAAACTAAATGATATAAGAGCTTTAGGAATCAATCCTTACCCTTATTCTTATGACAAGAAACACACGGCAAACGAGCTTAACACGAAGTATTCAAAGCTAAAAAAAGAAGAAAAAACAAAGAACTCTGTAAGCGTAGCTGGTCGAATCATGCAGTTTAGACGTATGGGACGCGCAAGCTTTGTTCACATACAAGACGAAACAGGAAGACTACAAGCTTATTTTAGAGAAGAAGACCTAGGAAAAAAAGAATATAAACTCCTAAAAAAAGTTGATATCGGAGACATAATCGGCATAAAAGGCACAATATTCAAAACAAAAACTGGGGAAGTAACAGTTTACGCAAAAGAATTCACTCTACTCACAAAAACGATAAGGCCACTCCCAGAAAAATATCACGGATTAGTAGACAAAGAACAAAGATACAGAAAAAGATACCTTGACTTAATAATGAACCCAGAAGTTCGAGAAGTCTTTGTTAAAAGAAGCCAAATACTAAAAGCGATAAGAGAATTCCTTGACAAAAAAGGATTTTTAGAAGTACAAACACCAATCCTACAACCCCTGTACGGAGGAGGATTCGCAAAGCCATTCAAGACAAAGATTCACGCGTGGGACATGGATATGTATCTAAGAATAGCATACGAGATATACCTAAAAAAACTCCTCGTTGGAGGATTTGAAAAAATCTATGATCTAAGCTCATGTTTTAGAAATGAAGGAAGCGACAAAACACACAACCCCGAGTTTAGCATGATAGAAATCCAATGGGCTTGGGCAGACTACAACGACGCATTAAAACTAACAGAAGAACTATGGGAGTACGTAGCCAAAAAAGTAAATAGCACAACAAAAATAAAATACGGCAAAACAACCATAGACCTAAAAGCACCATGGAAGAAACTAACAGTGAGCCAAGCAATAAAAAAATACGCTGATATCGACGTAGACAAACACGACGACAAAACACTTTTTAAACTAATAGAAAAACACAATATCACCTATCAAGGAAAACTAAACAGAGGCCTAGCAATAAGCCTCTTATTTGAAGAACTCTGCGAGGAGAAACTAATACAACCAACCCATATAATAGACCACCCAATCGAGATATGCCCACTAGCAAAAGAGCACAGAAAAAATCCTCTTTTAGCTGAGCGAGTCGAACCATTTATTAATGGTTGGGAAGTAGCAAATATTTACTCAGAACTAAACGATCCAAAAAAACAAAAAGAAACATTCCAAGACCAAATCAAGCAAAGAGCAGCAGGAGACGAAGAAGCTCACCCAATGGATGAAGACTACATAGAAGCACTAGAATACGGCTTACCCCCAAACGCGGGCATAGGAATCGGTGTTGATAGAATGATAATGCTCTTAACAGGGTCTGAATCAATAAGAGACATAATACTCTTTCCTACGATGAAACCAATACCAAAAAATGAATAAAGAAAATAAGATGAGCGAAGCAAAAATTGTTTTAGGACTATACGAAAACATCAAAATACTAGATAATAAAGAGAGTAGCGAAAGCAAAGAATACTTCTCAAGAATAGACACCGGAGCCACTAAGAGCAGCTTAGACTTAGTACTAGCAGCAAAACACAACCTAGGACCTATTCTCAGAACGAAATACGTAAAGAGCGCGCACGGAAACAAACTACGACCAATAATAGAAGTTGAGATACTAATCGCAGGCAAAAAAATAAAAGGAGACTTCACCTTATCTGATAGAAGCCACATGAAATACCCAATACTCATAGGACAAAACATACTAAGACAAGGATTCATAATCGATCCGAACTTCGAGCGAAAATAAAATGAAAGCGGCAATGATTAGTTTAGGCAGTAAAAGCTCAAAATGGACGGCGGAAGCTATGAGGAAATACTTCGAAATAGTAGATGAGATAAACCTAAAAAAAGTCGAAGTAAACATAGGAAGCAAAGAAGACAAGATATTAGTAGAAGGCAAACCAATAGGGAAATATGATTGTGTTTACGTTAAAGGAAGCTATAAATACGCGGGGCTTCTAAGAGCGATAGTAACAGAGCTTGATGATTCTACTTATTCTCCTTTTGAGCCCAGAAGTTTTACATTAGTGCATAATAAGTTATTAACACAACTCCAATTAGAAAAAGAAAACATTCCGATGCCTAAGACTTACGTAGCAGCCACTACGGACGCGGCAAAAAAGATTCTTGAAAAAATAAATTATCCAATAATTATGAAGTTGCCCTCAGGGACTCAAGGAAAAGGAGTCATGGTAGCTGATAGCTACGCAGCGGCTGCTAGCATGCTTGACACGCTTGAGAGCTTAAACCAACCTTTTATTTTACAAGAATACATCGAGACTGACAGCGAAGACGTAAGGCTTTTTGTAGTGGGAGAAAAAGTGGTTGCTTGTATGAAAAGAAAATCGTTAACAGAAGAAGTCAGAAGTAATATTCACGCTGGAGGAGTCGGCGAAGCATACGAAGCGGATACGAACACAAAAAAAATTGCTATTAGAACAGCTAAGCTTTTAGGAGCAGAGGTTTGCGGTGTTGACATTCTTGAAAGCATCAAAGGACCACTAGTTATAGAAGCGAATCTAAGCCCGGGACTTCAAGGAATAATGGATGTTACAAATATAAACGTAGCGGACAAGATCGCTAAGTACTTATACGAGAAGACTCTTAGTTTTAAAGAACAAAGCGGAAACGGAAAAAAACGAGAACTACTAAAAGATTTAGGGATAAACCAAGCAGAGAAAAACGGCGATCAAAGCATTATATCAACACTCGATTTTAGAGGGGGAAGAATATTACTTCCTGAATTAATAACTAATTTTTCTAAGTTTAAAGAAGGAGAAGAATACGTTATCGAAGCAAGCGAAGGAAAACTTGTCATAAAGAAACTTAACATAAAATAAACCAAATTTTTTTTTTTATTCGTGTTCTATTATCGCTTTTGCGATGTTGCAAACACCGCTTTCAAATCGTTTGAATTTCTCAACTATGAATGTTATGTTTGATATGTGTCCTGGGTTCTCGCATTCTTCGCTTGGAATTAAATCTAACATTTTTTCGAATTCTACAAACATCAAATTCCTTTTTTGCAAGCATGAATCCGCGACGTCTTTATCTATTTTGTACAAAGCTTTGATGATGACAGAGTATTCTTCTGCTAATGTGTTGAAAGCTTTTCTTATCAATAGTTTTTCTTCTTTACAACTCAAATTATTAGCTATTCTTATTATTCTTTTTAGTTGGTCTCCTAACTTCTCAAAGTTTGATAATATTTTGTATTTGAATAATAAATCTTTTATTGGCATGTTCATCTCTTTTGATAACCTTGGGCTGTTAAGCACCTTATTTATTAATTTGTTTCCGACATAGAAAAGTCTATTTATGTCTTTATCTCTAGAATCAAGATCTATTTTTTCATCTTTTTGAAATGCTTCTTTGGTTTCTTCTATCATGGCTCGAATTATCATATCAATTCTTTTTACTATGCTATCAAGGCTTATGTCGTTTGTGTTTAAGAAATCCTTTATAATAACTTTTTTTGGGCCTAATTCCATTATTTCAAGAGCCACAAGGTTTTGAGTTACTTGTTTTATCTCATCCAAGTGCTTTGAGAGGTCGCTTCCGTGAATTTCGATGACGTCATAATTGTTCATGTAAGCAGCGATTATTTTACGATTTACCTTTCTTTTTAAAGAATCGAACTCTATCCTTTTAATTCTTGTTTCTTCTTCTATGCTGCTTTGGTCTTCTGTGCTTAAGACTAACATGTCAAAGGTTTCTTCTATGTTTATCTCATCACCTTTTTTTATGTTGTTTCGCAAAACCCAATTTTTTGGAAGACTAACAACATAAGAACTTTTCCCAAAACTAATTACTTTTCTCTTACTCACCTTATCATTTTCCCCCAAAAAATTTTTTTGGTGATTATACAATTACTAAGTAATATATGCTATATATAACATATAGTAAATTAATATATAAATATTTGCATTAAAAAACATAATCCTAAAAAAAACTTTTTATTTTTAGGAAACTAAGTTAAGGGGATGAGGTGGTGAACTCATGGTTGAAGACTACAGCGAATACGACTTATACGAAGAAGAATCAATATACTCAGATAGTGGAAGAGAAAAACTCTTAGAAGATGGCGAGATAAGCTTATCAGAGTATGCTTTTATGAAAGGCTACGACGAAGCGATGGGATAGAAAAACAAGGGAAAAAACGTTTTTTTAACCTTTTTTTTAGCAAGTTTTATAAACAATAAAATAATTATTTCCACATAACAAAAAACAGGGTTTTTATAGAGGAAAAAAACAATAAAAATTCTATTCAGATAATTAATAAAAATGGCTTTAGATATAAGATGAGTGATAAAACAAAATACGACTCGAAAAAAATAACTGTTCTAGAAGGACTAGAAGCAGTACGAAAAAGACCTAGTATGTACGTTGGAAGCACGGGTATTCGCGGAATACACCACATGGTCTACGAAGTAGTAGACAACGCGATAGACGAAGCCATGGCTGGGTATTGTGATAAGATAACAATAACGATAACAAAAGAAAACAAAGTCGTAGTAGAAGATAACGGTCGAGGAATACCTGTTGATAAACACTCAAAATATGGTGTGAGCGCTTTAGAGATAGTTATGACAAAACTTCACGCAGGAGGAAAATTTGATAAAGACACTTACAAAGTATCAGGTGGGTTGCACGGAGTAGGAGTCTCGGTGGTAAACGCGTTATCAAAAGAATTAGAAGCTTACGTTTACAAAGATGGAGACGTGTATTACCAGAAATATCTTAAGGGAAAACCA
>JAAOYB010000031.1 GCA_018221135.1 Candidatus Woesearchaeota archaeon
CCATGATTAAAAATGGAAAGTATAAAAAAAATAGTTAGGTGTGATGGTTTCTTGTCAAAGGCGTTAGGTCTTAGGTTCAAAAAAAGAATAGTTGACTCTGCTTACGTTTTTAGTTTTAAAAAGTTGGTTAACGTTTCTCTTGATATGTTCTTTGTTCATTTCAGAATCGATGTCTTATTCTTAGATAAGAATAAACGCGTTGTTGAGATAAAAAAAGGTTTTAAGCCTTATAGTTTTTATCGTTCTAAAAACAGAGTTGTGTTCGTTGTTGAATTACCAGCTGGTTATGTTATGAAACATGACGTAAAGATTGGGAGTATGATTGAGTTTTGAGGTAAGTTTTATAAATAACTCGCTATTCTTTTAGGTGTAGCTTGGGGATGTAGTATAACCTGGCTAGAATAGTCGGCTCCAGTCAATTGGAGCGATGAGCCGCGGAAATGGCGGTGATGATTAAAAAACTGGTCTGTAGAGGCTTTTTCGCTTCTAGGAAGAGACCGACGGATCTGGGTTCGAATCCCAGCATCCCCACTTTTTTATTTTTTTTATGGAAAGAGAACTTACTTCTTTTTTGTTCTTGTTTTTCTTTTTTGTTTTCGAACTATTAGTGCTTTCTTTTTTTCTTGTTCTTTATCAAGTTTTCTTTGCTTGTCTTGTCTTAACAAGAACAAAACAAGAAGTGTGAGCAAAGCTAATAATAGTATGAAAAGAAATAATTTTAATAAGATTCCAAAAAAAGTAATTACGCCTCTCCTGTCTGGTGTGTCAATTACTTGAACATAGAACTTATCACTATAAGTTATCGCTTCTGAATCACTAGCGCTAAAAACAACTTCTTGTACGCCAAACCACTCCTTATTCTTAGGAGTGATAAACGCGACATCCTCATTTATTAGTACGTCTAAGTTCTTGCTTGGCTCCACCCCAAATATTAATTTGTCACCGTCAGGGTCAAAGAAGTGCTCGCTTAGATTAATTGTTAGGCTTTGTGCTTCTAAGAATTCAAAATATCTATAATCACAAATCATTTCTGAATAAAGCTCATCACACAACTTTTTTGGTGTGCTTGTTGGCTCAAAAAAAGATTTTATTTTCTCAAAAAAAGTTTTAGTTATTACCTTAACATTTACCTCTTCTTCTTTATTGTACTTATCTTCAAAATTAAAGCTTAAGTTAGAAACATATTTATCAAGAGAAACGTTTTGTCCTGGGTCTAAAAAGATTATTAGCTTAGCAGTCTCATCAGGACCGAGTGATAAGTAGTTATCACTTATCTTCATCCAATCAACACCAGATAACGTGATTTCGTAACCACCTTTTTTATAGCCAACGTTTGTCACGTTAAAAGTAATATTGTTCCTCTCGCCAACACGAGATACATAACTTTTTTCTAAGTTTGTTTTTATCTCATAACATTCTTGTGTAGGAATAACTACAACTTTTTGTTTTGCTGTTTTGTTAAAATCCTTTGAGAAAGTCTGCGCGTTAAGTTTTATTTCGTAATCAAAATTTTCATCAGGCAAATCTAAGTTCACAAAAATTTTTTGTTTATTTCCTGGATTAACACTTACGTTGTTTTGTTCTAAGCTAAGAACGCCTTTCTTATCATCTTCTATGCTTAAATCATAAGTGTTGTCTAATTTGGCTGTGTTTTCTATCTCAAAAAATAATTGTTTATCATCGCTGCACAAAAGAATCTTGTCTTCATATTGAGGTTTGATATCATATGAGTAGCAATCATTTACGTAAATTGTTAAGTTATAACTTTTTTGGATATCTCCAAGCACACTGGTTACTTCTAGAGTTGCGAAGTTCTTTACTTCTCTGCTTAGAATAGGAGCTAATACCAACTTAATTGCTTTTTTCTCTCCTGGGCCTAGCACAACTTTTTCTTCTGATAAGTCTGCCCATCTTGGCCCTTTTAGTTTTAGTTTGTAAACGTTCTCGATATTTGCTTGGTTTTCTATAAAGAAGAAGTGCTCGGTGAGTTCTTTGTTGCATTGATATAATTCTGGTTGTACAAACAACGAATAATTGTACTCTCTATTAATATAAGAAGACAAAGTAATCTCTGAGTTTAGAGGGGTTTTCTCGCTTTGAACACTTAGTAGTATCTCGTTTTCTCCATAAACTGAGCAGTCAGGTTCAAAATAAACAAAAATAGATTTATCCTTATAACCATCTATGCTAACTGGATTTTCCGAGTATGTTATGCTGTTTTCAAATGTGTTTGTTGATAAGAAGTATTTGTCTTTATAGCTTTGAGCGTTGTATATTGTGAAGTTAAAAACTTGTAATTCGCAGGGATTCGTGCGTACTACTCCTTCAACTTTATTCGTAGCAAAACTTGAACAGTAATCAACGATTATTTCTTGTTCTAAAACTTTTTGTTTACCAGTATTACTTGAAATAGTTGTGATTAATGTTTCTTGTTTTTCTTCACACATCACATCTAGATAAATTGGTATTGTTATTGATTGTTGTGGTTCAAGTTTTATCACGCTTTGTGAAACTATGACGTAATCAAGATTTGCTTTTATAAAATATGTGTTGGCCGTGTTTCCAGAATTATAAATGGTTACTTCATTTTTATACGTGCTACAAGCACAAGTATTAATTATTGAGTTAGGAGAAGATACTTCGAAGTTTTCTGATACGTAGTACTTGTTTACTATAATATTTTCTGAATCAAGAACTAAAGGAATATTAATTGAATCTATGAGAATTTCAGCGGATAAAAAAGGCAAAACAAACATTAATGACAGAATCATCAAAGTCGCTATTAGTATTCTTTTCTGTGCTTTCATAATATTTTTCCCCTAATCCCTTTTTTTTAAGTGTTGTTCACCCCATAAATATTAATTAAAAAAAATAAGAAAAAAAAGAAAAATTTCTTTTTTTTAGTAATAAGTTTGTCCTGGCTCGTCTTCGTCTTCGTCACTTCTTGGTTCTTCTTTTAGTTTATTAAAACCAAAAATTATTAAGAGTATCAACAATAATACTACTAATACTAACAAACTTATTTGTAATCCTGTTTTTACTCCGCCACTTGACAAGTCAAGACTTGAACCATCACTACCTGCTTCTGAGACTACGCTCGCAGTTAATGTTATGTCTTTACTCTCACCATCTGCTTGGACTGTTACTCTGAAATCTTTTAGTCCGCTTTGAGCGTCTTCGTCAACTGTTACGTAAAGATAAGCAGTGTTTGTGTCCTTAGCGTTAACTATCATGACGTTGCTTGGATCAAGTCTATAAGTAGCGAAGCTATCAACTGCTGGGCTTACGCTCACAACGTACGTCTTGGAAGTTTTCCCAAGGTTTGATATCATGATTGGGTAAACCGCTGATTGACCTGCTTTTACTTCTTGGCTTGAAGGAACAGTCACTAATGTTTTCTCACTGCTTGGGGCGCCCCCTGTAATTTGTGCTTCGCAAAGATCGCTTTCAAGAACTTTTATGTCTGTTAGTTTGGTTGTTTCATCGTAGTAATCATTGTATTTTACTTCTGCTACTACATCATAAAAGCCTTCTTTTGTACAAGCAGGAATCCTTAATAGTAAGTCTTCACTAGTTGTTGAGTCATCGCTTTCTAAGTCATCTATGAATTCTGAGTCTTCAACACCTAAGTCAGGAATAGATAAAGTTACTTTTATTCCATCTTCATCTCTATCCCCAATATTTTTTACTCTGACGTTTCCAAGAATCGCTCTTCCAGCAACAACAGTATTAGGTATTTCTATGTCTCGAATTATTACGTTGTGTCTTTTTCCTTTAAGGTTTAACCTTATTAAGTATTCTTCGCTTGGATTAGTTCTGCTAGCGACTCTTACTCTAAGATCATAGTAATCTCTTTCTGCGTTATCAGGTATGTTAAGGTATAGTTTTACGAATTTTCGATCATCCGCGTCTAGATCAAACGTGTCTGATTCGTCTTGTAGTGAATCATCATATCTGCTGTATTCGTATCCTAGTATTTCTGCTGATACAACAATATTTTTTAGTGGTGTATCTGAGAAAACTTCTACTTTTACGTCGAATTCTTCTCCTCTCTCAACAGTTGTACTTCCTGTTTTTGAGAGCATTGGAACATTATCAACGTATACTTCTTCAGCTATAGGATTCGCGCTGACAGCAAACAAGCTGATTAAAAGCATTAATGTTGTTATTAATATGGTTTTGTATTTCATTTCTTAGACCCCCTAAGCATGTTATTTGTTAGAGTATTATTTTATTGAGTTTTTTGTAATGAGTTTTTATTTATAAAGGTTTCCATAAATACACTATTTTATAGTGATAACAAACTAAACTATTTGTGTGAATAAATACTTAACTCGTCTAGTATTTCCATTATCACCGTGTACACTGAAGCGAATCTCGTATTCTCCTCTCGGAGCCCAATTGGGTATATCTAGCCATAATGAGCCAGAATACCTTTTATTAACAGATAAGTCTCCTATTCTAAAAGTCCTGATAAATCCTAAATCCACTATGCTTACTGTTATCTTAGCGTCTCTTATTTTTCTTGAGCCTTGATTTAGTAATTTATAGTACAATACGTTTTGTTTTCCAGCCAGTATTTGTTCTTGTTCTAAAAAAGTTTGAACGTAAAGCTTTGACTTACTAGTCCCTATTCTGTTGTCAGCTTTCGAATTGATTACTAAGTTAGCACTAGCAGTGTTTTGCTCCAAATCTGTTATGTGCAACCAGACAACGTAATTACCATCATCG
>JAAOYB010000032.1 GCA_018221135.1 Candidatus Woesearchaeota archaeon
AAACCAGCTGAGACTCCTGCTGAAGAGAAACCTGTTGAGGAAGAAAAACCAGCTGAGACTCCTGCTGAAGAGAAACCTGTTGCAGAGGTACAACCGCAAACGCAGCCAGCAGTGGAAGAAACACAACCAACAGTACAAGAAGAACAAAAGAGTGTTCTTCCAGCTATGAACGAGAAAGACCCTAAGAAAATCATTGAGAAAAGCAACTTACAAAAACTTTTTTGCGAACTTCACTTTGACTGCACAAAAAAAGAGTTCTTGATAGGAATGCTTTTCGGATTAATAATAGGCATCATCCTTTTTCGTATAATAAGCCTAATCGCAGGATAAGATGAAAAAACCCGAAGCCGACTTTTTATTCGAATCAAGTTTTGAAGTATGCAACAAAGTCGGTGGCATATACACCGTGGTGACATCCAAAGCAGCGATAATAAACGAAGCATACGACAAGAACTACTTTCTTATAGGGCCGTACTTCGCGGACCAAGCACAAAAAGAACTAGAACAACTAAGCCCCCCAGAATTCTTAAAGAAACCATTTGAGGAACTAGCAACTCAAGGAATAAACTGCGTTTATGGAAAGTGGCAGATAAAAGGAGAACCCCAAGTAATCCTAGTCGATTTCAAAAACAGGTTGGGAGACGCAGACCATGTAAAAGAAGAGTTATGGGAAAGCTTCGGCGTAGAAACCTTGTTCTCAGCTTATGACTACGTAGAACCCATGATATGGGCGTGGTGCGTAGGCATACTACTACAAAAAATAGAAGGAGTTATGCAAGGCAAAAAATTAGTAGCGCATTTTCATGAATGGCTAGCAGGGATAACAATACTTTACTTAAAAAAGAATAATTCAAGTATAGGAACGGTTTTCACCACGCACGCAACGATGCTTGGCAGAGCAATCGCAGGAGCAGGCGACGCGTTGTACTCAATGATGGACACCCTAGACGCGTACCAAGAAGCAAAGAATAGAGGGGTCCTAGACAAATACACCACGGAGAAAGCCTGCGCTAAAGCAACAGATATATTCACGACGGTCTCAGAAATAACAGGGTTAGAAGCCGAGAAAATCCTAGAGAGGAAACCAGAAGTCCTAGTACTAAACGGACTAGACATAAACAAGTTCCCCACCTTTGAAGAGACGAGTTTGATGCACAGAAAAAACAGGGATATCACAAGAGAATTCCTAACGTATTACTTCTACCCATACTACTACCTCGACTTACAAAAAAGCCTGAACTTTTTCATATTTGGCAGAAACGAATTCAAAAACAAAGGAATAGACGTCTTTGTCAGAGCATTAAACAAACTCAACGAAGAATTAAAAAAAGAAAAAGACTCAAAAACCGTCTTCGCATTCTTCTTCATACCAGACGCGGCTACGTCGATTCGGTTTAGTATTTTAGAATCAAAAAACAAGTTTCACGAAATAAAAAGCAGCATAAAAGAACACGAAAAACAAATAACGAACAACGCCTTAAAATGCATATTAGGACACCAAGACCTCAGCGTAGAAAACATTTTCCCACTAGATTTCGAGCGAGAACTAAAACACAAAGCGCGAGAGTTCCAGATAAAAGAAGGAAACCCTCCGCTCTCAACACACAACTTGACAAACGAGTACGAAAACCAAATCCTAAACGCATTCAAAGCCAACGGCTTACTCAACTCAGAAGAAGACAAAGTAAAAGTCATCCTGTACCCTATATACGTCTCGAACAACGACGGCTTACTAAACCTGACATATAACGAAGCAATAAGCGCTGGGCACTTCGGAGTCTTCCCGTCTTATTACGAGCCTTGGGGGTACACGCCTCTTGAGAGCGCTGCTCTAGGAGTCCCTGCATTAACAACTGACTTAGCAGGTTACGGAAGATTCATGCAAAAAAAAGCAGAACAAAAAAAAGGCGGGTTATACGTTCTTAAAAGAATGAACGTCTCTGATGACGAACTAGTAGAAGACTTCTCAAAAACACTCCTTGATTTTGTGAGCTTAAAACACCAAGAAAGAGTAGAACAAAAAATAGAAGCCAAAGAATTATCAGTGCTCGCAGACTGGAGCGTCCTCGCAGAGAACTACATCACTGCTCAAAACAAAGCAATAAAAAAATAGAAGATGGCTGGTATAAGAAAAGATTACTTAACAGATGATTACGTCATAATCGCAACAGAGAGAGCTAAGAGGCCACAAGAATTCAAAGACAAAGCCAAAAAAAAAGAAGTTAAGCCAGAAGAAGCTCTTAAGTGCCCTTTCTGCCCAGGCCACGAACACATGATCCCCGGAGTAGTCGAAGAAGAAATCGGTAAAGACGGCAGATTCTTAGTAAGAAGCATCCCAAATAAGTTCCGCGCAGTAAGCGAAGAAGGAAACACTGATTTAAGAACAGATAACGAATTCTACACTTACGCTGACGCAGTTGGCAACCACCAAGTAATAATAGAGACTCCTAACCACGGAGAAGAACTACACGAATTATCAGAAGAACACATAGTTAAAGTTATCAAGATGTATGTTAGGCGCTTAGACGCAGACATCAAAAACGGGCATAGATACCCAGCGCTTTTCAAAAACAAAGGCGGAGACGGAGGCGCGAGCCTATCTCACAGCCACGCCCAACTAATAAGCTACAACTTACTCCCAGAAAGGATTGCTAAGATTGGCAAAGAAGCCAAAAATTACCACGCAAATAATAATTGCTGCGCGTATTGCAGAGTCATCGACAAAGAACTTAACAGCGAGCGCCACATAAGCTTAGATGATCATTTCTTTGTATTAACTCCTTACGCTAGTCGCTTCGCCATGCAACTAATGATAATACCTCTTAGACACATCAACAACATGCTAAGTTTAAACAAAGAAGAAATAGTTAGCTTGGCAAAAAATATTAAGAAGTATTTGGGTAAACTCGAAGAATTAGGAAGCCCTAGTTACAACGTCTTATTCTACAACTTCTATGATGGGGAAGAACACAACCATTTCTTTATAGAAGTCTCACCGAGGCTTGCTAAGTGGGCTGGGTTCGAATTATTAACAAACACGATTATTAATAGCGTGCCGCCTGAAGAAGCAGCGAAGTACTACAAAGAATAAATTAGTTTTTACTAGCGATAATATCATGATTATGTAAATCTTCATAGATTTCTGGGACCATATCAGCAACGATTACTAAATTCTTCTCCCAATCATGATTATTAACATAGATAGCATTATGAATACCATCTTTAGGACTAGGCAAACCATTATAACTCTCAACTAAGAATAAGTGAAGTGTTAAGTCATCATATTTTGCATCAAAAATGGGTTTTCCAACGTTATTATACTCTCTAAAACGAGTCCAACCTAATAAAGTAATCCCTAGTTCTTCTTTTAATTCTCGTTGCAATGTCCCATCAAGTGTTTCGCCTTCTTCTTTTTTTCCACCTGGGAATATAAGAGGTGTTCCAGGAGTTCTTTCAATTAACAAAATCTTAGACAAATCTGAGGGGTCCCTAATAATTGCTGAGGCGACATGTAAAGTGTTTTTCATAGTAAAAAAAGGGGTAACGTTTTTACTTATAAAGTTTTATAAATAATTTTCTACTTTTATAATTATTAGCATGAGTGATATTATCAGGGAGCAAGTAAAAAAAGCGTTTGACAAACTAGAAGACAAACTATTAAGCGAAGGCTTCAAAACCGAAGAGATAGAAGAACTAAAAATAGACGTAGAAGTAGGAATAAAAAACAATGTATCGCTCTCAGAGTTAATCAAGACGATACAAGACGCCGAAAAAAAAGTTTTAGGCAGAAAAAAAAGTGATCCAAGAAAAAAAGGAGAATCAAAGAATCTCATAACAAGCCTCCTAGGAGAATCAGGAGTAGGCGAGGACTACGACTCTGAGACAATCGACGCGTTTTTTAAAAGTGATGATGACAGAGAAGAAATAGAAACACAAAACACCCCCCAAACACCAGAAGCCCTAGAAGCAACTATTAATACTAGCTCAGAGTACTTCACAAAACCAGGCGGCGCTGAAGAATCAATTGCTGAGTACGCAAAAAACGAATCAGAACACGAATACGAATCAGGCGAAGGCCAAGCAGACCAAAACACGTTAGGAAACGTAGAGAAACAAAGAGAAGAAGAAAAAAGAACAAGGGAGTACCAAGTTTTTGGAAAAAGACCAAAAGACATATACAAATAAAGATAAATTTATAAAGAATTAACCAATCAATTCTCAACAAAAAACACAAAAAATTTTGTGGGGAGGAATAAAAAAATCAAAGTCATAATACCACTAGCAGGGAAAGGAACAAGGCTAAGACCACACACTTATTCTAAGCCAAAACCACTACTACACGTAGCAGGAAAACCAGTACTCGGACACATACTAGACTCAATAAAGAACCTCGACGTTGAAGAAGTCATCATGATAACCGGGGACATGGAAGAACAAATACGAGAATACGTCGATAACAATTACGATTACAAAACAGCTTATTTTAAGCAGACAGAAATGCTAGGAGACGGCCACGCCATAAGCATGGCTAAAGACGAAGTACGAGACACAGACGTACTAATAATTTTTTCAGACACATTATTTGTAAAGAACATAAAAACGGACATAGACGAAATAAAAGATTACGACGGCATCGTCTGGGCTAATAAGACAGACACCCCTGAGCGTTTCGGAATCCTAAACACAAAAGAAGAAACCATCACAGAAATAGAAGAAAAACCAGAGAAGCCAAAAAGTGATTTGGCAATAATAGGGTTATACTACTTTAAAAGCTCGAAGCAGATGTTCTCATACCTAGAAAAAGCGATGAATGAGCGAAGAACTTCAAAAGGAGAGTATCGACTCGCTGACGCCATGGCGTTAATGGTAGAAGAAAACCACAAATTAAGAGCTGTGCCGATAGGGGACTGGCTTGACACAGGAATCCCAGAAACAATGCTATCCACTAATAAGTACTTATTAGAAAACGGACATAACAAAACAATAAAGACAAATAACTCAATAATAATCGAGCCTGTCTACATAGAAGACGGATGCGTAATAAATAGTAGCGTGATAGGACCCCACGTTAGCATAGCGAAGAACTCAACAGTTGAGAACAGCATAATAAAAAACAGTATTATAGGCGAGGAATCAAGGATTCAAAACGCTCAACTAACAAACAGCTTAATAGGGGACTGCGCAGAAGTAATCGAGAAAGAAAAAAGTTTGAACATCGCAAGCAACACCATCATCCGCTAGGAACCCCAATCAATTAAATTATTTTTTTAGAGTTTATAAAAAAATGGTTAAGGTAAGTTACGAATTAGAAGGAACAAGTCACAGAGAAGAAGTTTACTCACCGCAGTTCTTATTAACAAATAAGAAAGGAGGCTACTACCTTGATTACCCAACAACGCTTTATCGAGGAATGCACATATTAGAAGTCCAAAAAGGAATCCCCAGTCTTTTCAAAACAATAGACACCATAAAAATAAGTAATGTCGCAACGCAGATAACTAATAAGTTTTGGTGCATCGAGAAAAAATACGGGCCTAAAACGACTGAGCGGTTCTTCATGCACGAAAACGGCTTATTATACGAAGTAGAAGACTACGAAGGCTACGCGTTATTAACACTTGATATGCGGCGCATCTATGATTTCTCAGTTCGAGGCCACACTTACGAAGTCTACGAGAAGAAAGATTTCATAATAATTGAGTACAAAAAACACAAAGATGATAGCAAACAAGACTTAGAATACCAAAAGTACTTAGTGATAAAAACCGATGCGAAAAAAGAAGAAGTAGCCAAATGGGTGAAAAAAGAATTCGAGCATGATAAGAAGCGCAAAACTAAGAGTGAGTGGTTCATCTATGAAGCCATGCGTTTTAACATCGCAAAAAACGCGAAGATAGTTTTCTACGCAGCTGATAATTTGGAGAGAGCGATGAACAACGCTAATTACTTGTTCTACTCAGGGGACCACTTGAAGAATCAAAGAAAAGAACACATCAAAAAATTGGTTCGTCACAACATCCAAGTAAGCAAAAGGATTGGCATGGCTTACAAATTAGCTCTAAAAAGCCTTGATGACTTAGTGATAAGCATTAATGATCAACCCATGATATACGCGGGGCTCCCGTGGTTTTTTCAGATATGGACTCGAGACGAAGCTATTAGTTTGAGGGCTTTAATGCTTGAAAAAGACTATGAGAAAGTCAAAAAAATTTTGTTTAGGCAGCTAAACATAATATTAAAAGATGGGAGGATTCCTAGCAGGTACCCTCCTACTACGCTTAGCAGCGCTGATGGCGTCGGCTGGGTTTTTAAACGCATCCACGATTTCCTAAAATTATTGAATGTTCATAAGAAATTAAAGAAGGTTCTTAGCCGAGAAGACTTGCTTGTTATAAAAGAGAAGTTAGGTGATAGCCTTAGCAAATTACTTGTTTATAGAACAAAAGATGGCTACGCGGTTAACGCAGCTAAAGAGACATGGATGGATACAGAGTTCCAAGGAGACACAAGAGAAGGGGTGCGCTTAGAGATTCAGTGCTTGAGACTCTCGATGTATTCTTTGATGAATTATCTCTCTAAGATGCTTGATGATAAAGACTACAAAAAATACGGTAAGCTTGAGAGGAAGCTTCGCCTTGATGTTAGGAGGAATTTCTTGGACAGATACCAATTAAAAGATGGTATTAGTGACCCGACTCTCAGACCTAATATTTTCTTGGCGTACTACGCATATCCTCATCTTCTTAGTAATAAGAAGTGGGAGTACGTCTTCAAAAACGCATCGAAACGCTTATACCTTGACTGGGGCGGCTTTAGCACTATCGAGAAGAGCAACCCCTTGTTTTGTGAGGAGTACACAGGAGCTGATAATAAGAGTTACCACAGAGGGGACAGCTGGTTTTTTATTAATAACTTAGCAGCTATTTGTTTAAAACGCGTTAATTACAAAATGTTTTACAAAGTCATAGTCAAAATAGTAGAAGCCTCAACTAATGAGCTTCTAACTAGGGGAGTCGTAGGCGCCTCAGCTGAGGTTAGCAGCGCCAAAGAACTCAGGAGTGAGGGGTGCTTCTCTCAGGCGTGGAGCGCGGCAACATACATAGAATTAGTCCACGAATTATTCGAACACGTAAAAGAATAAATAATAACCAATTTCTAAGAATCGAAAAATTTTTAGAATTAGAAAAGAAAAATTTATAACTTCTTATTTTCTTATTTTTTTTATGATTGAGTTAGAAAAAACTTTTTTGGCAAAGAAAATTCCTGATGATTTGAAAGATTGTAAATTTAAGGAAATTATTGATGTTTATATTCCTAAATTTAGTGAACACCCAAAATTGAGACTAAGAAAAAATGGGGATAAGTATGAATTGACTAAAAAAGAACCTGTTGATGAAGGTGACGCCTCAACTCAAAAAGAACAAACAATAATTCTTACAGAAACAGAATTTAATTCATTAAATGAGCAACTCGAAGGAAAAAGAGTACATAAAATAAGGTATTATTATGATTATGAAGGGAGATTTGCTGAATTTGATGTTTTTCAAGATGCTTTAAAAGGTTTGGTTGTTGTTGATTTTGAATTTGAAACCACAGAAGAAAAAGAAAAATTTGAAATGCCCGACTTTTGTCTTGTTGATATAACCCAAGAAATTTTTATAGCAGGAGGAATTATTTGTGGTAAAACCTACAAAGATATAGAAGAGAACTTAATTAAATTCAATTATAACAAATTATTTTTAGAATAAAAAAATATTTAGATATAAATAGGAATTGCTTTTTTTCCATCACTTTTTTAAATAAAATCCTAGTTCTTAAAAGTTATTATGAGTGATTCACAACTTTTTTTTGATGAGATAATAAAGTACGTCTTAGATGAGAAGCCGTCAAAAGACGAGTTATCCAAACAAAAAATAAAGCTATGCAAAAAACATAGTCAGAAAAATATACCAACAGACATCCAAGTACTCTTACACACCAAGCCAGAAGACGTAAAGAAACTAAACCTTGTTTCTAAGCCGACTCGTACTATTAGCGGGGTGTGCGTAGTCGCGATAATGAGCAAACCCCAGAAATGCCCTCACGGCGAGTGCGCGATGTGCCCATCAAACGTATCAGACGGAATCCCAATGAGTTACACAGGGTTTGAACCAGCGACGATGAGAGGAGTACGAAACGAGTTCGACGCGTACTCACAAGTCTTCAACCGCTTAGAACAATACATAGTCCTAGGCCAACCATTTGACAAAGTAGAACTAATAATTATGGGAGGAACTTTCCCAAGCTTCGAGAAAACCTACCAAGAAAACTTCGTAACAAACGCATATGGTGCGATGAACGACTTCTCAGAAACCTTCTTTGACAAAAACCAAGAATTCCAAGTACTTAAATTCAGAGAGTTCTTCGAACTACCACACGACGTTCGAGAACAAAACAAAGCAAGAGAAATAAGAATCAAAAAAAAGATTCTTAACCTAAAAGAATCCAAGAAGAGAACTTTAGAAGAAGAACAAAAAAAGAATGAGACCTCACTTGTTCGATGCGTTGGCCTAACAGTAGAGACAAGACCAGATTATGGAGGACTAAAACAAGGAAACGAGTTACTAAGACTCGGATGCACAAGAGTAGAACTCGGAGTACAAAGCGTATACGACAAAGCACTAAAAAAAATTGATAGGGGTCACACAGTAAAAGACAGCGTTAACAGTATTAAAGTCTTAAAAGACATGGGTTTCAAACTTAACTTTCACGTCATGCCAGGACTCCCAGGCATAAAGTACGATGAGGACTTAACAGGCTTAAAAAAAATATTTGGTGACGAAAATTTTAGGCCTGACATGCTAAAAATATATCCTTGCATGGTCATCCCTGGAACAAAACTTTTCAAAGAATACAAAGCTGGAAAGTATACGCCTTTATCAACGAGTCAAGCAGCTAAGATGATAGCAGAATTCAAAAAAAGTATTCCTGCGTATTGCAGGGTTATGAGGATTCAACGAGACATCCCAACTTATAAGACGACGAGCGGAGTTGACATGACTAACTTACGCCAAGAAATCGAGAAACACAAACCTTTTTGTGAGTGTATTCGTTGCAGAGAAGTAGGTCACGTACAAAGAAAAACGCAGAAGACACCCAAAAACGTTGAGATAAGAACATATCAATACGAAGCCAGTGACGGATTGGAGTTTTTCATCTCCGCTGAGGACTTCGAACAAAAAATATTGGTGGGTTTTTGCAGACTAAGAATCCCCTCTCAAAGCTTACGAAAAGAAATAACTAATGACTCAGCGATATTAAGAGAGCTTCACGTTTACGGCCAAGCAACACCTATAGGAGATAAAGGAAAAACTCAACACATAGGCTGGGGTAAGAAACTCTTGCTAAAAGCAGAAAGAATAGCAAAAGAAAACAATAAAAACAAAGTAGTAATAATAAGTGGTGTAGGAGTCAGGAAATACTACGAGAAGTTAGGATACGTCTTAGAAGGTCCTTACATGACAAAAAAATGGTAGAACAAATCCCAAAAACTGAGAACATTGTTATCAAGCCTGGTTTTGAAGCTAGGTACAAAACTCTTTGCGGGGCTAATTACGAGGAGTTCATGAAGTACAGCTTGAGCTTTCTTAGGCGAAGCATCCGCGTAAACACACTCAAAACTAGTGTTCTGAAAACTAAGAAGAGCCTTGAAAAAAAAGGATGGATACTAACTAGTATTCCTTGGTGCAAAGAAGGTTTCTGGATTGAGCACGAAACAGGGAGGCGAGACATTGGCAACACCGCCGAGCACGCACTAGGATTTATCTACGTCCAAGAAGCAGTCAGCATGATACCACCCATAGTACTGAATCCTAAGCCTGGCGAATTAGTCTTAGATATGTGCGCGGCTCCTGGTTCAAAAACTAGCCAGATGGCTATGTACATGAATAACGATGGATTAATAGTTGCTAACGATTACCAGGGAATGAGGGCGAGGCCACTTGGTATTAACATGCAAAGAGTCGGCGCGACGAACACGCTTATTAGTTTATCAGAAGGCCAGAGACTAAGAGTAGGTGGTTTTGATAAAATCTTAGTTGACGCGCCTTGCAGCGGGACAGGAACGATTAGAAAGAGTCTTAAGACGCTTCGGATGTGGAATGAGAACATGATAAGACGCCTCGCAGGAACCCAGAAACAATTAATTCTGCACGCGTATAAAATGCTGAGACCAGGCGGAGAACTAGTTTATAGCACGTGTACTCTCGAACCAGAAGAAGACGAAGCAATAATAAACTACTTATTAGAAAAACACCCCGACGCCGATGTCGTGCCTTTTGACTTAGACATAAAAAGAGCGGAACCTGTTCTTGAATGGGATGGACAAAAATTTGATCCAAGAATCAAAAACGTTCTCAGACTTTATCCTCAACTTAACAACACAGAAGGTTTTTTTGTAGCAAAAATAAAAAAACAAAAATAACACCTATTCTTATTTTGATTCACTATCACTAAAAAAACTAAGTATTAAATAGTATTAGCGAACACTAACATTTTTAGTGGCGCAGACAAAAAGTGTTGTTAAGTATAGAGACTTCGTTCTAGACCAATTCCAGATAGATAGCATAAAAAGTATTGACGCTGGTCACAGCGTAGTAGTCAGCGCAGCTACTGGAACTGGCAAGACGTTAATCGCGGATTACCTTATAGATAGATACATCAAGAAAAAGAAGAGAATCATTTACACAGCTCCTATCAAGGCGCTTTCTAATCAGAAGTACAAAGAGTTCAAAACGCTTTACGGAGAAGAAAAAGTTGGGATATTAACTGGGGACGTAACAATTAACCACGACGCCCAAATACTGATTATGACAACTGAGATTTATAGAAACATGCTCTTATCAAAAGACTCTGACCTCGACGCACTTGGATACGTGGTTTATGATGAAATCCATTTCATCAGCGATATCGAGCGAGGAACAGTCTGGGAGGAATCAATTATTTTCAGCCCGGAACACGTAAGATTCTTATGTTTGAGCGCTACTATTCCTAACGCTAGGCAATTCGCGGACTGGATAAGTACTATTAAGAACCACATAGTTGACGTAGTTGAATACTCAAAAAGAGCGGTTCCATTAACTCACCACGTATACGATTACTACCTTGGCTTGACAACTATTAAAGAATTAAAAAAAGAACTTAGTAGAACCCCTAATTATTACGATGTCATGCCATACGCAAAGAAGAAAAAGAATAGAGGTAAGCGGAGAGAGAAGACGCCTTTTCCAAGTCACTTAGACGTAATAGAGTACTTGTCTGAGCACAATCAACTTCCTTGTTTCTTTTTTGCGTTTAGCAGGAAGAAATGCGAGGAATTAGCTGAGCAGTTAGGAATAAAGCACGACTTTACAAACGCGGCGCAAAAAAAGGAGATCCTTGATTATTATTACAAAACCGTTAGTGAAGAAGTCAAGAAGATGGACTCAGCAAGGTTTTTAAAAAATGTTCTGGTAAAAGGCGTCGCGGTTCACCACGCAGGGATACTGCCCAAACTAAAAGAAGTCGTAGAAGAATTATTCGCTAGAGGATTGATTAGCGTGTTGTACACCACGGAGACTTTCGCAGTCGGTATTAACATGCCAGCAAAAACGGTTTGTTTTAACTCTTTAGAAAAATTTGATGGCTTTAACTTCAGGTACCTTAATAGCAAGGAGTACTTCCAGTTAGCGGGTAGGGCTGGGAGAAGAGGAATCGACAAGGAAGGAAGAGCTATTGCGTTAGTTGATCGTAACAGAAACGACTTAGACAAAATCACAGGTTTTACCAGTAAGGATACTGAGCCTATCATCAGCCAGTTCCACTTAACTTACAACACAGTTCTTAACATCGTTCACAACCACACACCAGATGAGCGCGAAAAAATTTTGAAGATGAACTTCGATTATTTTCTTAAGCGACAAACTAGTAGTAATAAGCAAGTAAGAATCATGAGTAGTTACAAGCACAAGTACAAAACATTGGAGAAGATGGGCTACTTAAGAAACGATGAGTTAACATCTAAGGGATTATTTGCTAAGCACATCTACTCCGAGGAATTAATATTAACCGAGATTTTTACTAGTGATTTGTACAAGAAACTAAGTGATAATCAACTCTTAATACTATTAGGGGCTATTGCGTACGAAGAAAAAAAATTCGATAAGTTCAAATTCGGTGATAAAAAAGATTACTTCGCCATAATAGATGAGTTATCTAAACACTCATACCTAGATAAGGCTTTGAATAAGATGAAAATCGCTAGGATGAACAAAATAGTAAGTGTATGGGCTAACGGCTGCGACTTCGAAGAACTACTCGATTACACCAGCTACGTCGAAGGAGACATCATCCGCTTATTCAGACAAATCATTGACCGCTTACACCAAGTAATCCGAGCAGGGAAAAACGATTACGAACTCGTAGACAGACTTCACCTATGCGCAAAGAAAATACAACGAGACGTCATAAAAGTAGAGTTCTAGCAATCTTTATCAAGCTTGACCAGGATTGTATGTTTCGCTTCGCTCAAGCATACATTATTTATTACAGAAAAAAAGGATGTCTTTTTCTTCTTCAACGCGTCCAAGAACTTTGAAATATTCATTAATTGTTTCTTCAATCTTATTTGCTTTTGAGCTCTTCTTTAAGAAACTTAAGATAAAGAAATCCTTGCCAACCCGTTTTATTTCTAGTAAACCTTTTCTAGTATCAGCGAAGTTTTGGATTGCGGTGATTGAGACTACAATATCAAATGAGTCGTTTTCAAAGGGGATGCTTTCTGCTTTTCCTAGCACGTATTTTATTTCTTCTTTGTTATGAGCTTTTTCTAATAATTTCTTCGCAGGATCCAACCCTGTCCTCTTACACTTCCATGGCTGCGTGGTTATCCCAGTACCACACCCCACGTCTAACAAAGTATGCTCGGGTTTTATACTGAAGTATTTGGGTAGTTCTGATAGTATAATATCTAGTTTTTTTCTTTGTTCTTCTAAGTATAACTCTTCGTAACCCTCACTTATGCTATTGTAGTAATCATCCATTTTCATCCATTTTCAACTACATAAAAAAGTAGCAATCTTTATAAATAAATACTATCAAAGAAGCTTATAAGGGATGCTGAATCGGTATGGGTGGCAAAAAAAAGAGTTTAATATTCTTGATAGTTTTACTAATTTTATTTTCTTGTAGCGTGCTGGGAGTTAATGATATACTCAATGTTAAAATAGACAAATCAACGTATAAACCAAACGAGACCATAACTGTTTCTGGAGAGTTATATGCTTCTGGCGGCGCAATCCAAGGAGTTAACGTGACAATAACCTTGGATAACACCACCTATTACGTTGCAACAGATAGTAATGGGGAGTTCACAAAAACATTAGCTGCTCCTAGCCAAGGAATCACTATGTAACTGTTACTTACTCTTCGATTACTATAAACAAAACAATTAGGGTAAGCAACATAAAAAAGATCTTGTCAAGTATTATCTCCTCAGAGCAAGAATCCTACAAAGTCATAAGTTATTACGATGACATGGCAAACGCGGGAATAACTGATAACGCGTCACTCTCAGGAAGCCTAAAATACGCGAACTTAACAGTTAACCAAACAACGTACTACTTAATACTGCAAAAAGAAATCGGAGAAAACGAGTACAAAAACTTATTTGTCAGCGACCAAGCAGATTTTTTTCTTCTACAAGAAATTCGTTTCTTGAGATAATAAACGCGACAAAGATTAAGAGTAAAGCAGCGGTGTTAAAACTCCAATATGTTATGCTATCTTGAAAAATCCTGAGACTAGTGCTTACCGCCTCGAAATAAGTTAATCCTTCTGTGTGTAAAAAAATAAATATTAAGTCTTTAACCACAAATAACGAGTACGCTATTACTAGCAGTGAATCTATTATTTTTTTTTTGTACCCAACTAGTATCCTTGTAAAACCGAAATGGTATAGTAAGTATATCATCAAGGACCAACTAACCAGTTTCTTTACTATGTCAAAGTCGCCTTCTAATATTTCTAAGAAATCTAGGATGTTAAGGAGTATTAGCGCGAATAAGAAGAAGTTTTCAATCACCCTTTTTAATTTCATAACAAACTAGTAACATGTTTTTTTTTCTTTTTAAGCTTTTTCTAAAAAAAATAGTTAAATATAAAACTAGTAAAATAAAAAACTTTTTGTTATGGAAGAAATCAGTAAGAAAGATGTTTGCGTTGAAGCTTTGAGTAGCTTGACAGGCAAAAAGAATATTTTGTTTACTAGGCGAGGCAACAATAGTATAGAGTTAGTCTTAGGTTTGGTTAAGGGGTTAGGTAAAGAAATCGTTTTAATCCAAGACCAGGGGGGTTGGATGACTTACGAAGAATTAGCAGAGAAACAAGATCTTAAAGTCATAATTTTAAAGACGAATCTTGGCTTGATAGAGTCCTCGCAGCTAAGTAATTATCACGACGCAGTACTACTTATTAATTCGATGCCAGCGTATAGCTTCATAGAGGACATGATATCAGTTGAAGTGGAGTGCGAGCAAAACAAGATAATGATAATAAACGATGTTAGTGGAAGCATTGGTAAAGAACCTGCTAAGATCGGTGATGTAATCATTGGGAGTTTTGGTCGTTGGAAACCAATCAATATCGGCGAGGGCGGTTTCATCGCGACAGACAACGATAATTATCATAGCATCCTCAGCGCTAAGACTCAATTCAACCCAACAGAAGAATTCTTTATCAACTTAGAAAAGAAGTTATCAGGTCTTGGTAGTAGATTGAAGTTTTTGGAACAAAAAAGGAGCGAGACCATACAAAAACTTCAAGGAGAGGGCTTTGAGGTCTTAATGCCGGAATCAGAAGGGTTGAACGTGATTGTGTGGACTCCAAACAAAGAAGAAAAAGACAAAGTCAAAGCGTTCTGTGAGAAGAACAAATTAGAATACACTGATTGTCCTAGGGATATCCGCGTTGATGAAGAAGCAATCTCGATTGAGATTAAACGCATGGATTTGGATGAGTAAAACAAAAGTTTTTTAAAAGATTTAATCCATGATGTTTTCTAAGGTGGTTTTTTGATGGGGTTTAAGCATCCGACTAGCGTGAATCAATGTTTATATTTTACTAACAGGAATTTTGAAGATGATGGTAAGATAAAGGCTTGGGCGTATAAGCTTGAGTGTCCTAAGTGCAAGAAAGGAATCATGGGCAAGCCTGTTGTCAAAGGCAAAGTCAAGATTCGCGCAAAAGAATACGCGTGTCCTGAGTGCGGCTACACAGAAGATAAGTTCGAGCACGAAAAAAACGTTGTCGTCCAAGCAGCGTACACTTGTCCGTATTGCAAGAAAGAAGGCGAGTCAGAAACCGATTTTAAGTTTAAGAGTTGGAGAGGAGTCAAAGCCTACGTAGTTCTTTGTGAGCACTGCAACGAGAAAATTGGGATTACAAAGCGAATGGCATTCCCAAAAAAATAAGTTTTTCTAGTAAGTTTTATATATTAAGAACTAGTCTTTTTATTCCTTAAATGGCAAAAGACAAAGACACTTTTTATGTTACTACAGCGATTGATTACGCATCGGGCGACCCGCACATCGGACACGCGTACGAAAAAATAACTAGTGATGTTATTGCTAGGTGGAATAGAGGTCTTGGAAAAAAAGTTTATTTTCTTACAGGCACTGATGAGCACGGACAAAAAATATTGGACGCCGCTAAAAACGCGAAAAAAGACGTGAAAGTTTTCGTTGAAGAAAAAGTTGCGAAGTTCAAGAAGCTCTGCAAAGACTTAGAAATAAGTAATGATTACTTTGTAAGAACCACTGATTCAGACCACAAGAAGTTCGTGCAAAAAACTTTACAAAAAAGTTATGACGCTGGCGACATATACCTAGATAAATACAGCGGGTTGTACTGCGTGGGGTGTGAGAGGTACTACCAAGAAAGCGATTTGGACAAAGGAGATATTTGCAAGACTCACAAAACAAAGTGTGAGCGAGTAGAAGAAGAAAGCTACTTCTTTAAATTATCAAAGTACGAGGACAAACTACTCAAGCTCTACAAAGAAAACCCTGAGTTCATCAGCCCAAAATCAAAGCAGCAAGAAATAATAAATAGAGTAAGAGAAGGACTTCAAGACATTAGTATTTCCAGGATTAATCTAAAATGGGGGGTACCTCTCCCGTTTGATAAAAAACACGTCGCGTACGTCTGGTTCGACGCGTTATTTAATTACGTCTCAGCTTTAGAAAACCAAGACAAAAAAAGTTTTTGGCCGGCTGACGTTCACATAATCGGCTACGACATCATGTGGTTTCACACAGTTTACTGGCCAGCTTTCTTGATGAGCACAGGTTACGAACTCCCAAAAAAAGTTTTTAGTCACGGCATGATACTCGACACAGAAGGCCACAAGATGAGCAAGAGCTTAAACAACGTAGTCGACCCATACGACTTAATAAAAGAATACGGCGTTGAAGAACTCAAATTTTATTTCTTAGCAATGGGAGCGTACGGAGACGACCTGAACTTTAGCCACGACTTATTCATAGAAAAAATAAATAATGACTTAAACAACGACCTAGGAAATTTGATTAGCAGAATTCACACCATGATAACCAAGTACTTCGACTCAGTCATACCAACGCCTAGCGGCTTGGAAAAAATAGATGAGGACCTAATAAAAAAACTCAACTTCTTCGAAGAATTTGATAACTATATGCAAGCTCTTAGTTTTAACAAAGCAATAGACTTGCTTTGGAAGAGTATCAGAGAAGTCAACGCGTACATAAACAAAGTTGAGCCATGGAAAATAAAAGATAAGGTAAGACTCGCAACAATTATTAACATCTTGGCTTCAAGTGCGAAGCTCTTCGCAGAGTTTGTTGATTGCGTCATGCCAGAAAAAAGCAATAGGATCCTAAAACAACTAGGCTTGAAGAAAACTAACACTTTTGTTTTCGAACACATAAAAAGCGCTAAAGTCGGCGAGAAAGACAACGTTTTTAGCAAAGTAGAAACAAAGAAAAAAGAAACTAAAAAACGAGAAGGTTTTGAAATCCTTGATTTACGAGTCGCCGAGATAATCGATGTTAAGCCCCACCCAGACGCAGACAAATTATACATAGAAAAAATAAGTTTTGGCAAAGGCGAAGAAAAACAGATTGTTAGCGGATTAAAAGAATACTACAAACCAAAAGACCTGCTAGGAAAAAAAGTAGTTGTGGTAACCAATCTTCTTCCCACGAAGCTTCGAGGAGTACTTAGTGAGGGCATGCTCTTAGCAGCGGATGACAAAAAAAATGTTGGCGTCTTAGTAGCAGACGCAAAACCCGGCAGTGTTGTTAGCTTAGAAGGCGTAAAGCCTAATCCAAAAACCAAGATTACATTTGACGAATTCTCTAAAATCAAGATAGAAAGCACCAAGAAAGGAGTGTTCTATGAAGACAAAAAACTAGTCGCAAACAAAAAAGCGGTAAGTGTTGATAAAGGCGTAATCGGTGTTGTGCGATAAAACCTTTTGTTTTCTTATGTTTTTATAGTAAATTATATAAAGGCTTAAACCCCGTTTTTATTGAGTATAAAATAGGTGGGTAAATTTATATTGGTGCGCAATAAAACTCATAAAAAGAGGCAGACGACTAAAAAACGGGTTTCTTCGACGAAGAAAAAAGAGAATTCTAAGTCTTATCTAGAGAAGTTTTTCAAGTTAGAACACGAACTCCCACTAGGGATAAGAGTATTAATAGTGTATTTGTTGTTACTATCTTTTTTTTATTTGTTCATCGGCTTTGGTTTTAGGCGAGCAATGATTTTTGGCTTCATCCTCGAGGGAGGATTAGCTTTTCTTATCAACGCCGCGACTATAGCATTACTCTTATTTATTGTGTATGGATTCGCAAAAAAAGACGTTAGGCACTACTACGCATCAATCATTTTTTTTGTTCTCATCATCCTTAACACGCTTCTAAGCATCTTCAGTCTTAGACTTCAAAGCTTTGGAGCTCTCAAGAGTTTTGTCAACGTAAGTTTTTACTTAACACTAATCCTTAACGTGATAACGCTATTATTTCTTTTTAGAAAAAAGTATTATTTCATAACGCCAAAACCCGAGTACACAGTTCACTACGAAGACCGCTTCTTTGTCTTGTCAATAGTTGTTATCTGGGTTTTACTCATACTAAGCACTTTTTACTACGGAGAAAAATATTATGATGAAAGCTTCCAAACCGCGGACCAATACTTACTAGAACTAAGAGATAGGAGCGTGATTGAAAGCATATCTTATTGCGAGGAAGTTAGTAACAAAGATTTATGCTATTACATCTCGGCTTTGATAAACAAAGAAGACGCGAACTCACTTAATATGTGCGAGATGATACTAAACCCGATTTATAGAACAGACTGCAAAACAAGTATAAAATAAAAAAAATGTTTAAGAACAAAAAAGCGCAGCTAACAATGTTTATCATACTAGGAATAATACTTTTGTTCTCAGCAGCGCTTTTCTTTTACATAAAAGGCGAGATAATTATTGGAGGAGACTTCGAAGACTTAATTGGGACGACGCCTATGGAAGCCCAGCCAGTAAAAGAATACGTGGACCAATGCTTGTATAACATCGGAAAAGAGGCCATTATTAGGATAGGTGAGAACGGTGGTTACATAGAGATAGATCCCGCGACGGTTACTATAATCCCTGGTAGGCCGACTCTTAGCGAAGGACTAGAAATCGTGCCGAACACCGACATCGTTGTTCCGTACTGGTTTTTTATGAGTAGTGATGATACGTGTCAGAACGGTTGCGTCTTTGAAGATTACCTAAAGCCTAAACTCAAAAAAACAGGGGTTGATGACTTATTAACAATCGAGGGACAAATCGCTAGTTTCGTAGAAGAAAACCTAGGCTCTTGCTTAAGAGACTTTGATAGTTTTGAACAAGTAGGGATGAGTGTCAGCGCTTCTAACCCCGTAGCAGACGCAGTCATAGATAGAGCAAGCAAGTACGTAAGCATAAGATTAAGAATGCCTCTAAGCATAGAGAAAGGAGGAGTCAACACGAGCCTTGAGTACTTCCTCCAAAAATTTGATGTTGGGTTGTACAATATGTACAACTTAGCAACGCACCTAACGCGTCAAGAACTAAAAAATTATTACTTAGAACAAGTCGTCACTAACTTAATCACGATTTTTAGCGGTCTTAACAACTCAATCATCCCACCGCCGTACGGCGGAGTAGACTTCTTTTTGAGCAACCCAATACAGACATGGGACAAAAAAGAAGTGAAGCTTCACATACAAAATTTTTTGAATCCTTACGTCGCGAATCTCAAGCCCACCAACACATTAGCGATAAGCAAAGTAGTAAACTTAGGAGATGATCAATGGAGTGACACAGTAAACAAACTAAACTACGTAATTGATTTGGAACTAGGAGAACTACTTTTGCCTTTTGACGTCCAATTCGTTTACAGCCCGGACTGGCCTATTTATTTGGATGTGAGTCCAAGCCTTGGAGACTTCATACTTCCTGACAGGTCTTACCCTACTATTATGACTTTCTTAGGATATGGGTTGACACGCTATGATTTCAGCTACGATGTTAGCTTCCCAGTACTAATTAAAATAAGTGATGAAGCGGCTTTTAAAGGAGAAGGATATGACTTCTACTTTGCTATGGAGGCGAATCTTAGAAACAACCAAGCCTTGTTTGCTAGTAACAGCGATAATTATGTCTCAAACGACGAAGCTGAGCAAAGCCTTATCTGCACAGATGAAGCTTCAAAGACTGGAGACGTCACTATAGAAGTACGTGATTACTTAACACAAGAAGAAATCAGTCATGTGAGTATCTTCAGCGAGTTCGCGGGTGTTAGTTGCAGAGCCGGTGAGACTAGCAGTCCTTTTGTTGGTAAACTAAAAGCAGGCATAGGCCACTTAACACTAACCCACCCAGATTATCTTAGTGTCAACAACTTCTTAGTATTAGTTGAGAACAAGACTTACGATTTTAGTTTTGAGATGTACCCTGAGAAAACACTGAACGTATCTGTTTTTAAGAAGATGATAAGCAAATCAACTGGTTGGGGGATTAATGACGACCAAGTTTTCAGCGAGGAAGGAAACGAACAAGTAATACTAACTTTTGAGAGAGTTCCTGATGAAGATAGTAAGCAAAGAATCAAAAAAACAGTTTTTTTCTATGATGATTACAGCCCAAAAAGCGTAAAATTATACCCTGGGGAGTACGAGTTATCAATTGTTTATATGAACACTGATGAATTCACGATACCAAGAGAAACAAAAAAGGTTGGTCCTTGGTGGAATAGGAAAACCATAACTATCCCAGCGATGGATTTGACATTGGGTTTCAGCTTGGATTATAATGAGTCAGAATACAACTTACTAATTAGTCCGGATGAATTATATGATAAGAAAGATTTGGAGCTTGGCTTATTAATCCCTGATTTTTATAGGGAACAACAAAGTCTCAACTCAAATGATCTTAAAGTCTTAGAGGATATAAGCAAATATCATAAACAAAACTATGAGGAGATAAAACTAGTGCTAAGATGATGTTTACAAAAAAAAAAAGAGCGTTATTGATGATTTTTTTGATAATCACTATCCCATTTATTAGTGCTAGCGCGCTTGCCGAACTAAACATAATCTATGCTGGGGGAGAAGGCGCAAGTGATGGTTACATCGGAAGCGAAGATAGATTAGTTATTAATGTTACAGCTACGCAAAGCGTCATCAAATTCCCAGAAGCCCCGAACACTCCTTATATAGGGGTGTTGAATCCGAGTACTGGCTTGTACTCTTTTAATTTGGTTGACGGGGAAGAAACTTCTTATTATGAGGAAAGCTTTGAATTCGAACTCGTAGGGTATGATACTAGTAATAACCCAGTAGTTGGTAGTAGTGACACGGCAAGGGTAGTAGTTGATAACACCGCGCCGGTTGTGAGCTTCTCAGTTGAGCAATCAATAAGTGATAAGAAACCTTATATTACAATTACAAGCGCGCAAGACCCAGAAAACCTTTACGGTGAGTGCAGCGGGGTTAGAAGCATCAAAGTAGTGAGTAGTTCTCAAGTGATTCAAACATTAGATGTTGAGACAAGCTTTGGAAACTGCCAAGAAATCGCGTCTTTTACAAGAGAATTAAGCTTGGCTAGCAGCGGGACTTACAGGCTCAGCGTGTTAATAGAAGACAACACTGGCAACACTTACGAAACACAAGCTCAAAGATTCGATTATGACGACGATGCACCCATAGCTACGAGTAGTCTTTTTGAGATGTACTACCACGGCACAAAAAGACCAGTCTCTGCTCTTAGCACAAGAAACGTAGTTGACATATTAGTCGACGTGTATTTTAGGATTAGGGACCCAAACCTTGATGTTAGTAGCGTAGAAGCAGACCTTAGAAGCCTAAACGCTAACACGTTTACTGACATGCCTTATTCAGAGATACCTTTTGATTGCGTTGAGAGCGGCACAGCTAGTGTTTATGATTGCACAAGCGCGCCAACCACTAATTTCCCGAGTGGTCTTCCTCTTTCCATAATTGCTAGTGGGAGCGGGAACATAGTATTAGACGCAACTGTTAGTGCTAGTGACTACTTTGGCTACTCTAATAATGATATTAGTCTTTCAAAAACAATCATTATAGATAATAATAAGCCAAGAGCACAGAGTATCGGCACGGGGTATTGCAAGCAAAGCACTTGTTATGTTAGTAGCGATGCTAACATCATCGTTATGCGAACTGAAGGGATAGGAACAAAAACTTTGAACAACAGAGGGGTTACTTTGTACGTTGGACGCTTATCAACCAACCAAGTACTAGTGCCTTATGAGTGTAGCGGTATTGGTGGTAGTGTTTGGGAGTGCAAATACTTTGTTAGTACTAGCTCAAATCTTAACGAAGGAGAATCAGTTGATGTCTACCTTACTAGTCCTAGTTATGATGATTTAGGAAACCCTTTCGAGGATTTTAGTGACACCGTAGTTGTTGATAGCATCGCCCCAGCGGATGTAGAAGCAAAGTTTTTTAGTAAGGCTAGCAACGCTCCCTACCTCTTAGAAGGAGATAATGTAAGAGTTGTCTTAACAGCTAGCGATGCTACGAGTGGGGTGAGAGCGGCAACACTTGATTTTAGCAGCGTTGATGAATCAAAAAGCGAAGTCTTCACTACATGCGAAGAAATTAGTGGTTCTGAGTATGAGTGTGTTTGGAACACGGGACTCGTTGCGTGGACACCAGGGAATCACGATGTAGACTTCGTTGTTGAGGATTACGCAGGTAACAAGGCAAGGTATACTAGCAGTCTTGAGATTTTAGTCAACGCTGATTACGCAGCTGATTTTTGGAGTTTTGAAAGCGTAACCATCACTCCTTCTACTGGTGTTGATGTAGTAACGCTTCCTTACTTCCCATCTGACTACGCTCAGGTCTGGGTGAGCCCAACGCTTGATGGCGATCCTTATGCGAGAATTCTTAGCGTTGATTTCTTAACCAGTACTAAGTGCGTTTTGTCAGAAGAAGACCAGGAAGAGTTTGAGAATGTTCTTAGAACCGCGAAAGTTTTTAGGAAAACGTATGCTTACACTGATGGGAGCAACTTATTGATTGAAGTTGAATTAATAAAAGAGCAGCTCGGCATCGCGGCTAATGAAATCTTAGAAAACGAAGACATTAATCAAGGTGATAACTTCACTTTAACTTATACTTGTCCTCTTAGTATTGTGAGTGCTAAGCAAGGAAGATTATTCCCTGCTCAGAATCTGAACTTAACGTTTTCTATTCCTGTGTTTAGCAGCCAGTACATGGCTGGGCACGCATTGCAAAAAAAGATTGATGACAAGAAAGAAAGTCTTAGAAAAGACAAAATCATCGATGAGCTTAATGATTACATGGAGATGCTCCAAGAAATCTGTGGGTTTTGGAACGCCGCGGTAACCGCGTATAAAGGCATCAATATCTTGATGGGAGTGACTGCTACGGCTCTTGAAGCAGTTGGTATTACGTGGAGTATTGGTAAAGGCCTCCAAGCAGCGGATTGGGGAGTAGCTATAGGCCTTGATAAAGTAGCGGTTCTCATGGGTTATCTTTGCGGGTTTGCGCAATGCACGCTTTGGCCTAACTTCATAGAAAAAACAGTTATTGACACAGGAGGCATGGAGACTGGTAAAAGAATAGTTTTTCAATTAATGCTCGGATACACTGATGAGGAAGGCTTAGGCAAACTTGTTGGCGAGCTTAACGGAGGGTATTACGAGACTAGCAAGAAGAGCATCTTGTATAGTATAATCTTTTTGTGCATCCCAGGATTAATTTATAATTTGAAGCAGAGCAGAAACATTGATTGCCAGTACGTTTATTGTTTGGAGACCGAGGTCTCCGAGAACGGCATGCAACCTTACGCTTGCGATGCTAGAAAAGCGTACGCGAAGTGCTTATTTGTGTACGGCCAAGTTTTTAACAGCTTGCCTTTCAGTCAAGTACTAAACGCGTTTAGTAATCTCATAAGATTATTCGCTGATAACCCCTTAAGCGCGCTTGGAGGAGTATTAACCGTTGCTTGTAGTGGTTGGTTTGGCATGCCTGGTTGGCTTGAGAGTACTTGTATTAATGTTAACATGGTCACTGACGCAATTGATACCGTTAGAGGAATAGGTGACTTTTTTGATTACTTAAAAGGTGATAGGCCTGACCCGGCAAGGGATTATTGTGAGGAAATAGGAGTAAATTAGATGAGTAGTCAGAGTTTCGGAGGAAAAATAATAAAAACCGATGATGGTTGGATGACTTTCCTAATCTTAACACTAGTCTTGTTATCGACTAGTTTCTTCACTCTTAATTATTTGAAGATACAAGCTGAGAGTTACCTTGTTCCTCTACAGGAAGAATTGATTGATGGGGACGATTCTGGTTTTGGTGTTTTTGACATACGAGACGATGATGATAAGCCTCGCGAAGAAACTAGTAGTGGCGGTTACGTTGAGGCACCAAAAGACTTGAAGACTTTATTAGAAGAGAAGAAAAGAGCGGAATCAGTTAAGAGAGACGAAGATACACGTCCTAGCTTGGATGATTACGAGACTAGCTTTGAGACCGAAGAGGTTAGTGATGGAGGCGTTCCTATGAGCACCGCCGCCGTTGTTAAAGACGCGTTCTTTGTTGTCAACCACGCCTTTACTTATGATAACGTTTTTAATCCTGAAGAAGCGTACGACACAACTTTTAGTGAGGGAACAACGATTTACTTATTCGTTGAGATGTACAACTTACAAGAAGACCTAAATGGTGATATCGACTTAGCAATTGATTTTTTATTAAAGAATGAGGATAATCGTGTTATCCCTGGTTACGACGCCCAAGACTTAGTAGTCTACAAAGGAAAACCACCATATAAAGATGGGTATTTCTTGGCTAGGATGAGAATCCCTCTAGGATTAGATTTCAACCCAGGCAAGTACTACACAGACCTAGTAATACGAGACAAAGTAAGTGGCAAGATAAGAAAAGAAAAATATTTGTTTAGGATAAGACAAGAAACAATATGAAGAAAACAAAAAAGATAATAACTAATTTATTGATAATAATAATCTTATCACTAGGAGTTTATGGTGCTTCTTATAAGTACGCTTTAAATGGTGATATAATAGTAACTGTTGCTGAAAGAGAAATAAGATACGACCAAACCAATGTTTTAACTGATGATTGGAAATGGGTATATCAATCCGCGGATAATGAATATTACACTTTTGATGGAACTAGAGTAAATAATGATGGAACATTATTTGTACCAACACAAACAGACATGCGGATTGAGAGTCAGATTCTTGGCGTACAAGTTCATGTTAGTGAACAAATACCAACTTATGCGGTTAGTCCAAGCGCAGGTGCAGGTATTAGTTACTCTGATTTTGAATCGGACAAAATCGATAATATTCAAGGGGGTTCTGTCATAAGCAAAACAGACGATTACATATATTTTGTTCCTGATGGACAAAACTATGCTTATAGGATGGATGTATATCCTGTTGATGATAAGACATACGTATCTTACACAGATAACGAAGGTAAAACAACATACTTCGAACAACAAAGCACAAGTTATGATATTCTTGCTTCTGATGATATTCTTACAGCAGGGGATTATAGTTATATAATAACAAGTAGCTCAGATGGTTTGGCTACTGAGATTTATGATCCTAAAACAAAAGAAACTATAAGTTTGTCAGAGTCAAGCATAGAGATTAATGGAATACAAGCTTTCTTAGTTGAGGATACGTGGGGTGGGGCTCCGATAGCTGTTTGTCCAGATGGAAGTTGTTATACCAATGAACATGGAGTGGTATTAGATTCAGAGGGGAATTACATCGCTTATATCGATGAAGGTGTTTTTGGCGGAGATGAAGTGATGCCTGTAGGAAGCGACGGATTAGTTGATGGAAAATATATTCTTACTCCTACTGGTTTAGTGAGAGTAAGTGGTGAGCCTGTTGGCAATAAGTATTATGATTCTTCAGGAAAACTTATTGGTGTAAAATATGAGGGCAAAGTTTATCCTCTAGTAAATGGGTACATGATACCAGACCCTTCAGGAGAAGGATACATTGGATACTATAACGAAGATCAAAACGCAGTCATAACCGAAAAAGACATAAATCAAAATACTATTAAGATAGGAAACAAAGAATATCAAAGCATAACATATAATGGAAGAGAAATAGGGGCCATTGTGAACGGGCAAGTATTAAGAAAAGATGGCGACACATACGTTGATAGTTCTGGCACTGTAAAAGCTGCTAAGATAGGTAATGAGTTCGGAATAGTTGATGGGCGCGGAGTAGTGAGAGGAGAAGATGATAAACCCTTAGCAATAGTTCAATACGAATGCGAGAACTGCGATGACGACGACCCCACTAATGATAACCTACAAGCTAACTTAGAAACAGGTAGTGATGCTTTAACTGTTAGTAATCGTTTTTTGAGTGAGTGGGGGAGCCAAGCAGCTATTAGGCGTTACCAGTTAGAAAGAGAGCAACAAGATCAGACTTGGGGTTTGTTTAACTTAATGGCTGAGACTGTCCAAACCGCTAGGACTCTAGGGAGTTTAGGAGCCGCTTTTGGATGGGGAGATCAAGAAGACCCCTGGCTTGAAGGAGTAAGCGAACTAGCTGATGTTTTCAGCCCAGACGCGTGGGCAGAGAGCGAATGCGACTACCCATTCGATTACCAAACCCCGACAAATGTGTTAATAACAGGCGATGACGACGCAGCGTTAGTAATAGAAGGAAAAAGAACCAACCACTCAAACTACGTTACTTGCGAGGACATAACAGGCGCGGATAACGACACCATGTGCGAAGAAGCCTTCGAAGCGTTTGGCAAAAGCGAAGACGTGAAATGCTCAGACGGCCTATGCGTAGACAAAACCAACACTAATTGGGATGTACCAGTAGAAGCACAATACTACATCTATATCATAGAACTAATAATCAGCGCGCAAGACGACATATACTACTCAGACGAAAACGACGACTTAGAATTCAAACTAATGCTAAGACCACGAAGCACGAGGCTTGACTTAAACAGAGACGGAGTAAGAAACGACTCAGACACCATAAAAGTCAAGAAAGGCGAGACTATAAGATTGATTAACCAAGACCAAATAGCGTTTTTCCTACCAATAAACGCCACTAATACGTACGACGAAGTATGCGTGGAATTCACACAAAGACCAGATAAACTAGGAGACTTACTAAAAGATTATGGAGGAAGCAGTAAGAACTTGTTTTGCACAAACTTCGTCATAGACAGAGAAATCAACCCAGACAACAATAATAACTTATTACTCTACGAAATAGGAGGGATCTCAATACCAGTAACGGTGATGGTATTAATATGAAACTATTCAAAAACAAAAAGAAGAAATCTTTTTTTGGCTTTGACAAAAAAAAGTTTTTGCAAGTCTTACTAATAGATTTCGGCAGCTTAGTAATCTTAGTGTTGTTTTTGTTATTAATGCTTAGTATCTTCTCAGCTTTTATTCCAACACAAGGAATAAGCCCTGATGATTTCAATTTGAAAAGCACAGATGAATTACTAGATTATAAGAATAGTCTTCGAATATATGGCTTCGCGTTTTTTACAAGTATAATAACGATGTTGTTAGGCTCGGTATTCTTGTACAACGCTTCAAGAAAACTATTATGGGAGAAGATAGTAAATGATAAGTACAGTTTTAAGGGTTTTTGGAAGTACTTCGCATACAACACGACATTAACGATGACTCTCTCATTAATAGCTGGGCTGATTTATTTATTAATCAATCTTTTTTTTGGGTTGATAACATACCTTACTAGCAGCATCCCATTCTTAGTAATGGAGTTCCTACAAAAAATCATACCAATAACAATATTATTCTACGCTGTGATGGCGTATTCATACTTGCTCAACGCTTACTACTTTGAAAACAAAACCAAAATAAAAAAAGCAATAAAGAAAACAAAGGAGTACAACATAAAAAAATTAATTATGCCCTCACTATTAGTTTTGCTGATTAATTACGTCTTAACCTACGCTAATTACTACGTCACTGGAAGTAATGAGTTAGTGTTTAGCATAAGTTCACTACTAATATTTTCGGTGCAGATTAGCTTGTACAAAATAGTTGTGTATGAGAACACAAAATAAGAAAAGTATAAAAACCAAAGAAAACCAAAAGAAAAAGAGAATAAGAAAAAATGTTTGTTAAAAAGAGGAAGGCACAAGTAACGCTTTTTATAATCATAGGGATGGTCCTACTAATTAGTGTCTTAATCTATTTTGGTATAGAAGGAAAACTTTCCTATTTCGACCCCGAAGCGATTATCGCACCGGATAAAACAGCGGTTAAGAACTATGTTGAGGCGTGTCTGAGGCAAACCGCTCAAGAAGCAGTTACCTTAGTAGCGTTTCAAGGAGGCTACGCGAAACTAACAGATCGCTTCGAGCCGCACCAAGGAGGAAACTACCAAGAATTCGTTGGTGGAGGCTTCAAAATACCTTATTGGCACAGCAACGGAATAGACTTCACACCCACAAGAGAATTACTAGGCAAAAACATCGCGTTGTACATTGACAGCAGATTAAACGCGTGTTTACAAGACTTAGAACCTTTAAGAGCAGTATATGATGTTAACGCGACAAAACCACCAAAGAGCAGTGTTAGTATAGGGAGGGGGAGGATAACAGTAGACTTAGACTACCCAGTGCTTCTTCGAACACTCAAAAAAAGAGGGGATACACTCGTTAATGATTACAGAACCAGTGTTAACAGCCAAATATTCGAAGCGTACGACCTAGCAAAACTCATCAGGGATGACTACATAGAAAACAACAGGTTATACAATTTTACCATGGAGATAATAGCTGGGAGCGAACTCCCATATAAAGGTTACGAGTTCAACTGTCATGATAGGACTTGGAGCATGACTGAGTTAGAACAAGAATTTAACTCATTAACAAACGCTAATCTAAGATTCATAAAATACGTTAACACTAGAAACGCCGAGTTCGAAACAGAGTACCCTGCTTGTGCAGAGCCCGGAGTATGTGATTATACCAGAAGCGAATATTATGATAAGCGTTACTTACTAGATGTCGGAGCAGATGATAAACACAAACGCTTTAGTGTTAGTATCACTCCTTTTAGTACTACTCGTTTTGAGGTTTTCCCAAACACGGGAGGTTTTGTTAAAAGCTTAGACATACAATTACCTGTTGTTGGGAACTTAATAGATCCTTGCGTTAACTTATTCAATCACTTCTACACAGTGGACTACGCGGTTAAGTACAGCATCACAGATGAGGATGGGCTGCGGTTTAACTTCATACTACCTGTTAATGTGTTGTACAACGACCAAAAAACGACGTTTAGCTTATACAACCCTTATTTTGATGATGACATATTATATTATATGAACAACACTCTTAGCGTCACAAATTATTGTCAAGGCGCAGAGCACGAAGTAGTAGTCGTAGTAGAAGACAAGGTGAGTGGCAAAGGAATACTAAACGCGAGTCTTTATTACGAGTGCATAAGTTTTAGGTGCGCAGTAGGACAAACAGACTATATACGAACCAGGCATGGAATAGTGATTAGTAGGACTACCTTACTTCGAGGGATGTTCCCAGAGTGCATTAATGGAAACTTAATAGTAGACGCAGAGAATTACATCCCAAGAAACGATATAGTCCTAACACCTAGAGAACAATTAGACTCTTTGTTGGTACAACTAAAACCAATCGTTGAAGTCCCCGTGAGTTTTGAGAGTGTTAGTTATAACGCTCAAGGCGTAGCAAGCATCACTGACTACTTAGACGAAGACAGCTACATCATAGTATTTGTTACAAACGACGATATTCCACACAGCGAAGCATCAACTTTTGTTCCAGGCCAAGGCATGTCCTTGTCTGATTTTAAGATAAGAATCCCTCTTAATGACTCATACGAAAACAATATAACAATAGATGTCAAAGTAATAGACGAAGCGACGTCGATAAGCACCGCTGGGTATTATTACAAAGGAACCTTTGATGGCCGTAGTCTTAGCATAGCAGAGAACATAGAATTAGTCTTAATAACCCAGAGGCCTCAGCCGACCACGCAAGACGCGATGATTGACATGTACAAAGACGTAGTATTTGAGTACTCAGACCGCTTCAGGCCAAAAATAAACTACTAAAAGAAAATGAATAAGAAAACAGCGCTACCAATTTTTGTAATTCTTTTATTAGTTAGTTTCGTCTCCGCAGACATAAATAATCCCAACATAAACGTGGGTGTTAACTACGCTGAGATTAACTGGACTAGTACGTCTCTTGAAGCGGGTCAAGTTTTCTGGGGCGAAGTAATCCCAAGCAACACAGAACAAGAAACCACGCCGACGTTAGCGCACTCAGTCAGGATTAATAACTTGGATCCCTCCACCACTTATTTTTATCGGGTTCATAGCGGAACAGATTACTATCCTGGGATTAGCTCATCTAATAATTTCACAACTCTCCAAGCAGGAGTAATTAACCAAAACAGGATAAGATTAACATTAGACCAAAACCTCGCGGTAACCACTTATTCTAACCAGACCACATACGCTATTAGTGGCACGACAGAAACAGATACTCGAATCAGGGTTTACAGATACCTTAACGGGTTACCAAACCAAGTAGGCATGACATTGCCTGGTGGAAGCGTTGTTTATCGCATAGACACCCCTCTTAGTGGCGAGTTCGAATTTGAGATAAGCTTAGTTGAGGGCGCCAATGATTTCATGATAGAATTCTTAAACCCAATAACTTATGATCGAGAGCAAAGAAATTTTAGCGTGACCGCTGATTTCACGGAGCCAAACGCTCAGTTTGTTAGTCTAAGAACTGATTACAGCCAAGAAACCTATAAGTTACTTGGAGTAACTGATACTAACACGACTTTCGAAGTGTTTGTCGATGGAGCATTCAAGCAAAGAATCACTTTGAACAACCCAACTACTAACACAACAAATTATTTTACTAGTCAAGGATTATTTTTGCCTTTATCTTATCTTTATTTTAATACTAGTGTTAACGTAGGCGTTGACGGCCTTCATAACCTAAGCTTTGTCTTTACTGACATGGCAGGAAACGTAAACACCGTAAACATAGATGATATCTTTTTTGATAGCGAAGAGCCCGAAATCATAAATATTAGTATTAGCACGATTACTGATGCGCCTATAAGCGCTGAATTATGGACGCCTTTCAACCCAGTAACGATAAGAGGATACGTAAGTGATAACAGCAATAGTAAACTAACTGTTATTATCAAAAACGCTTTTAACAATAGTCGTTTCAGCTTCGATGACGAATTAGAAGAAAACGATCAAGGAGGCTTTGACCACTCATTATTCACACAAGTCCCTGGTATGTGGAGCACCTTGCTAGGTGAGGATGGGGATGTCATAACACTAAACGGTAACGGCTGGTTCGAGCTTGACTTGTACTTGATGGCACCAAACATCCTAGACGAACCACCAGAGACCAAAAAAGATAACAACGTCTTTTTCAGAGTGGTAGACCAAGCAGGAAACATCGAAGATGACTACGAGACCATAACGTATGAGCCTACAAGCACGGTTTGGGGTATTAACACCCAAGAAACAGATCCTAACGAGATATACAGTAGTTGGTTAATCCACGCGGATTACCCAGCTCAGTTAATGTTTGAATTAGTCTTTCACGAAAGCGTAAACTTCGAAGATATAGAATTATTAAACATCAATTTCTTACCATTAGATGATGGGTACGACCAAATAACTAAAGAGTTAAGAATAAGAATGGATGACGCCCAAGCTAATCTTATAAGAAACGATGACTTGCCAGGCTACTTGGTCATATTGCCTTTTGAACTCGCGCAGAACAGAGATGCAAACGAGTTATTGTATGAGAAGGATAGTATGCAGTTCAACATAAAACTTGAAATCGATTATAGTTATAAAAAAGAGGGGCAGCCAAAACAAACCCAGTACGTCCAAGCAGTTTTCAGTCCTCAGACACCTTATGATTTTAGCAAGTTCTTAACACCAGAAATCGTAAGAAACACATTAATACCTACTTTTACTGACGCGAGGGATTTTGTTGGTAAACTAAGCAATTTCACTTATGATAATATAATCAAGCCAGGCCTCCCGATTTGTGTTGTTTTAATGGCGTACAACGCGGTTAAGAACTATGTCAACCCGCTTGAGACTTTCACTGCGAGTACTAATGATCCGGCGTTGAAGCTTATGAAAGTTGTTTGCGACAGAATTTTTTGTCCGGTGGTCCCGCCAAAAGGACCAAATGATGATAGCGTCCTTGGTTATAGTCCTAATGTTGGCAGTCAGTTTAATGACTTAGGCGTTTATCGCGAGGGCGGTTTTCTTAATAGGCGTGAGACTCCGTGCAACCCTACCGTCGTGAATTTTGGAAACACAGTTAACCCTATACAATCAGCTCTTATGACCACGCAACAAGTAGGCGTCTACACAGTTAATAGCTTAGCAACAGGTCTTAGCACTAAGAGGTGTTATAGTAATAGTTACCCGTTCTACGATGACCTTAAGTGTTTGTTTAATAAGGGCGGAGGAGACACTGATAAGAACCCGATGCGCGACTTAGTAGATAGTGTTCAGTGCGGATGTGCTGGTGGGTTCTACTTACAAACTCAGCGCATAGTTAGGCACTTAGACGAAGTCCTGGACTGCTTAGAGAAGTTGGAGAACGGAGATGTCGACGCAGGGTATTGCGAGGCAATCCTTGCTACTAGTGCTTGCGAATTATTTCAGTACGTATTCGAAAAAATAATTGAGAAAAGATATGATACCAAGATGTACAGTACTCGAGACGCTGTTGGGAAACTAACTCTTAGCGAGATGAAAAACAGTTACGGCGACGCCATAACAAGAGTTACCGCGGGTGAGTTCACCGCCGCTAGCATAGTCCATAAGAGTTGCATGCTTGCTTTAGGTATGGATATCAGCGATTTCAATGCTTTATTAGATAACGCTATCGGCGCGCAAGACGTAGAGCCAAAAGTTGGGCCTGTCGTCGTGCAAAGCCACCTTAATAGCGTCAACGAAGCTGACAGGACGCTTCAAATCCAGTACAAGTACACTCCTTACATACAAGCAGGTCTGGGTAGTGATGTGACTGCTAAACTAATAATGTTTTGTGACCCAGAAGGAATCGACTCCGAATATTGTCCTCTCAGACGTGATGAGAGCGTCAAGATTAACTTAGGCCAAATCGCTAAGGGCACGACTCTTAGCACCACTGGTGTTTACAACGACGCACCCGACGCCAAAGTCTGGTACAACAAAGCATTCATCGAATACACTTATCGCGACAGAGTATTAGAAGACATTGACAGCGTGGAATACAGATGCGTCCCGAACAATTCATGTATAGGTGCTGGTGGTTCGTTGCAGCCTGGTTACGAAGCTAGTCTCGGCTGCTCTTCAGAGCAAGAGGCTTGCGGGTTTAGAACTATCACTAGCCAAGCAACCCCGGAATACGTCACTAAGACAACTGAGCCTTTCGACATAATACACCGCGGCGGTATTAAGTTTGGTTGCATCTTTGACCTTAACACCTACGGCGGGTTCTACTGCGGATTAGGTGATGAATCGTTGCCTAGCGCGAACATGGAATTAGAAGACGCAGCAATGGCTCAGGCAGGAACGTTTTATCAGGGTCAAGACGTAGTAGCATTCCTAACACTTAATAAGCGTCAGTTTAACAAAGAAAACTTCATAGTAAGATACGAAATAATGGATAGGAACGGCAACCCAAGAGGCGACGGATTAGAAATCTTTAACACGCAAGAAGTTTTTAAGTGCCCGTTCGGCGGAGTTGGCGAAACACCAGAACTAGTACTCCCAGTAAC
>JAAOYB010000033.1 GCA_018221135.1 Candidatus Woesearchaeota archaeon
GTCTCTACGGAGAGAAGAACAGAACCAGGGTATTACCAAACTAATGCCATAGCAGGAAACGTAACGTACATGAATTTAGACGCGACGTCAATAACTAATGTGTGGCAAGGTTACTACGGTAATATAACAGGAACAGTAGTATTAGCAAACAGCAATAACCAAACAATGTATGATTGGAGTGTGAGTACAGCAACAGGAGAAGTATTCGCTTCTAACTCAAGTGACATAGCATGGGCCAGTATTGGGTGTGCTAGCGTAGCACAAGCAAACACCGAAGAAGATGGATTAGGAATAGCTGAGACAGACGTGGATGGATTCAATGAGACTTTTAGCAACTCAACAGCACATAACCAATTCATCGTTGCCGCAAGAACTTTTACATCAGGGAATTGCCTTGCAGCAAGTCTACATAATGGTAGTGAACAAAAAGAAGCCAATCTTTTTACAAACGTGTTGTTAAGCGACGGAACAGACATTGTTTACACAGCATTAATGAACAATGACCAAACCGGTTTTGACGATGCAACGCACGACTTCCAACTAATCGTGGCAGAAAACGGGCAACTAGGAGACACAACAGCAACAGCGTTTTACTTTTGGGTAGAACTAGGATAAAGACAAAAATAAGGATATAAAATAAGAGAAAAAAAAGCTAATCATAGCTTTTTTTCCACCTCTTTTTAATATCCAAGATAAAGGGAAAAAGATGAGAACAAAAAAGAAACAAGGCATTGGCTTTAAAACAGTACTATTACTAGTGATTATCTGCGCTCTTTTCGCGCTGAGCATCGCAGCTCTACCTACAGGACCAACCTTTAGCGGCGTTGCTAGTAGCACAAGTAATAATCCTAATAGCACCCTTAGAGGTAGTGATCAAGGAGGATACATATACACCTTAACCCTTGACACTCTTCAACAAAACTATGGGTGGAAAGCTTATGTCGGAAACCTAACAGGAAAACTCACATTAGATGATAGTAGTAACTACACAATCTTTGATTGGAGCCTGACTGATTCCGAAGCAGAAGTTTACATCTCAAGAGACGGCGCTGTTGATTGGACTACTGTAAATTGCAGTAATAGTAGTGGTAACAGAAACAACATAACAGCAGAAGACTCAGCTCTTGGTAAAACCTCAACGAGTATTGATAGCATAAATCAAACATTTAGTGCCTCCATCCATAAAAGCTTCGTGGTTGCTGGAAGGACGATGACTCAAAGTAGTTGTCCGTCCATAGCGACTTATGTAAACGACACCGCACAAAGCAGTGGTGTTAATAACTTATTTCAAGAAGTACTCCTCTCAGACAGTAATGGAAACGTAGTCTACGCTACTATTGCAGAAACAGATGATTATGGTTACAGAAACGGAACAACGTACGACTTCCAAGCAATTATAGCAGACCAAGACGGAGCACCGACAACTTCTTATTACTTTTACGTTGAATTAGGAAGTTAAGTAAGAGAAATTTTTTTAGGAGTTTTAGTTCCTAGAAAAGTTTAAATACTCTTACTTAATACTATTTCTCATATTATAACAACGTGTTTTTGCGGGGTGTTTTTGTATTGAAAAAACTTGGTTTATTAACAATAATAACATTAATAATAATATCTAGTTCTGTTTTTGTCTTTGCTCAAGATGAAGACCACGTAATTGTTAACAGCCAAGACTGGCAAGACGTCTACTCCTCGATTCTTTACGCCAAACTAGAAGGTGTAGGAAGCCATTTTCTTACAAGCACGCGTCACGGCAGAATAGTTCTGAACATGGTAGAAAAAGACAAGAAAGTCTTCTTGGTCAGCTCCAGAGAAACCCCGTTCGTTGTTGGTTACAGAGCAACTGTTCTAAGCGACGGCTTCGATGACGTAGAAGAAATCATTAGTAGAGACATCAATTTAGACTTAGCAGAGCGCCTCGTAGGAATAAATAATTACGTGGTGATAGATGATGATTACGGATACAACGCGATAAGCGTTGCTTCATACGCGGTTGTGAGCAACAGCTACGTCTTATTCGCAAATGAGAGAAACATAGATGACGTAGTTGATTTTCTAAGCACTAAGAACGTTAATAACATATTATTATATGGGAATCTTGACAGAGAAGTAAAAGATGGGCTAGGAGTTTATAGTCCTGAAGTAATTAATGAAGGGGACCGCTTTGATAACAACCTAGAAATAGTTGATAAGTATTTGGCTATAAACACTGATTCTAAGCAAACCCTTATGAGTAATGGGGAATTCATAGAGGACAGTATTATGAGTGGGGTTGACCCAGTAATTTTTATTGGTAAAGTCAACGTCCCTGACCAAGTAAGAGAATACATCAAGAAAAGCCCTTTCCAAGTAGCTATCCTTATTGGTAACGAACTCATCGGAGCGGCTCAGTTCATACGTCAACAAATAGGAATCCCTGTCTTCGTAAAATTCGCGCAGGGTGCGCGGACTCCAAGTGGTAGTATCAGCCAAGTAGAAGACCTTGATCGATTCCCTATGCCAAGATACAACTTGCTGCTCGGAATTTATGAGATACGCTATAACAGTGCTACAAGACAATTAGAGGTAACTTTTGAGAACAGAGTCAACTTAGCCACTTATTTCTTATCAACTATTACTATCAGCACCGCTACTGATGAGTTCATCGTAGGGGATGAAGACGTCGTCTTCATTGATAAAGGGGGTTACAAAACCATTGTTTACGACGTTGACCTAGGCGGAGAAGAAAACGATTTATCTGCGTATGTTTATACTTTGTTTGGTGAGAGCAAAAAGAGTTTGGAGAACGTTTTTGAGGGAAATTTTAATATTAGTAGCGTCACAATCCTTGATGATAGCTCAATTGAGATAATAAGCTTAGTCTATGACGTGGGAAGAAACGAGTTTGTCGTTGAGATAAGAAACACCGGGGAAGTTGACGTGTTTGTCAGCCCTGAAATAATTGATTTGTTCTTTAACGATGAGTTTTATGATTACAGCCTTGAAGAACCAGTCATGATAGGGGTTGGTAAAACTGAGAAGATACGAATCGTTGTTGATGACTTAACAGAAGAAGACATCGCAGAAAACGAATTCGTAAGAATAGCTGCGTATTATGGACAAAGAGAAAGAGCTTTGTTCAAAGTAGTGTTTGCTGAGTTCGAATTCGCATATAAAAAAGCTGATTACTACATTTACATACTAATCGGCGTCTTATTATTGTTGTTATTACTCTTAGAGTTCTCCAAGAAGAAATGCGAGAATTGCAAGCACAAAAATAAGAGGCGTGCTAAGAGATGCGCTAAATGCCACCACAAACTAAAATAATTTCTTGTTTTTATCCTAGCCACTTATGTTTTTGGACAATCCCAAGACTTTTCCATTTCTCTGCGAAACTAAACTTATCAGTTGAGTTCCCAATCCAATTCATTGCTAAAAGCACAAGAGCGTATATTAGGTGATCATCCATGAATGGGTGGTGTTCTGGTGGTAGAACCGCTGTCCACATCAAAAAAAGCATTAGTGCTCCGCTGTACGTTGAGAGGTTCATAGCAATCCCAAATATTAATCCTATGCCGATGCCTAGTAAGCCTATCATGAATAACCAGTCAACTAGAACTGGAACAAAAGGCAAGTTTATTGTAAAATCATGCATTATGGTAAACTGTCCTGTTGTAAGATCCTTATAAAAATCTGAAAATGGTCCCTTTGAAGCAAAATTTAAGAATCCAAATGTTGGGCTGCCTCCTTTAAGCCACGCTGATTTGCACATGATTTCAATACCTGTCTCTCCTCGGCAAGTTGTGAATCCAAGCCCTATTAATTTGTCAAAAAAAGCCCATAAGAATATTAATCCTATACTTATCCTTGTAAGAGCAAAAACCATTAAGCCGTTTTCTTGTCTATTCACTTAAAAGCACCTCATAAAATTGTTAATACTTATTATCCTTGATTTTTTTGGCTTTTATCTTTTTATAAACTTTTTCAAAAATGAGATAACAAGTTTTTTTTAGTAAAGTTTATATAGTTTTTTTCAAATTTTTTATACTTAATGCATAAAAAAAGTGGTGACAAAGATATTTCTGA
>JAAOYB010000034.1 GCA_018221135.1 Candidatus Woesearchaeota archaeon
AAAACTTTTTTATACATACTGTTTATCGACGAGAAACTGCTACTTAAATCTTTCTAAAAATCAAGAGGGTTTCATATCAGCCTGTAGTAACAAAAACGTTTAGGTCTGTGCCGAAGTAAATGAAACTGTTTAAATAATAGTATAATAATTCGAAGTATATGAAGAAAACAATCATGTTATTATTAATACTAGCAACGATGATGTTAGTTGCTTGTCAGAACACTCTACCTATTACTAGTTTTGAGGAGTGCATAGCAGCAGGGAACCCGGCAATGGAGAGTTATCCTAGGCAATGCAGAGACTCAATATCAGACCAAACTTTTACTGAAGTAATACCTGAACCAACAGTTTTTGACTTCAAAACGTACTGTGAAGACAACAACGGGAAATGGCTTTCTGATTTTGTTGAGTGCGAAGACATAACTAGAGAAGCGTGCGAGTCAGCAGACGGAGTGTTTGACGAGTGCGGGAGTGCTTGTAGAAACGACCCAGAAGCTGAGATGTGCACTTTGCAATGCGTGCAAGTATGCGACTTTAAACAAGAAGAAAAAACTTTTTGTACAGACAAGCAAAGAGGAGTGCAAGCGTGCACCATGGAGTTCAATCCTGTTTGTGGGTGGAGTGACGAGACAATTCAATGCATAAAGTATCCTTGTGCTTCGACTTATAGTAATCCTTGTGTGGCGTGCTCAGAAAGAACAGTTGAGTACTGGACTGCGGGCGAGTGCCCAGCATGAACAATGATTATTCTGATATTAAACAAGTAGAACTAGAAGAAGCTCTAATACTAAAAAACGTTGTTTTCTTGGATGTAAGAAGCCCAAAAGAATACGTTGAAGACCACATCCCCCAAGCTGTTAACCTCCCCGTATTAGGTGATATAGAAAGACACCTCGTCGGATATACGTATAAGCAGGTAAGTAAAGAAAAAGCTTTAGAAGACGCAAAAAAATTTTTTGAGAAAAAATTAGGGGACATAGAAAACAAGATTAAAGAATTTGAAGGCAAAACAATTATTTTTTATTGTTTTAGGGGGGGATTAAGATCTGCTGCGATAACCGAGCATGTCTCTAAGATAAGAAAAAAGGTTTACCAGCTTAGAGGGGGTTACAAGTCTTATAGGGAGAGTGTGAGAAAAGAATTAGAAAACATTTCCTTACCCAAAAACGTCTTTGTTCTTAATGGCTACACGGGCACAGGCAAAACAGCTCTTCTAAAAAAGTTAGAAAATAGTGTTGACCTAGAAGGACTCGCACAGCATAGAAGCTCAATGTTTGGAGGCGTAGGCTTAAAGCCCAGAAGCCAAAAAATGTTCGAGAGCCTCTTGTTAGTTGAATTAAAACAAAAAAGGCCATACCTAGTACTTGAGGGGGAATCAAGAAAGATAGGAAACCTCATGATACCAGAAAAACTTTTTCTCTCAATGCAAAAAGGCATTAACATATTAATTAGTATGCGCATCACAAAAAGAGCAGAAAGACTGCTAAAAGAATATTTTAAGAAAGAAGACGACATAGAAGAAATCAAAGATATAATGCCTAAACTAAAATCAAAGATTAGTAATGCTAAATACGAAGAGTGTCTAAGTCTTATTAACAAAAAAGAATACTTAGGGTTTTGTAAAGAATTACTCGGAGAATACTACGATCCTCTTTATGAGCACAGCATAAAAAGTTTGGCAGTAGAAAAAAAGATTAATTGTTCTGACCTAAACAAGATTGTTTTTGAAATCGAGTCATTTCTAAAAACTTACTAAGAATTTTTTTTATTTTTTCTCGGCTTTTTTTCTTAGTTCGCGATTCATTTCTTCAAAGCCGATGCGGGTGTTCTCAATGACTCCGTTAAACATAGGTACTAGGAATCCTTTGAAGATCTCTTTTTGGGTGAAGACGACTTCGCGGTTATTAAGGTGTTCTATTGAGAAGTAATGAGTTGCGTCGAATAATCCTTTCATAAACATTTTTCCTCTCCAAGCAAAGCTTTTTCCTTCATCAACTAAGAAAATCTTTGGTTTTATTGTGACGCCTCTCATACCAGGAGGCTTCATATAAACAACTAAGTTCCCGTCATCGACTAGTTTTCCTTCTAAGAATTTCATAAAAGGGTTCCAATTCTTGTACTTATCAAATTTTTTAAGAATCTCCCAAACTTTTTTTGAACTGCTCTTAATAACGACTTGAGAATGGATCTCCTTAGTAAATAAAGCCATGATAACAAGAATTAGAGTTTTGGTGCTTTATATAAGTTTTGAAATAAAAAGTTTTAAAACTAAATAAAGAAAACAAAATAAGTTATGGGGGTAGTAAGCATAGTTAAGTGCTCAACTTACAACAGCGAAGTCGTTAGAGAAGCACTAAAAAAAAGTTTGGAACCACTTGGCGGAATAAAGAAGTTTGTGAAGCTAGGCAGCAAGGTGCTCTTAAAACCTAATATGCTCAGTGCTAAGAGCCCGGAAGACGCGATAACCACGCACCCAGTAATAGTAGAAGAAGTGATAAGACTTGTTCAAAGCGCGGGCGCAAAAGCGTTTATCGGAGACAGCCCAGCGATGGATTCCCAACAAAAAGGGTACCAAAAAACTGGTTTTGAAAAAGTAGCGCAAGACACGAAGTCAGAACTAGTTTTTTTCAAAGGAAAAAACACTGCTGTGCCAAACGCGATACTCTGCAAATCATTCTATTTATATGAAGACCTACCAAAATACGATCTCATTATTAACCTGCCAAAAATAAAAACTCATATGTTAACAGACTACACAGGAGCCGTCAAGAACCTTTTTGGGTTGGTAGTAGGAAAGAATAAAGGAGGATTCCACCTAAGATACAGTGATAAGAAGGCTTTTACGCAGATGCTACTCGACTTATACTACCACGTCATGCCAGGACTAACGATAATGGATGGAGTAGTTGGCATGGAAGGGGAAGGACCTTTCGCAGGGGAGCCAAGAAAGATAGGGTTGCTCCTAGCATCGAACAACGCTCTTAGTTTGGACTTGGCGGTGACTAAGATTATAAACATGGAGAACACGCCGCTAAACCAAATAGTAAAAGAAAGAAAACTAGTAGACAGCGTAGACATAGTAGGAGAAGACCTAAACAAGCTGGTAATAAGTGATTTTGCTAGGCCTAAAGGATACATGAAGGAGTCAAGCGGGATTATTTCTTCTTTGTTTAATCGTTTCTTCTTAATATACCCCTTTGTTGATAAAGATAAGTGTACGGGGTGTAGGATGTGTTTTAATATTTGTCCGTCTAAGCCTAAGACTATATCTATGATTAGAGGGGGTAGGAAGTTCATTCCTAGTTTTGATTATAAGAATTGCATCAGGTGTTATTGTTGTCATGAAGTTTGCCCAGAAAAATGTATTGTTCTTAAAAGAAAACTCTTATAAGAATAAAACTTTTTTTCTCTAAATGAATGGTTGATTATAAGAAATTAAAGGCTAAGAGCAAGTTTTTGCAGCCAGTCATGCAAATCGGCAAAAACGGTTTATCTGATTCAGTAATAGCTGAGATTAAAAAAGTACTAAAAAAGAAGAAGTTAATCAAGATTAAACTAACCAGGGGAGCGCTTGAAGAACTTGACAAGAAGGACTTGACTAGTATGATAGTAGAAAAAACAGATTCTTACTTGATTGACTGCGTAGGTTTTACTATCACGATACACAAAAAATAAGCATTAATTTTATAAATAAAATAGTAATTGAATGCGTTGAGGATGGTTGCTAAGAAAAAAAAAGTTGTTGTTTCTGCAAAACAAAAAACTGAGAAAGAAGTAGTTGAAGCGTCGCTAAAATACTCATCAACAGCTGATATTGAGGTAAAGAAAAAAATTGTTGACCAAGTAATAGGGCAGGAAAGAGCTGTTGAATTAATAAAAAAAGCTGCTCGGCAAAGAAGACACGTACTACTAATAGGCGAGCCAGGAACAGGGAAAAGCATGCTCGGCCTAGCCTTAGCAGAACTTTTACCCAAAGAGAAACTCGTAGACATATTATCCTTCCATAACCCTAATGATGAGAACAAACCACTCATCAGGCCGGTGCCCGCGGGTCAGGGCAGAGAACTCGTGGCTAGAGGAAGAATCGAAGGCGCAGCGACTTTCAAAAACCAAAACATCCTACTCATAATCATCGTTATTATCTCGATGATCGCTCCTTGGTGGGTGAGAAAACAATACAATTCAGATATTATGTTCGCAGCGTTTTTCCTTGGTGGCATGGTGTTCTTAGCAGCGTTCGTAATCTTCTTAAACCTAGGAAAAAGGACTAGTGCTAAGGCGATGGTGCCAAAAGTAATCGTTGACAATTTTAAAAAGAAAGACCCCTCGTTTTACGACGCGACAGGCGCGCACGCAGGAGCCTTATTAGGTGACGTGTTACACGACCCATTTCAAAGCGGGGGCTTAGGCACCCCAGCTCATGAAAGAGTGGTGGCAGGGATGATTCACAAAGCAAACATGGGAGTATTATTCGTTGATGAGATAGCAACTCTTCAATCACACACCCAGCAAGAACTACTAACAGCTTTGCAAGAAAGAAAATACGCGATTACTGGGCAGTCTGAGAGAAGCGCAGGTGCGATGGTAAGAACAGAGCCTGTCCCGTGCAACTTCGTCATGGTCGCAGCGGGGAACCTACCAACAGTAGCAAAGATGCACCCAGCTCTTAGAAGCAGGATTAGAGGCTACGGTTACGAAGTATACATGGAAGAAACAATAAAAGACACTGTTCAGAATAGGAACTCATTAGTGGTTTTCATCGCTCAAGAAGTAAAAAAAGACGAGAAAATCCCTCATTTTAATAGAGACGCAGTCGAAGCGATCATGGAGCGAGCAAGGAGGATGGCTAACAGAAAAGGGCACCTCACACTAAGGCTTAGAGAACTCGGCGGGATAATTCGAGCCGCGGGGGACATCGCACAAGAACAAAAAGCGAAATTAGTAGATAAGAAACACGTTGAGAGAGCATTGCTTTACGCAAGACCGCTAGAACAACAAATAGCAGACGAGTACATCAGCAGAAAGAAAGAGTACGAAATCATAAAAGTCGTCGGAGAACAAATAGGAAGAGTTAATGGCTTAGCTGTTATTGGAGGTGGAAGCGCTTATTCTGGGATAATCCTTCCTATCGAGTCAGAGGTTACCATGGGAGGTAAAGAAACACAGATAATAGCGACAGGTAAACTCGGAGAAATCGCTAAAGAAGCCATCACTAATGTCTCAGCGATTATCAAGAAGTTATTTGGTGAAGACCTTAAGAAGAGTTATGATATTTTTGTTCAGTTCTTACAAACTTATGAAGGCGTTGAGGGTGACAGCGCTTCAATCGCTGTTGCGACAACTATTATAAGTGCTCTTAAGAAGATCCCTATTCGTCAAGACATCGCAATGACTGGTTCATTAAGTGTTCGTGGAGAAGTCCTCCCAATTGGGGGTGTGTCTGCTAAGGTAGAAGCTGCTATCGACGCGGGTGTTAAGGAAGTAATCGTTCCAAAAAGTAATCTTAGAGATATAGTTTTATCTAAGGAGAAGCAGGCTTTGATTAAGATTACTCCTGTCGAGACTATTTTTGAGGTTTTAAAAACTGCTCTTATCTGGAAGGGTAATGGTAGTGTTCTTAAAAAAATACAAAAAATATAATTTTCTTACTACTTAGTAGTTACTAAATAGTTAGTTTTATATACTAGTAGTCCATAAAACAAGCTAAAAAAATGAAGAAACTTAGCATTCAAGATAAAGCCATCCTTGAAGACATGCGCACTGAGCCACTTAGGTTTAAGGAATGGGGAATGGAGAGCGAAGTAGCAGAGAAAGGCCTCTCTGGATTAATCTCAGCTGATAGCACGCTAAAACGAATGAATACTAGCGGTGTTCTTATAGGCAGAGTCTCGGAGAAGATCTGGCAAGAAAAGAGCAGTGATGAATTATTAAGAACCAGCAAGGATGTTGACGTCGCAGTCTTAGATAAGAATTTCTCAAGCGAATTAGATTACAGCGAAGGTATCGATTGGTACTTCCCAAATAATATACGAGTAGTCCATACAATGTATGAACGCCCAAAAGTCACAGACATAAATTATTGGCAGAACCAAGACGGAGTCATGCTTCGTTTCGGACTAAAGAAATCTTCTGAGCAAGCAGAGTTAAGCCCTGGCTTATACATCCCTAGCCGTGAATGGGTTACTAGCATGCGATACGCTGAGGCGTACAGCATAGTAGACACAGACAGAGTCGTAGTTCATGATAGAGTCGAAGAAGAATATAAGAAAACTAAAAGACAAGAAATGAAAGAAGAACTTCCTGGTTTCGTATCAGAGAGGTTCGGTGACAGGATTACTTGTAATGAACCTATCAGAGTAGACCCGATAGAACTAAACACATTAAACGCAATAAAATACTTCTTAGGCATAAAAAAATAATTTATTTTCTCCACGTTACGTTTACATCATCTGTTCTTTCATAAGGATGAATTTCTGTGTCTTTGATGTTTTGTCTTATCCTTCCTTCTTTGTACATCATGGCTCCTAGTAGGGCTATCATCGCAGCGTTGTCAAGATTGTATCGGTTCTCTAAGACGAAGCACTTAGCGTCTCTGTCTTTACACATCTTATCACTCATTTCTTGAAGTCTGAGGTTGCAAGCGACTCCTCCGCCCAATATTAATTCTTTTTTGTCAGTGTGAGCCAAGGCTCTTTCACTAACTTCTAAGAGCATAGCAAAAACTGTTTCTTGAAGACTATAACACAAATCCTCAAGCTTATATTTCTCGCTCTTATACAACTTTTTTAGGTGTGTTAGTAAGCCGCCAAACGAGACATCCATGCCTTTAACAGTGTAGGGAAGTTCTATGTAATTCTTCGATTTTAGGCTTAACTCATAAATCTTAGGTCCTCCTGGGAAGCCTAGGCCTACGAAGCGAGCAAAACTATCTAAGAAGTTACCTACTCCAATATCTAATGTTTCTCCAAAAACCCTGTATTTCCCTCCGTCGTAAGCTATTACTTGGGTGTTAGCACCACTGACGTATAATAATACTGGGTCTGTGGCTTTTGTTAGTGCTCGCCCTATTTCTAGGTGTGCGATGCAGTGATTAACACCGATTAATGGAATATCATATTTTATTGAGAGTGTTCGAGCAGCGAACGCCCCTATTCTTAGGCTGTGACCGATGCCGGGTCCTTGGCTGAAGCTGATTAGTTCTATGTTGCTTTCTTTGATTTTAGCTTTGGTTATTGCTTGACTTATGACAGAGTCGCAGTTCTCGACGTGGTGATCAGCTACTTTTGCAGGTATCATACCTCCACTCTTTGTGGTGAAACCTTTGATGATATTAGACAAAACTTTTTTCTTATCATAATCTATTATGCTGACTCCAAACGTGTGCGCTGTGCTTTCTATTCCTAAAACAATCATTTTATCTAGAAAATTGCTTCGTAGTTATAAATTTTAACATAATGCTTAAAAATAAGAGAGTTATATCTATGATTATAGGAAGAAAATGCATCACGACCAAGTTACGTATAAGAAGTTAATCGAGCAGGCTAGCGAGTACTTAGAAGACGAAGACTTAGAATTAGTTGAGTTAGCGTATAACTTCGCTGAGAAAGCACATAGAGGACAAAAAAGAACTATTGATGGAGAACCTTACGTAATTCATCCTTTAGAAGTAGCTCTTATACTCGCCGAGGTACACATGGATGCCCAGACGATAAGCGCGGGGCTTCTTCACGACGTAGTAGAGGACACAACTGCTAGTTACGATGAGGTAAAAGATGTTTTTGGTGAAGACATAATGCACTTAGTAGAAGGTGTTACCAAGATAGAAAAAGTGCGTTTCAGGACTTTTGATGAGTACACAGCTGAGAACTTAAAAAAGATATTGTTCGCAACGGCAAAGGATGTTCGAGTAATGGTGGTGAAATTAGCGGATAGGCTCAACAACATGACGACACTAGAGACTTTCGGCGAGGAGAAACAAAAAAGGATAGCAAAAGAAACCCTTGATATATACGCGCCCATCGCGCACAAACTCGGTATGTGGCAGATAAAAGGAGAACTAGAAGACTTAAGCCTTCGACACTTAGACCCTAAGACTTACTATATGTTAAAAGACAAGATTAATGAGAAAAGAACAGAGAGGGAGAAATACACAGAGAAAGTCATCAAGAAAATCATAAGCGAAGTAAGAAAAGAAGGAATCCAAGCCAAGATTACGGGCCGCGCTAAGTACTTCTATAGTATTTATCAAAAAATGCATCGTAAAGGAAAAGAATTAGAAGAAATCTATGATTTAATCGCGCTTAGGATAATAACAAAGAACATCCCTGAGTGCTACGTTGTCCTTGAGATAATAAAACGCTTATACCGACCATTAGAAGGGAGGTTTAAGGATTACGTTGCTAGGCCAAAGAAGAACCAGTACCAATCAATACACGTAGACGTAGTCACCCCGGAGCACAAAGTCTTAGAGATACAGCTAAGAACTGATCAGATGCATCACATGGCAGAAGAAGGAATAGCAGCTCACTGGAGATATAAAGAATTAGATAAAGACAAGTTGTTTGATAGAAAGATTGGTTGGGTAAAACAAATCTTGGATTGGAAAAAGGAGTTTCAAGGAAAAGAGTTTGTGGACAGCTTAAAAATTGATTTGTTCAAAGATGAAATCGTTGTCTTAACACCTAAAGGAGACACCATAATCCTCCCCGAGGGTAGTACGCCTGTGGATTTCGCGTATGCGGTTCACACAATGGTAGGTCATAATTGTAGTAAAGCTGAGGTTAACGGAAGCGTAGCACCTCTTGATCAGCAATTAAAAAGCGGGGACGTCGTAAAAATACACACTCAAAAAAATGTTAGGCCATCACGTAACTGGCTTAACTTTGTAAAGACGAGCAAAGCCAAGTCCAAGATTAGGGGCGTGCTTAATATTCGTCTTGATAAGGATTCTAAGTATTATAGGACTAAGGAGAGCATTGAGACTAACCTCTTAGAATTCATTGATTATAAGTCGAAGAAGAACTTGAAGCTCTCAAAATGTTGTAATCCTCGTTTCGGCGATGAAATAGTTGCTTTTAAGACAAAGGATGGCTCGATCACGATTCATAATAAGAAGTGCCCAAACATCTTTGTCTTCGATCAGGACAAAGCGATAATGATTGGTTGGAAAGAAGAAGTTGAGAACATCAAAAGCGTGCTTATTAGCGTAAGGGACCGTATTGGGTTAATCGATGAAATCCTTGATAAGAGTTTGGAGTGCAAAGTTAACGTGATGAACATCAATATTAAGAGTCATAAGAAGAATTTACTAATATATTTGAAGGTTAGAAGCGATGATGATAATCACTTAAAAGATAGTCTTAAAGAATTCTTAGGGATTAATGGTGTGTTCAACGCTGAGATAGAAGCAGCAGAAACCTAAAAATCTCTTGTTTTTAGTAAGTTTTATTAAGTACTACTCTCTTAGTTGTTTTTGTTATGGCTAAGAAAAAAGAAGAAGAAACCGGAGGGGATAGTGGTTCTAAGAAATCCTCTTTTTTTGATGGACTCGGTTTTTTTAATGATTTTTTTGATTTGTTCTCAACGCTTTTTAAGAGCAAAACCGTTAAAGTTCTTAATCTTACTAGTAAAGCAATAGGCGCTTTTACTAAGAAGATTGATAGAGAAGTAACTCATATCAAGAAAAAAGTTAGGGACGCTCTTATCGAGGCTTTCTTTTTTATGGCAGCAGCGTTTTTTTTGCTTATCGGTTTTACTATTTTCTTGGAGAAACTCGTTCCTAGCTTGGATGGAGGGCTTAATTTTATAGTCGTGGGAGGGTTCTTCTTGGTTGTTGGCTTGTTTTATTTGCTTCTTTCTAAAAAAGATTAATGCTTATTCGCTTATTCTCTTAAGAAACCGAAACATTTAAATACTAGTATACGGATATGTATACTAGAATATGGTTTGTTGTATTTGTTTACAATGACGATTAGTTCGAGAGGAGACTACCCCACCCACAACCCTTAGAAGACATGTGTTTGAATGGCAAGCCAAACACAAAAAAGGGTCCACAAGAGTAGTTTTTCTAATCGTTGATAAACAAAAACGAGCAACAAGAATAGACTAAGAAGAAACATAGAATAACAGGTGATTGATAGAATGGATGTGTTGGCAAGAGACTCAAAGAGCAAATTAGTTGACGTACTAAAAAGAACAGGACTCGCAGCGAGTATGTTTGACGCCAATCAAATGGCGCAAGACATCTCAAAAACAGAAGGCAAAGTACAAGAATACTTCAACAAGAAAAAAGTAGAATTAGACAAAGACTTAGACAATAGAAAAGGTCTAAAACAAGAAGAAAAAAATGATCAAGAAGTCATACTCAACAAAGAAGTCGAGATAAGAACTCCTAGTTCTACCACTATATTAGAATCAACATGCAAAGAATGCGATAATTTCGCACTCAAAAAAAATGATGATGGTAACCCTGCCCAACTAGATGAACCAAGCACTGATTTAAGCACTGCAAGGGAAAAAGAGGAAGCTGCAGACACATTAAAAAACGTACTTGACGAAGAACAAGGCGAGGTCGGGCAGGAATTTATCTACGCATACATAAACGGCCCCGCAGAAAGCCTTTATTTGCAACCACAAAAAAACCTCAGTAATTTCTTCGAACAAAAAAACGAGGAGGTGCTAGAAGAACCACTCACTACGAGAATCCTAGAAGAAACCAAGGATGAGGAGCCAACACAAGAAGTTCAAGAAAGCAGACTCGAAGTAATAGAAGAAATACCTATGGAACCAGAAGAAACAAGTTTTAACGAACAAAGCACCACCTTAGAAGAAGAAAAACAGCCAGTAGACACCTCAGAGGAAGAAAAAGTTGATTTGACAACGATGTTCAACTACTCAAACCAAGAACAAACACAGAATAATACTCAAAGAATAGTTGAACAACAAAAACCAGAGCAACCAGAAAACGCGGCTGGGATAAAAACCAATAGCGACTTAAACCACCCAAAAACGGGTACTAGCGAAGAAATAGATATAATGGAGATGTTTAACTTTGCAAAAAAAGGAAAACTCTAAAAAAAAGACGAGAGAAACCACTCAGGAATCAGGTCTGGACAAAATGATTTATCAAGCGATAACAATAACAAAAGACTTCTTAGAAGCCCTAAGATACGTTGTTATTAGCCTAATAAAAGACGCTACTCGGCGTCAAAAAAGCATTAATAAAAAACTCGGTTCGTATATTACAACGATAAAGAAAAGAGTGCCGTTTGAACAATAAAAAAAATTTGTGAGTTTTAAAAAATGCTTGAATACACGAAGTTAGGGTACAAACCAAAAAAGACAGATTTAGTCGCTGAGTACTACGCTGAACCAGCAAAAAAAGTTTCTTACGAGTATTTATGTGAGCAAATAGCGGCTGAGAGTAGTATTGGTACTTGGACTACTATTAGTACCATGAACAAAAACGTTGCTAATAAGCTTAAACCTAAAGTTTTCTTTATCGACAAAAAAAAGAAGGCAATCAAGATAGCTTATCCTCAAGAATTATTTGAGGAGGGTAACATGCCACAAATCCTCTCAAGCATCGCTGGTAACATCTTTGGGATGGGGATCTTGAAGAATCTTAGGTTGCTTGACGTCACGTTTCCAAAAAAATTAGTTGATAGCTTTCCAGGACCCAGATATGGGATAGCAGGTATTAGGAAGTTGTTGAGGGTAAAAAAGAGGCCTTTAGTAGGAACCATTGTAAAACCCAAAGTTGGCTTGGATGAAAAACAACACGCCCACGTCGCTTACGAGGCGTGGGTCGGTGGCCTCGACATCGTAAAAGATGACGAGAACCTCTCAAGCATGAGTTTTAACAATTTCAAAAAAAGAATGATTGAAACCTACAAAGCACGCAAAAAAGCAGAGAAAATAACAGGGGAAGTCAAGGTTTACATGCCAAACGTAACCGCAGAAACAGAGGAGATGCTAAGACGAGCAAAACTCGTCGATGACTTAGGAGGTCGCTACGTCATGATAGATATCTTAACAGCGGGGTGGGCCGCTTTGCAAACCTTGAGGAAGAGGACTCGCTTAGTGATTCATGCTCATAGGGCGATGCACGCAGCCATTACGCGAAACGCAAAGCATGGAATAAGCATGTTAGTAATCGCAAAGATCTCTCGCCTCATAGGCGTTGATCAACTCCACATCGGAACCGCGCACGTTGGCAAAATGGAAGGAAGCAGTCGCGAGATTCAATTAATCGAGGAAGAAATCGAAAAATCTTATATCACTGCTAACGAGAAAGAACTAATACTTGAGCAGGATTGGTTTGATATCAAACCAGTCTTCGCAGTTGCCAGCGGAGGACTAAGTCCTCTTAGTATTCCTGATGTCATGGACAGGATGGGAAGTGAGATAATCATGCAGTTCGGCGGAGGCGTTCACGGACACCCAGAAGGAACTCGCAAAGGAGCCGTGGCTGTACGCCAAGCACTCGCTGCGACTATGCAAGAAAAAGACTTAGAAATTTTTTGTTTGGCGAACCCAGAACTATCTAAGGCAATCGAGAAATGGGGCAAAAAAAAATAATTTTTCTTATTTTATTTGTAGCCGCCGCCACTACTTAAATAACCAGCGTCTCCGATTTGTCCTTCGCTTTCTCCAATTTGATAGGCACTAATAGGATTATCTTCAATTGGTGCTTCTCTGCGAAGAGGAACATATTTCTTTCCTAACTCCAAAACTTTAGAACCTAATCCTTTTAACGCCTCTAACTTTGATTCAATACCCGACATAATACCAAGTAGTATGTCACAATAAATATATAAAACCTACCACTAAAAAAAGGTAGGCTCTAAGCACAAAGTTTTAATAATCCTTCTCTCCTCTTAATAGTATCATGGATTTGGAGTGCGTGCGGTGCAAAGGAAGAAATTTTTGTGGCAGAACATTTTGTCCATTGACCGAGAAGATAAGCGCACAAAAAAAAGTTATTAAAGACTTCAAAAAAGATTTCTCAGGCGAAGCACCCAACGTATTCGTCGGTAGGCGCGGCTACCCCGAAGTCAACGTAGGATTCCTAAGCACACCTAACTACGACGAACACGACGAGCCAAAGACTTGGAGCAAAAAAGAATACGAGATACAAAAAGTTATAGGCCTGCGAAGCGAGTTAGTAAACTCAACTTTCAAAACTAATATCAAGACTTTTAACGATAAACTACTGAATTTGAGTCGGGAGGTGAGCCAAGCAACGAAACCAGTGGACGTAGAAATAAATTTGTCTAAGAAACCAAGTTTCGACATGACTTTCAACCAAGACATCACGCCCCACGGACCAAATGTGAAACTAGAAAACATCAGTTTAACAAGTAATCCTTACATCCCAAAAAAAATAGATAAAGTAGTCTCAGATGACGAGCTCAAAAGCACTGACGCCATATCTTACTTGCAAGGACACGATTACGATGAGTACTCATTAACAAAGTTGCTGAGCGTGGGGAATTTAGGATTAAGAAAGGACCGTAAACTCGTCCCGACTAGGTGGGCGATAACCGCGGTTGATGACACAATCGGCAAGAACCTATACAAAAAAATCGTTGATCACCCAGTAATTAATGATTACCAAGCGTATTTTGGGGGGCACTTAGGAAACCACTTTCTTATCTTATTATTCCCTGATGTGTGGGGTTACGAATTATTCGAGACGCACACAAGAAGCCAAGGCTTCGTAACTGACGTCGAAGGATACGACGGAAGAAAGAGTTACGCGCACAGCACCGCGGGTGGTTACTACGCTAGTCGTCTTCCAATAATGCAGCGCTTAGACAACCTGAAAAGACAAGCGACTGTCGTCGTGATTCGTTTCATAACCGATGATTACTGGGCTCCTCTCGGCGTCTGGGTGGTACGCGAAGCAGTAAGAAAAGCGCTTAGTACTAAGCCACTCATTTTTGATAGCAAGGAATTAATGCTTGCGTACGCAAAGAAGCTTGCTAGTAAGAAATATAATTACAACTTAAACAGCGTTCTTAGTAGCAGCAAGTTGTTAAAAGAAAAAAAAGAGCAAAAAAAGTTGTGGGAATACTAGGTTCTTGTTTATCTTATGTGAAGTTCTAATACGTCATCGTCTTTTAATGTGTGGGTTAATGCGAGTTTTTGTCCGCCGAACTTCGCGCTTTTCCCCCAGACTCTTGAGAACTTGAATTTGTCAACGAAGTCTCTATGAAGTTTTTCGCAGACGTCTTTTATGGTGCAATCCCTAAACATGACGAGGGGTTCTTCTAAGTCTGCTGGTTTGGCGGGTTCTTTTAAGAAAACGCTGATAAGCTCTAACTTGTCATAGATTAAGTCTTTTAGTTCATCGAGATGCGTTTCTTCTTCTCCGCTAACACTGATATCAAAACCTAAACGTTTTTTGAGGCCTACCAATCTTTCTTTTGTGACTACGTCTTCTTTGTTTAACACTATTATCGCGTTCATGTACTTCTTGTTTTCTTGGATGCAATCAATGAATTCATCAGCGTTTATCACGCTTCGAATCAGGACGTCGGCGTTGTTAATCCTAAAAGTTTGAAGTATGCTCTTAACCGTTGCGTCGTTTAAGTCAGGTGTCTTAACTGTCCTGCCAATCCGAATGCCATCCTTTGCGGTTTTTCGTATCTTTACATCAGGCTTTTTCTTGTTGAGGCGAATCCCTGTCTCATTAATTTCTTTAAGGATGCTCTTTAAGTGGTTGGGGTGCATTGACTCAAGGATTATCATGCACATATCCGCGTTTCGCATAGTTGATAACACTTCTTTTCCTCGGCCTCTCCCACTCGCTGCGCCGTGAACAATACCTGGGACGTCTAAGATCTGAATCTTGGCGTGTTTATAGGCTAACATGCCAGGAATAACTGTTAGTGTTGTGAACGCGTACGCGGCGACTTCGCTTTTCGCATCGGTTAACGCGTTAAGCAATGTGCTTTTTCCTGTGCTAGGGTAGCCGACCATTATAACTGTTCCGTCTCCGCTTCTCTTAACGCTATAACCACTTTTTTGGCCTCCGCTACTAGCCTTTCTTTTCTCAAGCTTATCCTTTAAAGCCGCGATTTGAGCCTTGTATTGGCCTATGGCGTGCTGAGTAGACTTATTATACTTAGTCTTAGCTATGCGTTCTTCTAATTCCTTAATCTTAGAGTGATCTTTTTCAAAAGCCATGTTTTTATGTACTTAGAAAACGTTAATGCTTTAAAAACGTTTATATCCAGCCTTTACGCTTAAAAAACAATCTTATACTCATAACTGAGAAGACCATTAAGCCTAATGCGAAGAAGTAACCGTATTGCCAAGCGATTTCTGGCATCCACATAAAATTCATACCGTAAATACCTGAGATTAATGTGGGCACTAATACGTACGAGGCGTACACAGTAAGTCTTTTTATCACTTCGTTTAGGTTGTTTGAGATACTCGTCATATAAATGTCGATTGTGCCTGTGAGGATCTCTCTGTATGTTCCTACCATGTCGATTAACTGCAAGATGTCAAAGTAGGTGTTCTTGTACTTTTTGATATCACTTTTTTTTATGTACTCAACGAATTCCTTGTCAATTATCTGAAACACCTCCCGATTCGCCGCTAAGCTTTTATGAAAGTAGATCATCGTTCTTCTATACCCAAAAATTAATTTTAAGACGTGTTTGTCGTCAAAGTGCTTAAATAGTCTTTCTTCTACGTGGTTTATTCCTTCTTCTACTTCGTCTAGGACGTAGAAGAACTCTCCTACTGAGTGGCTTAAGTAGTAGTACAAAATGTTTGAGATATCTTTTGAGTACGCTTCGTCAAAACCTGTTTTTGGATGGTTTTTAAAATCCTTAAAAAAAGCGGGTTGTGTTTTGTTGAGTATCAATAAGAATTTTTCTTTGATGAAAAAACTGATACTCATAGTGCTAGTTTTTGAATCGCGAACTTTTGGGGTGCTAAGAGTTATTCGGTAATAATGGTCGTTTTGCTCAATTGTTGGTCGCTCGTTGGGATCGATTGCTCTGTCGAGTTCTAATATGCTGATATCAAGTGTTTTAGAAATGTTTAAGAGTTCTTCTCGTGTCGGGGCGGTGACGTTGAAAACAAGGTTTTTTTCGTGCATCGTAACGTCTTCAAAGTGCTTTGAAGCCATTGTGTGCCCGTCGTAATATGTCACCTCAATCATAATAAATACACAAACTAGATTTGAATTCTTTGCTTTTAAATAGTTTACTATAATGTTTTGTCTCTTATTAAAAACTAACGAAGAAGAAATGATGTTATAACAACTTTTAAAAACAATACTATAATATCACTTTTTTAATGAAGAAAGATAGGGTAATTAGGATAACTATTCTTGTTGTGGTTCTTTTATTTGTATTCCTCACAAGTTTGGCGGAGTTAATCACTGATTATTTGTGGTTTGACGCATTAGGATTTGAACAAATCTTTCTAATAACTTTTTTTTCTAAGATTAAGTTGTTTGTGATAGCAACAGCGACTTTTTTTGTTTTTGCAACTATCAATGTGTGGATATCATCAAAGATAATTAAGAAAAACAAGTTTTCTTTCAAACTAAAATTATTAATTATAACAATCTTATCTGTCGTGATCGGGTTGGGTGTTTCTTCAATGTGGTTTGAGTTTTTGCAATTTATTAATCAAACACCATTCAATATTGTTGATCCTATCTTTGCAAAAGATGTTTCGTTCTATATTTTTTCATTGCCTATATACCAATTCGTTTTAGGATTCTTAATGAGCACAATAATTCTAAGCGCAGTCTTAGTCTTCTTAGATTACTTAACATCATTTATAGATATTAAGCAGATCTTATTAAGCAATCCAAGAATTCCTGAGAACGTGATTCCATCATCACGTAAATCATTTAATTTTAAGATATTATTTACTAAAAGAAAAGCAACAACCCATGTAGGAATCTTAATCTCAGTATTCTTTTTATTATTAGCTGTAAAACATTACTTCTCAAGATTTTCGATAATGTACTCGGAGCAAGGCATCGTTGTAGGCGCTGGTTACTCAGATGTCATCGCGTACCTGCCAATAATAAAGACGTTGATGTTCTTAGCGGTTATCATGGCAGTAGCACTCTTAGTTTGGGTGTTTTATATCTCAAAACAGTCTAAGTTAAGAAAAAGACACGTTTTTGGCTACGTATTAATCATTTATTTCTTGTTCGGATTATTAGGGCCCACTTTGATTCCGGGGATTGTGCAAAGCCTAAAAGTTTCGCCAAACGAGATTAATCTTGAAAAACCTTACATTGAGAACAACATCAAATTCACGAGGTTAGCTTACGGCTTAGCAGACGTCGAAGAAAAAGTTTTTGATGTCGAGATAGGATTAACATCTGAGATTTTAGGTCAAGCAAAAGAAACCATTGATAACGTCAGGATACTGGATTGGAGGCCATTAACAAAAACGTACAAGCAAACCCAAGAGATAAGGTTGTATTATGACCTTGCGGGCATAGACATTGACAGATACTTTATTAATGAAAAATATACTCAAGTCATGTTGGCCCCTAGAGAACTAGACCAAACCCAGATCACTGAGAACGCGAAGACCTGGGTGAACCTCCACATGGTTTACACGCACGGCTTCGGGGTTGTGATGAGCCCGGTGAACCAAGTCACAAAACAAGGGTTGCCTAATTATTTTATTAAAGACATCCCCCCAATCTACACAGTTGATGAAGAAAACTTAAAGATTTCGAAACCACAAATATATTATGGGGAGAGAGATAATGATTACGTATTAGTTAACACAGAAACAAAAGAGTTCGATTTTCCTAAAGGAGACACTAATGAGTACATAAGTTATGATGGTGAGGGAGGAGTAGTACTAGACTCTTTTCTAAAAAAATTGTTGTTTGCTATAAGATTTGGAGATATCAAAATCTTGTTATCATCAGATATAACAAAGAGTAGCAAGATAATGTTCACGCGAGACATTGCTAAGAGGATATCAACGATTACACCATTTATAGGATTAGATAATGATCCTTACTTAGTCATTGATAATGGCCGCTTATTATGGATAGTCGACGCGTATACGTTCTCAGGGAATTATCCTTACTCTGAGAAGTATGGACGAATAAATTATATAAGAAACTCAGTGAAAATCGTTGTTGACGCCTACGACGGAAGCGTAACGTATTATGTCATGGACGTAAACGACCCGATAATAGAGACTTATTCCAAAATATTTTCTGAAGAGTTCAAACGTTTCGAAGACATGCCTGAAAGCGTAAAAGAACACATTAGGTACCCAGTTGACCTCTTTAAGATACAATCCCAGATTTATAGCGTTTATCACATGGATGACGTTAAAGTCTTTTACAATAAAGAAGACGCGTGGCAGATCCCAAACGAAGTTTACGGCGTGGGTCAACAAGTAAGAGTAGAGCCTTATTACATAATAATAAAACTCCCAAACGAAGATAAAGAAGAATTTGTTTTAATGACATCTTTTACCCCAATAAAAAAAGATAATATGGTGGCATGGATGGCGGCGAGGTCAGACGGAGATAATTACGGGAAGTTAATACTATACAAATTCCAAAAAGATAAACTAATCTATGGACCTTTACAAATCGAAGCAAAAATCGATCAGGATTCTGAAATCTCACAACAACTCACTCTTTGGAGTCAGCAAGGCTCTAGCGTGACCAGGGGGAACTTGCTTGTTATACCTATAAAGAATAGCATTCTTTATATTGAGCCATTATACATACAAGCAGAAACAGGGCAACTACCTGAACTAAAAAGAGTCTTGGTCTCTGATGGCGAACGCGTCGTGATGGAAGAAGATTTAGCTACTGCTTTAGAAGTTTTGTTCGGAAAATCAGAAGTTGTTAAAGAAGAAAC
>JAAOYB010000035.1 GCA_018221135.1 Candidatus Woesearchaeota archaeon
ACTTCTCGGATTAAGAACTCCATTAATTTATCTCTACTATACACTTTTACTTCCCCGTTTCTTAACTCTTTTATTATTAAGTAATTGTTTTAGTTCTTTTTCAAAACTAGTAATATCAGCGAATTCACGATAAACACTAGCGAACCGAATATATGCGATTTCATCTATTTCTTTTAGTTTATTCATGATCTTCTCCCCTATTTGAGCTGTGGTAATCTCAGTTAAGCCCTCATTTCTAAAATCTGCTTCGATTTCGTCAACGAGTTTCTCAACATCCTCTAACGGGATCGGCCTCTTCTCGCACGCCTTGATGATTCCGTTAAGGACTTTGTCCCTACTCCATTGCTGTCGGTTCCCGTCTTTTTTTACTACAATCAAGTTTGATAACTCGACTCTTTCATAAGTTGTGAATCGTTTCTGGCACTTTAAGCATTCACGCCTTCGACGCGTGTGTTCTTCGTTTTCTGATTCACGTTTATCTGTTACTTTTGACTCTGTCGAGGAGCAATATGGACATTTCATTATGGGTTCACCTAAAAAAACACGAAAAACACAATTGGTTGTGGTCTGATGCTAGAACGAACCACAACATCTAGTATTACTATAGTTTTGATTTCCTTTATATATATTGTTAGTTTTGATTATAGTAAATCAAAAATATAAACCGAAAAGTATGTTTTTTATTATAGAAATTGTTTATAAGTTAAAGCTGTTTTTTTACCGAAGCAGTAACAAAAAACAAAGCTTTATTCTTCCTTATAATCGGCTTTTAGTGGCTTTAAATTGATTATTATACCTAGAAGCCTCAAGGCTGGTGCTTGGGCTGCTAAGCCCTATTAAGTAAAACTCTGATTGCTTGATTCCTTTTCTAATCACGCTACCCCATTTCATGGTGTTCTCAAAAGTGATGTGGCCGTTAAAAATGTTTTTCGGAGAGATGTATGGCGCGTTGGCATGAGTTAAGAAACTAATAGGCAACTCTTTTTTTGAGAGACTCATAATACTATCTGACTCAGTTACGTATCCTACGAAGTCCTCTGGAATCGAGACTTTTTCTTGGCTTGAACTAATAAAAAAAGCTTTTCTTCTAAGATAAACATCTTCAAAGCTGTTAAGATCTATCTTCACAAAATGCTCGTCTAATTCCTCGCCGGGATTAATGACTCCTCCTGTGTAAAGCCAAATCTCGCTATCCATAGTTAAGACCAAACCGCCTTCATATTCCAAGTCAGAACTCCTCAAAACCCTTCCATCTCTTTCTATAAGTAATTCTTGCGAATCTATTAATCTATTAGTGTCTTCTCTTAAGATAAAACCAGGCATCCTAGAATACTTAATAAATAATTGACCGACCCCATCACCTTTTCTTATCCTAACACTTGTGCCTTGCGTTATCAAACTACAAAGAGGATTATCCGTTGTGACCTTACTATAATCCTCTAAGGATTCAGAAACACTAGCAACTCTTACTCCAAGACGAGCCCAGCTACTACGACTAGTGATCTCACCTATGAAATTCTTGGCTAAGCTTACTTCTTCTCTTGGTCGAAACAAATAAAAATCGTTAGGAGTAACCACGACTCCTTCATCGGAAGCTAAGCTTACTTCTTCAAAAGCTTCTTCTAAGTACTCCTCATCGCTAAGCTCATCCAACTTTTTATTTTGGGTTTCTATACGGCGTTGCTTATACAACTTATCAAGATGAACATCTAAGCTAACCGCTCCGAAACCCGCGCGGCCCGCTATACTTATTAAGCCGTCCTCCTCGCACATAAGCAATTCTTTTTTTTCTAAAACAACCATGTTAGGGGAAAAGAGGAAGAAGAAATTAATTTTAAAACTATCTAAAAAAAAATAAGAAAAAAAATAAAAAGGTTTTATAGGTCTTTTAGTCCTTCGGTCTCAACAACAAAAGCCGCTTCTCCATCCGGGAGGTTCGGGCTATCAATAAGCTTAGCAACTCTCGAGTTCTTTTTTCCTTTACGCAAATAAATCCTAAAAGTGCTTGCGTGAGCGACTATGTGCCCCCCAACCGCTTTTGTGGGGTCGCCAAAGAACTGCGCAGGGTCAGATTGGACCTGATTAGTTAAGTAAACGCACAAGTTATGAATGTCTGCTAATCTGCTTAGAGCATGCATGTGCTTGTTAAGTTTTTGTTGACGCTCAGCGAGGGTTCCGCGTCCGATGAACTCCGCCCTGAAATGAGCGGTTAAGCTATCAACTATTAAGACTCTGACATTTAAGCCTTCTTTCTTGATTAAGTCCTCTACTTTCTCTGTTAAGAGCATTTGGTGATCGCTATTATACGCTTTTGCAACACGAATATTTTTTAGGGTTTTCTCAACGTCCAAGCCGGCGCCTTCCGCTAATTGGCGAATACGCTCAGGTCTAAACGTGTTCTCGGTATCTATGTATATTGCGATGGCGTCTGGGTTTTCTACTTGGCACCTAACAGCTAATACGTGCCCGATCTGGGTCTTTCCACTTCCAAACTCCCCGAAGCACTCCGTGATAGCAGAGGTTTCAAAGCCGCCTCCTACGAGTTGGTTTAGCATCACGCTCCCAGTTTGTATCCTCTCTACTTGTTTTCGTCTCTCTAATACTTCTTCACCTGTTTCAAAGCCCATGTTAAGGTTGTCTCTTGCGTATTGTATGATTTTTCTAGCGGCGCTTTCGGTTACGCCAGAAGCATCAACTAGGCTGCCTATTGAAGCAACAGCTATGCTCATCAAGTTATCAAAACCACTACTTTCTAGTTTCTCCGCAGTAGCTGCTCCTACTCCGGGGAGGTCTGTTATGCTTATCTCAGACTTTTTTTGTTTCATCATTAATTCTTGTTTAGTCATAATTATCACCTTTGTAATAAATGTTTCTAAGCTTCTCTTACTACTATGTTTTCGTAAGCTTTGTTAATCAGAGCCGCTGCTTTTGGCAAGTCTCCTATTCGAAAAACATTAGTTGATTGCCATTGGTCTTCTTTATCTTTGTACACCCTCTCAAGGGTTATTGTTGAGAACTCGGTTTCTTCTCCGCTTTTGTTCTTTGCGTGGTTTGTCCACACTGTTGCTTTTATGTTTCCAGCGCTGAACTTCATTTGTGGCTGGTTTGTTTTTTCACTTATTTTTTCTTGCATTTTATTTTTTTCACCTTTTGCTTTTCGCTTCTTATTTCAACCCCTTACTAAAAAAACATCTCAATGTGGGGGTCGACCCCAAAAGTTTTTTTGGGGTCGTTGATTGTTTTTTTGTGTAGTAAGGGAGGTGCGACACAAAATCTGCCTTCAACCAATTTCTTGGCCGTGGCATACTATATAATAATAAGAAACAGCTTTATAAGCCTCACACGAAAGTGTCCAGTGTCCAGTGAGACGGGCTTTTTTTAATTATAATAAAAAAAGATTAATACAAGCAAGAAAATCAGTGATGCGAAAAACAACATTTTTTCTTTTCCTTTTCCTACTTTTATTCCGCCTTTCATACTAAACTTCAACGGATAAAACGGCTTTACTCCTTTCTTACTAAACCCATCAAGAACTAAGTGGGAAGTGTACGCTAAGAAGAAAACAACGCTTTCTCCTCTTCCCAGTAACTCGTAGATTATCACGCTTAATAGCAAGGCAGCCCAGATTGTGTGAAAGAATCCTCTGTGACCAAAGACGTAAGCTACTACTTTTGTTCTCCTGCCAATAAAACTGCTTTTGATATCAACATCTGCTAAGAGACTAGCGAAGAAGACAATCAAGAACAAAGCTAACGTTATTTTTTGATTAAAAATTAAGAGATAAGAAAACAGTATTAAGTAACCAAAGACGAGATGAGTTCTTGAAAGCATAAAACTAAATTATTTCTTTGTGGGTTTTAAACTCTACGTTTCTTTGCTTATAAGTATTAATTAATTCTTCTAAAAGAGTTAAGTCGTCTTCTATGTTGTGCGGATGAAAAGCCAAACTAACTCTCTCATCGTAAATGTTACTTAACAAACCAAAATAAAACGGGGAAGGAAAGTTTAAAACATTCAAAAAGAAATGGTCATCACTAAAAATAAAACCAATTATCATACTAGTCCTAACCTCGCCCACACTCAAAAAAAGACGTGGTATGTTCTCATAAAAAGACGCGTCATAATAAAAGTTTTCTTCATCTAAGACTTCAAAAACTTCTTTGTTTGTGAGCCTCCAAGGAGCCCTAAACCCAATGATTTCTTCCCCAATGATTTCTTCAACGATGACTTTGCAATTAACTATTTCTTCTCTTACCTCTTCTTTTTTCAAAAATAATAATAAGGCGTGGTTTTGCGTGTGACACGCAATTTCATGACCACCTCTAAGCATACTTAATAATGTTTCAGGGTTTTTTTCTGCGAAGCTACCCATCACAAAAAAAGTCGCTTTTACTCCTTCTTCATCTAAGACTTCCAAAATTTTTTTGGTTGCTTCTTCGTCTCCAACACCTGTCTCAACATCAAAACTTAAAAGAACGGTTTTGGGAGTAACAACACTAAAACTTATCAAGAAAAAAAGTGTTGAGAAAACAAAAACTTTAGGAATAGATGTCGTCATCGTCATCTACTTCTTCTAAGTCATTAAGTGATAAAGGCTCTTCGTCGTCTTCGATGACTTCATCTTCGACGCCTTGCTTAATCTCGTCATCTTCTACGAGAGGTGTTTCTTCGTCAAAATTTTCATCAGATTCTTCTAAGTCTTCAACGACTTCTTCTTCAACTTTTTCGTCTTCCTCGCTTACTAAGACTTCTTCGACTACTTCTTTGGGCGCTTCTTCTTCTACAGAAGTAGTCTCTTCTTCAACGACTTCATCTTTGGCGACTTCTTCTACTTTTTCGTCGTCTTCTATAATAGTAGTTTTTGGTGTTTCTGGAGTCTCAGCGCTTAGTCTTTCTAACTCGTCTTTAGGATCCGGGTTTGTGTTTACGAGTTGCGCTACTAACTCTTTTCTAGCAAACATCTCGTTCTCAGTGACTCTGCCAACAACAGAGACGATTTTTCCTAAGATGTCATCTTTTACTTCTTCGAAGTTAGCGTTTCTCATCTGAACTACTTCGTCATGGTTCTTACCGATTAAGTGTTGTAGTTGGTTTCTAAAAAAAACTGTTCTGATACTCTCGCTTCCATCATCTATAAACGCGTTCATGACATAACCATAATCAGGTGTTGGAATAACTCCGTGATCAGCGCATTCAAACCCGTCCCCGGTTTCTTTAATCCTCTTATTACAAGTAGGGCACGCCTCCCAAAACACTGGGTCGTAAGCCTGAACAACAGTACCTAATACTTCTATGTTCTCATCGCCTGCTACGACGTCAACAATCTTTTTGCGCACACTAACAATCGGACTCGCCCTTTTTACTTCATCAATTTTTTCTCCTTTAGGATTAATTACTAATTGACTGTTATCATTTAAGTGAATTTCGCTTCTCTTATTTCTGTCTTCTCTAGAATACCCACTCTTAATCTTAACGATATCATCTTCTTTTAAGTCTTTGATATCATCAGTTTTAGAACCCCAAAGAGTCACTCGAGTAGTCCCGGTCTCATCCCCTATGATTATACTTGCTACCTTGCCACTACGACCATC
>JAAOYB010000036.1 GCA_018221135.1 Candidatus Woesearchaeota archaeon
GATGCGGTAACGTCTTTAACTACGATAGTTGCGATGATAGTAATCCTTGCACTTACGCAGACCAATGCAGCGAAGGAGAATGCTTAGGAATCCTAGACGCGTTCTGCATACTAATAGATAACGACGGAGACGGCTACACAATAAGCCAAGGAGACTGCGACGACGACCCCAACAGTTTACCAGTCAGCGGCAGATACATCAACTCATACGTAAACGAAGTATGCAACAACGCAGTAGATGACAACTGCAATGGAAACATAGATGAAGGTTGCAACTGCGCCTCAAACAACGACTGCGATGACGGATTATTCTGCACAGACAACATCTGCGACCAAGGAACATGCGCTTTCCCACAAACAAACCCAAGAGATAGCAGGGACTGCACAACTGATTACTGTGATGAGACAATGGACTTATTCATCCACGACACAAACGGATGTCAAGGATGCAGCTTTGATTGGGAATGCTTCGATGGAAACCCATGCACACAAAACGTGTGCAACAGAGGAATATGCACATCAAGCAATAATGACGGAGCAACGTGCAACGACAACGACTTATGCACAGTCTCAGATTTCTGTAGAGACGGCGCATGTCTTAGTGGCTCATCACTAATATGTGATGATAGTAGGAGTTGCAGCCAAGAAGTATGCATAACAAACTTAGGTTGTGTCTACGACATGGAAGAATGTGTGTGTAACAACGACTTAGACTGCAACGACAACGACCCCTGCACAATAGATGAATGCGGCCCAGGAACATGTACACCACCAAGAATAGCGCAAAGTGGGACGCCATGCAATAACTGGGAGTACTGCGACGCAACAGACACATGCACAGTCTCAGGAGAATGCAGAGGAACACAAATAAGTTGTGATACTGAGTTCTCATCATGCGCGACAGACGTGATATGCGCTGAGGACACAGATAGCTGCGTAGCTGACCTAAACAACTGCCAATGTAGCGTTGACTCTGACTGCGACGACGGAGACATATGCACCGATGATGTCTGCGGAATTGAAGGTATTTGTCTGAATACTTACAACACAGCTAGTTGTGATGATAACGATGACTGCACAGAAAGCGATGCTTGCTACGAAGGGGTATGCGCAGGAGAAACAAATATTGAATGCGTGATAAACACCGACCCAGACTCAGATGACATAACATGCGAGGACTGCGATGGAGACGGAATAAAAGACTCATGGGAGAACATATACTGCTTAGGAGACTGCGACGAATTCGCTGATTACGACGGCGATTACTGCAATAACTTACAAGAATACTACCACGGAACAGACCCCTACAAATACGACACGAACGGCGACGGAGTAAAAGATTGTGATCCATGTCTTGAAGGACAAGACCAAGACGGTGATGGTATGTGTGATACTTGGGAAGTAATCTACGACCTTAACATAACAGACCCAACAGACGCGTACGAAGACCCTGACGGTGATGGACTAATAAACATTGATGAATACAACTACGACACCAATCCTTTCATGAACGACACCGACTCTGATGACTTAACAGATTACGAAGAAGTAACTGATACTCAGACAATCCCTACAAACCCCGATACAGATGAGGATAGAATGCTTGATGGTTGGGAAGTACTATACGGATTTGACCCATTAGACTTGCACGATGCTTATTACGATTACGATAATGATGGATTATACAATTTTGAAGAATTCGAACTAATTACAAATCCTCAAAGAAAAGACACAGACACAGACAAAATACTTGATGGCGGAGAAAGAACTTCAGGAACCGACCCAACTAATCCTCAAAGCACACCTCTTGATAGTGATGGAGATGGCATGGGCAATTCATGGGAAGAAAAAGAAAGGCTTAATCCTTACGATGACTCAGACAGAGAAATAGACAATGATAATGAAGGATTAATAGCTTTCAAAGAGTACTTATACAACACCCAACTAGACCGCGAAGACAGCGATAACGACGGCTTGAGTGATTACGAAGAAATATACACTCACCACACAATACCAATACTCGCAGACACCGATAACGATGAATGGCAGGACCGCTTCGAAGTAGACGCAGGAACCGACCCTCTTAACCCAAAGAGCTTCCCAGACAGATTCATAGACAAAGACAGAGACGCGATACCAGTGTACTCAGATTGCAACGATAACGACGCAAGCATTAACTTCGCAGCACACGAAATATGCACTGATGGAGTAGATAATAATTGTAACGGAGAAGTTGACTGCTACGATAAAGCTTGCGTGTTAGACACAGATTGTTATTGTTTAGAAGGAACTTTTAGGCCTTGTGGAACCAACACAGGCGTATGCGAAGCTGGAGAACAAAAGTGTGATGACAAAACTAATCTTTGGGACTTCATAGAATGTGATGGGAGCACAGAGCCATCAAAAGAAATATGTGATAACGATGTCGATGATGATTGCGATGGAGAACTTGATTGCGAAGACTTTGACTGCTCAAGAAACAGAAAAACTTGTTACTGCGATGATAACACTTACAGATTTTGCGGAAGCAACGTTGGGGTTTGCGAGCAAGGAGTACAATACTGCCAAGCAACCAATATCTGGGATGATTGCCAAGGAGAAACAAAACCTTTAGTTGAGGATTGCTCAAACACACTCGATGATGATTGTGATGGATTCGTTGATTGCGAAGACGAAGATTGTTATTTGACAAGTTTGGTTTGCACTGAAACTGAATGCGACGCGGGAGAAACAATTCTTTGCGGTATTAGTGTTGGTGTTTGCGAGCAAGGAGTAAGGATTTGTGAAGAAGGCGTTCTTAGCGAGTGCAGAAACGCAACCATGCCATTTGAGCGAGATGAATGCGATAATGGTTTAGATGATGATTGCGATGGAGAAGTAGATAATGGCTGTGATGTTTTTGTTAAGCCTCCAGAAGAAGAAACCCCTGGCAAAGGAGAAGAACCAAAAGGGGAACCAACCACTCCAAAGCCACCAAAGGATGAGCCACCAACTGATGATGATGAGAAAACCAGCACGAAAACAAAAGTAGCTACAGGGTTCTTACTAACAGGCTTATTATTTGTCGCTGGAGGAGCAGCGTATCTTAACTTAGAAGCAATCCAAGCATTAATGAAACTTAAAAAACCAATTTCAACAAGGATTCCATCAAGAACTCCACCTATGGGGCCGCAGGCCCCAATACAAAGAAGGCCTCTTAGCCAAGCTCAAAGACCAAGACCTATCAGAAAAGAAGATGTTGAGCTTAGGAAAAAAGCCTCAGAGAAAAAGCAAAAGGAACGTCTTAACGTTCTTGATAGATTCGAAAAAGAAGCAGAAGCACCCGTTAAGACTGATGAGTTTGATTTGAAGCCGTTAGAGAAAAGAGAAATAAAAAAGCCAGGGATAACTCAGCAAAAACCTGGAAGGAGCGGCTTTGATAAGCTAAGCGAGATAACAGAAGCGAAAAAAGAAAAAGACATCTTTGATGAACTCGAAAGTACTATAGGTGAGATTACAAAAAATAAGCCAAAAGAACAAAAAACATTAAAAGAAGACGAGCTTCTCAAAGATAAAAAAGAAGGCCTTAGCGAATTAGAAAAAATAGAAGAAGACGAAAAAGACGAGCTTGATAAATTAATAGATGAAGACGAACAAAAAGAGGCAGAGCAAGAATCAAAAAAAGAAAAAGTAACTGATGATAAAGATGATGAAGAAAAAAAGGACGAGAAAAAGCAATAACTCTTTTGGTAAAAAATCTAAAAAAGCTCAGATGCAAGCACAAATATTTGTTTATGTCTTAACAGTTATAGTTGCAGGAATAATTTTCATGTTCGGATTCAATGCGATACAAGGTTTTTTGTTCAAGCTTCACCAAAGTCAACTCACCAGTTTTGAGATCGATATGAAAAACACGTTTTCTAAGATTAGTAGCGAGTACGATTCTATTGTGGAACACGAATTTGTTCTTCCACAAAAATTTTCTGAGGTTTGTTTTGTCGACATTGAAGAGTTGGATTTTTGGGATAGAACCAGCATTCCTTATACTCTAAATCCTGGCACGATACCTCCTTTATTAGAAAAACACCCTTTAATTAGTCACTCAATAACTTCAGGCGCCGAGGATAATGTTTTTGTTTATGATAAACTCTTAGAAAAAAGTTTTTTTGCCGGAAACATAAATATCATAAACGACACACCCACTAATCTTGAAATAATCTGTTACCCTCTTTTTAATGGAAGGTTTAACCTTCGGATTAAGGGTTTAGGAAACATTGCTGAGATTGAAGAAATATAAAAAGATGATTAATAAAAAAAAAGGAGTCTTAGAAGCTCAGTTCAACTGGATTTTCATCGTGATTGTTGGAGTAATAATCTTTTTGTTTTTCATAAACGTTGTTAACAAACAAAGAGAGACCAGTGACCAATCAATAATTAATGATTTAAAAAACCACCTTGATAGCATTGTTAAAGGCTCAGCTATTAGTGTTGGCACACTCTACACTATTAACCTCCCGCCTAAGCAAGCATTAGTTAAGGATTGCATGGTAGAAGACGAAGTTAAATTTAAGGATAGTCGACTTGATGGAATAGATATGAGTCAGAACAGTTTTTTTAGCCCAGAACTCTTAGAAGGCAACGACCTTATCACTTACTCATTATATTTTAAAGCACCATACATCGTTAGTCAGTTTCTTTACATGACTACTGATAACGTGTTATTCTTATTAGTAGAAAACGATGATGGAAGTTTCGCTAGCGACTTGATTTATTTGTATGAGAAGCTTCCTTTTAAGGAAGAAGACTACATAAAAGCAATAGTCACAACAGCTGAACTTATTGGTTCAAGTAATAATAATTATTATAATATTCATATAATCTTTTTCAACCAAGTCCCCGAGTCTTCTTATTTTTATAATATTTATCAAAACGAACCAAGACTCGTGATTTATAACATAGTAGATGATGGTAATGGGATTATAGACTTTGATGGTTATAACATTATAGAAAAATATGATTATGATGGTACCACAGTAACATTAACAGGTACGACACACACACTTGACTTAGCGTCTTTTATGGCTGTAATCTTTAGTGATTCAATAGAAGAGTATGTTTGCGGTATGAAAAAAGCTCTTCTACGATACCAGAACATAAACACTATATACACAGAGAAAACTAGGCGTTTATCAAGCTACGTAGATAATAATCCTACCATATACCACTCTGAATGCATTGATTTTTTAAATGACTCAATAGACTACTTTGAAGAGATAGGTAATTCTTTACAAATACAAATAAGAAATGGTAATACAGACTTATCTTTTTTTGATACAGAATTAAAATCTACCATCTTAAACATAAAAAATAATAATTTGGAACTAGGTGATCTTTCTTGCCCCGTGCCATACTAAAAAGAAAATCAAGAAAAGCTCAGATTCAGATGATGGAATCCTTAGGGGTAGTCTTTGTCTTCTTCATGCTTTTAAGCTTAGCACTAATTTTTTATGGAGCTTTTCAAAAAGACAAAATAACTGAGTTAAGAGGAGAAAAAACAGATTTAGACATAGTTAGTTTATCCCAGACTATAACGAGTCTTCCAGAACTAAAATGCTCAGAACAAAATAGTATAGATGAGAACTGTTACGATTTACTAAACATACAAATACTCTCACACTACATGAACGACTCAGACGGTTTTTTATCACCAAACAATGTAAGAACCCGGGTTTTCTACACGCAACTATTCAAAAACTCAAACATAACCATAAATGTTTACGACGAAAAAAACAATAATTTCACAACTTACCCGGTATATTACAACAATGATGATAATAAAAGCAGCACGAGAAACAACTTACTGCCCATCACTATAAAAGACTCGAGAAACGGAGAGTTTTATTTTGGGATACTAAACCTAGCAATATTTACAGACTAAAAAAGATGATTAAAAAAAGAAAAGCACAGATGGAATTCTTAGGACTAGTAATAATAGTCTTACTTCTCTCACTAGGCTTGATAACTCTCACTGTTCTAAAATCAAAACAAGGAAGCGTAAGCATACAAAAAAGTTACGCAGACAAAGCACTAGGCCAAAACACTATAAACGCGATGCTTAAGATGAGAACTGAATGCAGAGCAGGCATCCCTACTGGGATAAAACTAAGCGAGTTAATAGTAGACTGCGCAGAGAACCCAGCAGACGCACAAATCATATGTGATAACGGAGCTTACAGTTGCGAGTACGTCAACAAAACAATATTCAATATTTTTAACGCAACCCTAATAAGTTGGCAGGAAAGTTATGATTTCTTCATTGAAGAAACAAACATAACTTTCAACACACAAGGATGTAATGATAGAAGTCCAAGTGAAGAACCAGGAAAACAATTCCTCCCAACAAAAATAGGTCCTATCAAGATGAGTCTTAGGATTTGCACGTAAATCATGCTTAAATTATAGCAAAATTTAAATACTAGGAACACGAGAAAATACTTATTCATGTTAGTAATTATAGGTTTGAGGTGAAATTTAATGCTAAGAGATAAAAAAGCACAAGGACTTTCAATGAATGTAATCATAATCGCCGCCATAGCGCTTTTAGTCATGGTTATATTGGCTGTTATCTTTACCACTAAGATGAGAGATACACGAGGCCAAATAGATAGTTGTGTATCAAATGGTGGAGACTGCGTTCAGACAGATTTTATCAATGAGCCAGGAGATAGTAATTTTTGCTCAGGCACGTATGATAGGGTAAGAAGCGAATATTCATGTCCTGATCCAGACACGCAGAGCTGTTGTTTTAGAGGATAATAACACAGCATATTAATTATTTTTTTTTCTTTTCTTAATTCTTATTTTAATTTTAATTTTTAATAGTAAATTATTTAAACTTCTAAGCATAAATAGTTATTCTAGCAACTAAGTTGCTAGGGGATCCTATTTCTTTTTGTCGACGACAAAACCACCCTAGAACAATAATTCTTATAAATAAAGGCGTGCATACAAATAATTTTAATGGAAACATTAAAAGCGACAAACACTATTTCTTATCAAGAAAAAGATCATCTTGTTTTACCTGAAGAAGTACGTTATGATAAAGTAATAAATTTGGCTAGGTTAACACTCCATACTGTTATTCCTCAAGCATTATGGCATAAACAATCATATATTATTCGTTTTGGTAAAAGCGATGACACAATTGATATAATGAGTTTTAAAGACACTATAAAAATTGGTTTTATAGCGACAAAAGAAGGTTATGGCGCAGTTGAGAAAATAAGTATTGATGAAATAGTAAACTCATACTTGACATTAACAGGAAAAAGATATAACCTCTCAGAAAGTGAGAAACAAGAACATAAAGAATATGTAGAGCGCACGATTTCTTCTATGAGAATATTACCAGAAGAAGTGCCTTTAGAAAAAAGATTAATTCTTTATAATCCAGAAGCGAACTTTCCTACAAGAAACGATTTTGGATATTACACAGTGGAAATAAGAAGATGTGTAAATGGAGCAATTAGTGACAAAATATAAAAACACCAGCAGTGCTTATTGTTTCTTATGATAGAATTATGCGCTGTTGGTGGATATAGTCATGTTGGGCGTAACATGACAGCGATAAGATACGAAGACGAAGTAGTCATACTAGATATGGGACTAGACTTGGAAAGCTACATTGAGATGACAGAACACGAAGACCCCTTCACGCTTTCAAGAAAAGACTTAATGGTCTCAGGAGCTATCCCAAACGACCAACCAATAAGTGAGTGGAGAGATAAAGCAATAGCGATAATACCCACGCACGCACACCTAGATCACTTAGCAGCGATACCCTTTATGGCAAAGAAATACAAGAACGCACAAATACTATGCACCCCTTTCTGCGCAGCGGTGCTTGAGAGAATAGCAACAGATGATAAAAGACAAATAAGCAATAAGATAAGAGTATTAAGTGATAACTCAACTTACCAATTATCAAAGAATCTAAGAATAGAATTCATAAACGTAACGCACTCAATACCCGACACGGTCATAATAGTGCTTCACACACCAAAAGGAAGCGTTGTGTACGCAAACGACTTCAAATTCGACGACTACCCAACTATTGGGAAACCCTCTAACACAAAAAGACTTAGCGAGCTTAGAGACGTAAAACTCTTAATAATGGACTCTTTATACGCAGACAGGCCTGGCAAGACACAAAGCGAATTAGTAGCAAAGAAACAACTTGGAAAAATAATATTAGAAGAAACAAAAAATGATAACGTAATGATAGCAACCACTTTTTCTAGTCATATAGCAAGGCTAAAAACACTAATAGAATATATAAAAAAAACAAATAGGAAACCACTTCTTCTTGGAAGAAGCCTATCAAGGTACACAAGCGCAGCTCAAGACGCAGGGATAACACGCTTTGAAGAAGAATGCGAGATAATAAAGTATTCATCAAAGATAAGAAAGAAACTAAGAAAGATGAGTCGAGAAGACTTATACGACTACTTTATTATTTGTTCCGGACACCAAGCAGAGCCAAAAGCGACTCTTACAAGAATAATACACGAAGACTTAATAAATTTAAGAAAAGAAGACGTAATAATCTTTTCTTCATCAATAATCCCCTCAGGAAACAACGAAAACAACAGAGAAGAACTAGAACAACAGATACGCGTTAAAGGAGCCAGGATCTATAAAGACATCCACGCAAGTGGTCACGCAAGCCAAGATGACCACAAAAAACTGATAAGTTTAGTAAGGCCAAAGCACGTAATCCCAAGCCACGCAGACAAAGAAAAAACCTTTATTATGATGCGAAACCTCCAAAAATGGGGTTGTAAGAATATACATGTATTAAGAGAAGGAGATTTCTTAAGAATAAATTAAATATTTTTAAGTATAATAATCTTTATAAATAAGGTTTTTATCCAAAAACAGTATTAGGGGTGGAAAATTTTTCAAGATTACATATTAATCTATTAATAGGAGGAAGAAAAAAACGATTCAAAATGAAACTTACACTCTCAGAACCAAAGTACTTAAAAGATAGTATCAGCATAATCTCAGATTTAGTAAACGAAGCAAGATTTAACGTCACAAGCGACGCGATAGAACTAATAGCAATGGACCCAGCAAACGTAGCCATGGTCATATTCAAGCTTTTCTCAAGTAGCTTTGTAGAGTACGAAGTAAAAGAACAAACACAAATAACTATAAACCTCTCAAGCTTCAAACAAGTACTCAGCAGAGCCAAACCAACAGATATGATAACATTAGAATTAGAAGAAAACAAGTTAAAAACAGTGTTTAAAGGAGTGACTACAAGAACTTTTTACCTTCCAATAATCGATGTTGAGGACAGAGAACAAAAAGTGCCAGAACTAAACTTCAAAACAACGATTACTAGTTCATCAAATCTGCTCTCAGACTCAATCGAAGACACTGATATCGTCGCAGAAGCAGTGAATTTCATAGCAGAAAAAGGCAAATTCATTATTAGTGCGGAGGGAGACCTCTCAAAAGCAAAAATTGAGATAAAAGAAGACGACGAAACAAAAATAGAGGTACAAGGAGAAAGCCCTATTAAGAGCAAGTACTCAATAGAATACTTAAAAAAGATGATTAAAGGAGGCAAACTAGCTCCTGAAGCAACTATTCAGTTCAGCGCAGACTACCCCCTAAAACTTGAGTTCAAAGCAATAAACAAGGTAAGTTTGGCTTTTATCTTAGCGCCAAGAGTAGAAAACGAATAAAACCCAAACCCTTTTTTTATCATCCTTTTATTTTTTTTCTTTGTTTAGGGTTTGTCCCAAGAGTCGGTTGATTAGTGAAGAAATATTGTGAAGTATTGCTTTACAATATATTTCAGTTCTTGCGCA
>JAAOYB010000037.1 GCA_018221135.1 Candidatus Woesearchaeota archaeon
AAGCAATGATTAACCTAATAAAAAAAGACTTAATAAACCCACAAAGAATCCTTAATACAAAAAAAGAAGAACTCGCAGAACTAATAAAACCCTCAGGATATTTTAATCAGAAAACAAAAAAAATCAAGAACCTAGCAAAGTTCATCACAAAAAATCCTATTAGCGAATTAGAAAATCTTGAAACAAAAAAACTAAGGGAAGTATTACTAAGCATAAATGGTGTCGGCGAAGAAACCGCAGACAGCATAATACTATACGCCCTTAACAAACCAATACCAGTAGTCGACGCGTACACAAAAAGAATATTCTCAAGGATAGGATTCACTAATAAAAACGCTTCTTACAAAGAAGTCCAAGATTACCAAACCAAGAATTTCGAGAACGAACCTTATCACTTACAAGAACTACACGCTCTTTTAGTAGTCTTGGCAAAAGAGTATTGCACAAAGAACAACCCAGACTGCTTTATGTGCGCAATATACGAAGAATGCAAAAAAAACATTTAGAACTATTCTATTATCTCTGCTCTTTTTTTATTAATAAGGACGTCAACGATTTTTTCAGGGAGTTTAGTAGTGTCGCCTTCCTCAAATGGTCCGTAGACTTCTCCTTCGCCACCAACGAATTTTGGGACTGCGCTTAGGAAACGAACCTTTTTTTCATCATTAACAACAACGACTTCTTCTTTGATCTCTTCTTCTTTTTCTTTGGGTTCTTCCACGCTTTTAGAACTAGTCTCGCCACCAACTTTTTCTCCTAAGCTAACTTTGTTAATAACTTTTTCTCTGTAAGTTTTCAAAACGTGCTTTAAACTAAGCAAATGATCTTTTTCAACTTCTAATACTGAATCTTCATCAAAACCAATACTATCCGTCCTGGAGAGGTTCATAGCGAGGATTATGAGTTTCTTCTCACGCCTATCAAATAATTCTTTTAAGATCTTCTTAATATTACTAACCTGGATCTGATTCTTCTCAAGTTCAGACTCAGTAAACAAACCCTTCTCACTACCACCCTGACGAACAATCTTTTTCTTCTCCTCCAAGTAATCACTGACGTCAACTAAGAAAGTCGCAGGTAAGTTCTGAAGCTCCTCGTGCTGCTTTTCTTTTCTAAGCATCTCAAAAAGAGTCTCATAAGTGATTCTAATCTCCCCAACCATCCTAAGAATAAGAAAAAACATGAAATATTTAAAACAATACGTTTTCTAAAAAGAGTCATATGATAAAAAAAGTTTATGAAACACTAAGATTCGAAGAAGACAAAGAAGTGCTAAGAGCATATTTCTTAGACTTGTACTACTTTGAAATTCCAAAAAAAGAATTGCTTAGTATAGGCAAGTACGAAGCGCATAACCACACATTAAAGATAGATGCGAATCCCAAAAAAGAGACAAAACTAGACTTCTTATTAAGCAAAGGCTTCAAACACCTAACAAATAAGCTAACAAAAAAGAAAACTACATACATACACAAAAACAGCGAGATCCCCTTAATAGGCAGCAACGAATTTGGAATAGTGGATAGAGGAAGTAATATAATAGAAATAAAACCAATTAGTGGGTGCAACCTAGACTGCACGTACTGCTCAGTCGATGAAAACAAAAGAATCCACGACTTCGTAATAGAAAAAGACTACTTAGTAAGCGAACTACGAAACCTGATAGAAATAAAAAAACACGACGTAGAAATCCATATAGGATGCCAAGGAGAACCCATCCTATACAAACCCCTACCTGAACTAATAAAGGACTTAAGAAAAATAAGGAAAGTAAAAAGGGTAAGTATCGACACCAACATGACACTCTTAACAGAGAAAAAAGCAGACGAGTTAATAAGCGCTGGCTTAACACACCTCAACGTTAGCATTAACACACTAGACGAAGAAAAAGCAAAGAGCATCGCGAACAAAAAAGCGTATCACCCCAAAAAAATAATAGAATTAACAACTAAGTTAGCGAAGAGAAAAGACGTAAAAATACGAATCGCGCCAGTTTTAATAAAAGGTGTCAACGAAGAAGACATAGACGAACTAATAAAGTACGCAAAGAAGATAAAAGCGAGTCTTGGAATACAAAACTACCTAGAATACTCGTATGGCAAGAAACAAAAAAGTATAGGCATGGAAGAATTCTATGAAAGATTAAGAAGCTTAGAAGAAAAACACAAAACCAGACTAGTACTAACAGCTGACGACATAGAAGTATACCCAGACGAAACCCTGTACAAACCATTCAAGAAAGGAAGCCGAGTAACTGCTAAGATAATGTGTCACGCTAGGCTCCCCCACCAATACATAGCAGTTGCGAGTAATAGAAACATAACACTCTTCGCAAAAGATGTAAGAGTCGGACAAACACTCAACTTGAAAATAACTCGTTCAAAACACAACGTTTACCAAGCAACAAAAAACTAAAAAAAAAGAAAAAGAATAAAAGAAAAAAGTTTTTTTATGCTCTTTTACAAGCTCCGTCTTCGCAGCCGAAATCGCAACGAATATTTTTGTCATCGTGGTACCCGTACGAGTTGCAATAATATTCTGTCACGTAATAATTACCGCTTACGCATTCATCAGTGAAGCCGCCTTTAGTATCGGTGACTGTTGACTTAATATAATTTGAGTCAGGACCCGCGTCGGGATCGTTACAAGTGCTGTCTTCTTCGATAGGGGCAGGTACTACGCAGCCTCCTTCTAAGCAGCCTGCTTCACAAACAATTTTCTTAGTGCCTGCGATGTCAGTAGTTGTGCATATATTCTCAACTAAGACGACATTATCTTCGCAGTAATCCTCGAAGCGCTCACCTTGATAACTAACAGCTCCTTTAACATTTTTATCAGTAAAATCGCTATCATAACAATCGTTTTCGCCTCGTACTCCTTCGACGCACACACCGTTTTCGCAGCCGAAATCACAATTAATGATTTTTTCCATCTTATAACCAGTGATGCCACAATAATACTCTCTTACACCATAACTATTAAAGCACACATCAACGAATCTTTGAGCTTCGGTGTCAATGATGAATCCTTTTATGCTCTCAAATCCGCCACCGTCACTATCATAACAACCCTGATCAGTAGTTAATTCTTGGCTGGTATCAAATTCTTCACCACTACCAGAACTACTCGTCCCACTATTCGTGCTAGTTTTTGAACCAGTACTCGTAGCCGCTGTGTTCTCATCACCCGTGCTAGTAGGAGGTGTTTGTTGTTCTACTCCTTGCTGGCAACCCGCTACTATCAAAGTTGCCAAAACCAAAAAAACAATTAATAATTTCTTCATGATTATCAACCTCAAAAAACTTGTTAATAACTATATGAACTTCTTACTTTATAAGAATTACTATTTAAAAACTTATTTCTCGGTGAACAAACTATACTTCTCGTTTCCTTCTAACTCTAAAAGAATCCGTTTAGTAATGCTTTTCTTAGGGTCAGGCATCAACTTCACCCTCTTTTTTATGTCGTCAAAGTCTTTGAACTCATCGCCTCTTCTCTCCTCAATAACCTCCCACATATGCTTTTTCCCAAGACCTGGCAAGAGCTCCAATTGGTGCATCCTCATACTAAGCGGCTGACTATTATTAAAGAAACTAACAAACACTTTTTGGTTTTCATCAATTAAGTTACCAACAACGAATTCTAACTCTGCGCGAGCATTACCGGTTAGTTTAGAAACATTAATCCTTCCATTAATGTGATGTACTTCTTCTCTTTTACCATCCCCGATGTATACTCTTTGGTGCTGACGCAAAAAAACTTCTTTTTTAGGAACGAGTTCTAAAAGCGTGAACTTCGTCGTCCCAATAGCTTGAACTATAGGGTTCTTACGATGACTAGGAGTCTTATCAAAAGGGTAGCCGTTTGGCAAGAAATCTAAGACTATAGCGTATTCTTCTCTTTGACCACTTCCCATATTCTGCCCCCAATCCACCAAACAAATTTTTTTTTGTCTTAATTATATTATTAGCATGAGTATTTATAAATTTTTTGATTGAGATTCCCTCAACCAAAACTAGACGTAATCGTCTAAAACTCCAATTATTTTTTTAAGATTCTCATTAGTAACGCTAACAGTGTACGCGCTAAGAATTCCTTTAAGTTCCTCTACGCTTTGAGGCATAGTATCAACTATTTTTATTATGTGAGAATCTTTTAGCCGCGGAATTTCTAAACCCTCGACTTTCTTGTAGACTTCTTCAACTTTCTTTTTCTCCTTAATAATAGTGTTTTGATTAAGGTAATCAAGTGTTTTCTGAGCTCTAAAATTAAGCTCTCCACTACTTTTTTTGATGCTCTCTAGCCTTTTTTTTACTTCGAACATACTTATTGGTTCTTCACTAATTATTTCAGGATCCATCTTGTTATCATAACTTTTTTAGGTGTATTGGGTGAACAATCAAAGTCTTCTCCACTCCGCCATCTTTGATTAATACTCTGTAGCACTCTCCTCTTTTGTCCCGTACAACACCTACTTTTCCATGAAAGCGAGGATGATACATTCCTTTTTGCAAACTGCTCTCAGCTTTAAGAGCGCATTTATCACCTGCGTTGAATTCTTGAAAATACTTGCTAATACTTATTTTTCCTTTACTCCGAAAACTTTTTTGGAGTTTGAAGCGAGTTTTTCTTTTGAATCCACCTTTTCTTTGAACCATTATTCAATACACCTATATTATTTTTTGGAATCCTCATTAGTTTATAAATCTTACGGAGGAAAAACTTTTGTAGTGCTGTATATATTAAAAAAAATTTTCAGATTTCATAATGCAAAAATTTATAAACAAGAACTCATGCTTTTTTAACCACAACATAATTCATAAATCATTAATGATAACTAAGAGGGGTTGACGATATAGTGAGCGAATCAGACAAGAGTAAAGCTTTCATTCTATGGTTTGATCAACTAAGAATCGAAGACGTACCAGTAGTTGGGGGTAAGAACGCGAGTCTTGGGGAGATGTACAAAAACCTTACACCTCTAGGTGTAAGGGTGCCTAACGGATTCGCCGTCACCGCGTACGCTTATCATTACATCTTGGATAAAGCAAGGATAAAAAAGCACATAAAAGAAATTCTTAGCGACTTAGACACTCATAACATGGCAAACCTCCAAGAAAGAGGAGCTAAGGTTAGGGACTTAATCAAGAACGCCGAGATCCCTGAAGAGATAAAACAAGCGATAAGAGAGGCTTACAGCGCTCTTTGCAACCAATACGGCTTCGAAGTAGACGTAGCAGTGAGAAGCAGCGCTACAGCAGAGGACCTTCCAGACGCGAGTTTTGCTGGCCAGCAAGAAACATATCTCAATATTAAAGGAGACGAACAATTAATAGAATCATGCAAGAAATGCTTTGCCTCACTCTTTACAAATCGAGCTATAAGCTATAGGCAAGATAAGGGATTCGACCATTTCTCAATAGGGTTATCTATTGGCGTTCAAAAAATGGTTAGAAGCGATAAAGCTTGTAGTGGTGTCATGTTCTCATTAGACACTGAGAGTGGGTTTAAAGACGTCGCGTTCATAACAGGGGCGTACGGCCTTGGAGAAACAGTGGTGCAAGGACAAGTCAACCCAGACGAATACTACGTTTTCAAACCAACACTAAAAGAAGGTTTCAGGCCTATAATCCAAAAAAAAGCTGGGAGTAAAGAAGTAAAAATGATATACTCCCAAGATATCAAGAGCCCCACAAAAACAGTGCCTGTAGAAGTAGAAGACAGAAAGAAATTCGTAGTTAACGACGAAGAACTACTTCAATTAGCGAATTGGGCATGCATCATAGAAGACCATTACTCTAACAAAGCAGGAAGTCATAAACCTATGGATATGGAATGGGCAAAAGATGGCGTGACAGGAGAATTATTCATAGTCCAAGCAAGACCTGAGACAGTTCACAGCCAGAAAAGCAACACTACTCTAAGAAAATATGTGTTAAAACAAGAAGGAAAAATCTTAGTTGAAGGTAAAAGCATAGGAGAAAGAATCGGTGCTGGTCCATCGAACACTATCCGCGACGTCCATGACATTCACCAATTCAAAAAAGGAGATGTCCTCATAACTGAGATGACAGACCCTGACTGGGAGCCTATAATGAAGATAGCCTCAGCGATTATTACTAATCGGGGTGGTAGGACTTGCCACGCAGCTATTATTAGTAGAGAGCTTGGGATTCCTTGCGTTGTAGGAACAGTTGATGGCACAGAAAAACTAAAAAGCGCTGATAGTGTAACAGTTGATTGCTCAAAAGGAGACGCGGGGTACGTTTACGAAGGAATACTTGATTTTGAGATAGAAGAACATGACTTGGGAGGTATTCCTAAGACTAAAACTAAGATTATGATGAACTTGGCGCAGCCAGAACAAGCTTTTGAGCAAAGCTTCATACCTAATGAGGGGGTGGGGTTGATGAGAGAAGAATTCGTGATAAACTCTCATATTAAGATGCATCCAAAAGCATTACTAGAATATGATAGTTTAGAAGACGAAAGCGTTAAGAAACAAATTGATGAATTAACTTATGGTTACGCTAACAAAAAAGATTATTACGTTGATAAACTCGCTCAAGGAGTCAGTATGATAACAGCCGCGTTTTACCCGAAGAAAGTAATTGTTCGATTAAGTGATTTTAAGAGTAATGAATACGCAAATCTTATCGGCGGCAAATATTTTGAGCCTAAAGAAGATAACCCTATGATTGGTTGGAGAGGGGCTAGCAGGTATTACGATGATAAATTCAAAGAAAGCTTCGGACTTGAATGCAAAGCCATAAAGAAAGTCAGAGAAGAATTCGGACTGAAGAACTTAGTACTCATGGTTCCGTTTTGTAGGACTCCAGAAGAAGGAAGAAAAGTTTTGGATGTCATGAGCCAATTCGGTCTTGAAAAAGGAAGTGACGGCTTAGAAGTCTACGTTATGTGTGAGATTCCATCAAACGTGTTATTAGCAGATGATTTCTTGGATGTCTTTGATGGTTTTAGTATTGGAAGCAATGACTTAACACAACTAACACTCGGCCTAGATAGGGATTCTGAACTCGTAGCGCACGTATACGATGAGCGGAACAAAGCAGTCAAGAACCTTGTTAGAAGCGTTATTAACAAGTGTAATGAGAGAGGGAAATACATAGGGTTTTGTGGCCAGGCACCTAGTGATTACGAGGACTTCGCAGAGTTCCTAGTTGAGTGTGGCATACAGTCCATTAGTTTGAATCCTGACACTGTTATTAAAACAACTCTTAAAATCGCTGAGAAAGAAAAACAGATGAGTCAAAACACTCAAAAAAACACTCAAAAATAAATTTTTTTATTTTTCATGGATAACTTAATCATCATCTCATACCTTGCCGGTATATTATTCATTGGTGTTTTATCTAATATTATATCTAAGAAGCACGGCTTAAACCCTCACTTATTATTCTTACTAGCTGGCTTGTTACTCTCAAAACTTATCCCTTCAATTAATGGTTTGTTGCGAGTCGAAGGAGATGGCTTAATACAAGGGGTCGCGATTCTTGGCATCGCACTAGTCGTTTTTGATGCTGCTAGCAGGTACCGTCTTAAAGAAAGCGATTTTGAGTACTCAGAATCACTTAGGACAACTCTTTTCACATTAGGTCTTAACTTACTGATAATCAGTGTTTTCGTCATGGTTTTCTTCGACGCAAATAATTTGTTGTTAGGAGCTTTAGTAGCGGTGTTAGTAACAGGGTTTGATAAGTATTCGAAGTTTAATATTAAGAAAAGAGACGAGCACTTATTAGGAGTCGAAGCTATTATTAATCCATTAATCACAATATTATTATTTGTGATAATAACAGAGCTCCTAGCTGTCTTTCCCATAAAAGGATTAGTTGGTCTTCTTCCATTCTTATTAAGGATTCTTGGTGGGGTAGGCACAGGTTTTTTTGTTGGCATAATATTTTTTAAGTATATGAGGGATTATTACCACACACATATCAGCCCATTATTTTTGTTAGTCACTACACTAATCGCTTTTTTATTAGCAGAAGCTATTAATGGAAGCGGCATCTTAGCAGTTGCTTCACTAGGGTTTCTTTTTGGAAACATATATGTTAAGAACAAAGATGAACTAGTCGAGTTTAGCCAAACTATTAGTAAGAGTCTTGACATCTTAATCTTCGTCTTCCTTGGCTTACTAATCAATTTGAACACGAACATTTTCTTTTTGATTCAATCTTTTATATTGTTCTTAGTACACTTGGGGCTTAGGTACTCAGCTGTTAGTTTTGCTTTCTTAGATGGTCGTTTCAGCTTAAAAGAAAAACTTTACTTCTCGTTTAATACTCCTAAAGGATTAGTGATTGCTACCATAGTACTCTTCGCTTTAGTAAGCAGTTCTTTTGAATTCGGTAACCTTTTAAGTTTAGCAACGCTTTTCATACTTTATAGCTTAGTATTAGAACTTCTTTATTCTAAGTTCTTTGAAAAAAAGATAAGCGCTGCGCTTAGCTGAAGAAACAAAAACTTTTTAACCAGAACAATTTAATCAAATAAATACATGAAGAGAAAAGAGTTTTTTGATTACTTAAAAAAAACGTGGGCTTTTATCTGGTACGATGATAGCTTGCTTAGCTGGGCACTAAACATATTACTTGCTATTATCTTAATAAAATTCGTTGTTTACCCTGGTCTTGGCTTGGTCTTAAGTACTCCTTACCCTATAGTCGCAGTGGTTAGTGGTTCAATGGAGCACGATGGGAGCTTTGATGATTTCTGGGATGGCCAAGGAAGATTCTATGAGGATAGGAATATTACCAAAGAAATTTTTTTGGAGTACTCTTATAGAAACGGTTTTAATACTGGGGACATCATGATCTTGTATGGTACTAGGCCAAAAAACATTGATTTAGGCGACGTCATAGTGTTTCAAAGCCCTGCTAGGCCTGACCCCATAATTCATAGAGTAGTTAATAAGTGGGAGTCAGAAGGCGAGTATCATTATACTACTAAAGGTGATCATAACCCCGCGATTCATGATAACATCGGCGAGGATGACATAGTTGATAATCGCGTTATTGGCAGAGCTGTTTTTAGGGTTCCTTATCTGGGATGGGTTAAAATCGCTGCTTTTGAGGCTTGGAAGTTCTTAAATTAACAATACTTTTATAAAAGAGTAATAAAAAACTAGTTTGTAAGTAAAGGGTGTTATTCAAAGTGATGTTTTGTCCGAAATGTAAAAGTCTTTTGACTCCTAAAAAGGAGGGCGGAAAAGTAATCATGGCTTGTAGTTGTGGTTACACTAACAAAAAAGTCGAGGCTAACACTACTTTAAAAGAGGAGATCAAAACAGAAAAAAACAGTGTTGAAGTCGTTAGCGAAGATCCTGAGACTTTGTCTCTAACAGATGAGGAGTGCCCTAAATGTGCTCATACAAAAGCTTATTATTGGGTTGTTCAAACAAGAGCTGGGGACGAGCCAGAAACAAAGTTCTTAAAGTGTGAGAAGTGCAAGTATACCTGGAGAGACTATGACTAGTCTAAAAGAATACTTAAAAACGAGTTCTAAGTTCAAAATCAGTGTTAAGACAAACAAAAAAGAAACAAAACTAACAGAATTTGACAATAATAAAAATTGTTTTGTTTTGGAAGTAAAAGCGCAACCAATAGAAGGAAGAGCAAACACAGAGATAATAAAGTACTTCAAAAAAAAAAATAAGGTTAACGTAGAGATAGTAAGTGGTCTTACTAGCAAAGAAAAAACGTTGCGAGTTTATTGATGCTCGTATGTCTCAACTGCTTCGTTGAAGAATACTACTTCTACACCTGCTTTTTCAAAAAGCTTCTCGCTTTCTTCGCCTCTATGATACTTTTTTTCGCAAACAACTCTTTTTATTCCTGCATTAATTAACATCTTTGCGCACACGTTGCATGGCGTCATAGTAGTATAAAGTGTGCCTCCATCAACGCCTACTCCTAGCTTCGCTGCTTGGCACAAAGCGTTTTGTTCTCCATGAACCGTCCTGACACAATGCTTGGAGACTTTTCCGTCTTCATTAAGAACTTCTTTAAGTAAGTGGCCTTCGTCATCACAATGAGGAAGTCCTTTAGGGCTACCAACGTAACCAGTTACTAATAATTGCTTGTCTCGGGCGATGACAACACCCATTCTTCCTCTATCACAAGTGCTTCGTTTCGCAATTGCTTTTGCTACTTCCATGAAGTATTCATCCCATGATGGCCGCTTATACTTAGTCATTTTATATCATAAACTCTCCAGGAATTTATCAATTTTTTGTTTTAATTCACCAACAGAACCTTCGTTAAGTATGGTTTTGTCTGCCATGGCTATCGGTCCTGCTTTCTCGATGTTTTCAATCTCAGAGTAATCCCTGCTCCGAGCTTGCTCAACACTAGCAGGTCGACTTCTTAGGTTTGTGTCGTGATCATGAAGCTCCCTGTTTGATAGACGAGCGTATCGCGTGTTAGGTGAAGCGACAACGGCGAGTATTAAGATTTCTTCTTTGTATTTTTCTTTTAGTATTTTGTACTCAGTCCAACTATACAATCCATCAACTACAACGCTTCCTTTATCTAGTAACTCATCGATTTTGGGAATGTTAAGAGTCGCGTACGCACCCATTCCGTGCTCTTCTCGGATGCTTTCTCTTATTGGTACTTCGTTTTCTTCTGTGGGTTCTAATCTTTTTTGTTTTACGATATCAAGAGTTATTTGGCCGAACCTAAGAAACTGGTAACCTTTACTTACTAGGTAATCCGAAGCTTCACTTTTACCGCTACCTGTCATTCCAACAACAGCGATTATTTTAGTCATAAAATAAATAAAAGAAAAGGGTTTCTTATATGTTTTACTCTATTTTCTTGAATTTGTCCTTGGTTGCTTGGCAAACTGGGCAGACTTCGGGTGCGTCGCCTTCTACGGTGTGACCGCATACTTGGCAGACGTTCATATCTGTTGCGTCTAGGTCTTTTCCAGTTTCTACGTTGACCAAGGCTTTTTTGTATAAAGCTTCGTGTTCTTTCTCAACAATGTTTGCGTGCTCAAAGCTTTGCTTAGCCAACTTATTGCCGTCGCTTTCTGCTTGTTTTATGAATTCTGGGTACATCTCACTGAATTCGTACGTCTCGCCTTGCACAGCGGCTTTTAAGTTTTCCTCGGTGCTTTTAACACTGCCTGCTACGTTTAGGTGGTTGTGTGCGTGCACTGTTTCTGCTTCTGCTACTGCGCGAAACAACTTCGCTATCTGAATTAATCCTTCTTTCTCAGCCTTTTTGGCAAACGCCAAGTATTTTCTATTTGCTTGGCTCTCACCAGCAAAAGCCGCCATTAAGTTTTCATCAGTCTTACTCATAAATCATCACCTATAAAATTTGTTGTTTTTTGCAATAAGAATTTAATTTATAAAACTATTGTTTAAGCACTCTTTTTTTTCTTTCTCGATTTAGTAAATATTCGGCAAAGTTTTTTTCCCAGGCAAGTATTTTAGGGTCATCGTTAGGATTAAATTTGATGTATCCGTACTCGAAAAGTTTTTGATTTGTTAAGCGATTCATAGCCATTAAATCAGCACTGAGATCAGGGTACTTACCTAATTCTTTTCTTAGCAAGAATTTATCCGCTACACCTAGTTTTACGCCTCTTCTATCTGAGATTTCATTAATCCAATAATCCAACGAATACTTATACGCCATGAAAAAAAGGTATTAACACTTTAATTATAAATCTTATCATAGAGAAAAAGTTATAAATAAGTCAAGAAGACTAAGACATATTTTTATTGGGTGGGAAAATAAATGATTGATACCGGGACTTTTAGTCCGCTACAAAACGAGCGAGAATACACAGAAGACGAAAAAACAGTGCTCTTACACTTCTTTACAAACATTGATAGAAACGTGTACTGCGCAAAAGACGCGCTAAGCAGCCAGCTATGGGCATTTCTGATGGGACAATATAGTAGGACACATGTCAGTCTAAGAGACAGATTCCTAAAACTATTTGAAGACGCACAAAGCGCGTACGAAGAAAAAAAGATAACAAAAGACGAATACGTAAGCCTAGAAAGCCTAGCCGAAGCTATTAGGAGAGGAGATTTCCAAACCTTGCAATACTTCAACGACAAAGCAAGCAGCTTCCTAAAAAAATGGGGTGTTGACTACGGACACAACAGCCTAAAAGACGCAGACAAAATAAGATACGCCCTAGAAGGAATCAGCCAAGTCTACACAAAAATAATCGAAGCGCCTTTCCCAACCCTAGGGGACTTCCAAGAAAAAAGCACGAGGTACATACACTTTGGAAAAGAAAGTCTGATTATTCCTCCCAAACTACAAAAGAGCAAATACGGAGAAAAAACCAAAAAATTATATGATAAGTTAATGGATACATACGAAGAATACATGCCCGTAGTGATAAGCGCCTTAGAAAAAGAAGAAGTCATCAACAAAAATGATTTCAAAAACGAATCAGCATATGATAACACAGTAAAAGCAAAGGCTTTTGACATGCTAAGATACTTACTCCCAACAGGCGTCGCTACGAGTCTAGGAACAACGCTTAGTGCGAGGACTGCTGAGAGTCACATCTCAGAGATGCTCACAAGCGAACACGAAGAAACAAGACAAGTCGCAAAAGCAATGCACGAAGAAGGACTAAAAATAAGTCCTGGGTTGCTCTCAAGAATAGGTGTAATTGATTATCACAAACTAAAAAGAGAAGACACAACAAAAATAGTGGGTGAAGTGTTCAAAGACGTTAGTAATGACGAAATCATCCGAGGACCCAGAGAGGAACAAAGAGTCAAACTATTATTAGAAAACGACATGGACGCAACCATAGTCGCAAGCATACTATTTGAATACGCAAAACAAAAAGGGATTAGTTTTAATGATTGCTACAAAAAAGCAAAAGATATGGGTGACGAAGAAAAACTAGGCGTTCTCGAAGCAGAACTAAGTAGTAGGGGAACTTTTGATAGGATGCCAAGAGCCTTGCAGCACGGAACAGTTCTTTTCGAATTCCTTGTTGATTTCGGTGCTTACAGAGACTTACAAAGACACAGAGCAACGACTCAGTTATGGCAAGGAGCCACGGCGATTCACGGCTACGACTACCCAGAACATATAGACTTACTAGGACTAGAAGAACTAAAAAAAGATTATGATGAGGTCATGACAGAGTTAACCATGCTTTGCAGAGAAGTTATAAAAGAATTCCCAGCAGAAGCAGAATACGTAGCGGCGCTAGGACACCTAATAAGGACAACTTTTGAGATGCACCCTGGCCAAGTAGCGTACGTCACAGAGCTTAGAACGACGCCGCAAGGCCACCAAAGCTACAGAAGACTCTTCCAAAAAACAGTAGAGTTATTAAAAGAAAAAGCTCCTCTATACCATAAATACTTAAGAGTAAACATAGACGTAGAAGCAAGTAGGATTCGCCAAGAAGAAAGAGCAGCTGAGAAAAAAAAGAAGTTGGGACTACTATGAAAAGAATTAATGATTTAGAAAAGTTCGACCCAAAAATAGCAGGGGTTCTAAGAGAAGAACAAGCGCGTCAAGAAAGAGGAGCGGAGATGATAGCAAGTGAGAACTTCGTCTCAAAAGCAGTCCTCCAAGCCACGGGGAGCGTATTAACAAATAAGTACAGCGAAGGCTACCCTTCAAAAAGGTATTATGGCGGAAACGAATACGTTGACATCTCAGAACAATTAGCGATTGATAGAGCCAAAGAACTCTTCGGGGCAGAGCACGCAAACGTCCAACCACACTCAGGCAGCCAGGCAAACGCGGCGGCGTACCTAGCACTACTCAAACCAGGAGACACAATACTCGGCATGGACTTATCTGCTGGGGGACACCTAACCCATGGAAGCCCTGTTAATTTCAGCGGAAAATATTACAATATCATTAGTTATGGCGTGGGAAACAATGGATTAATAGATATGGAAGCAGTGCATCAACTAGCTTTGCAGCACAAACCAAGACTCATACTTTGCGGTTTCAGCGCGTATAGCAGAACACTCGACTTCAAAAAATTCAGGGAAATAGCTGAGAAAGTAGGAGCGTACTTAATGGCGGACATCGCTCACATCGCAGGCATAATCGCAGCCGGTGAGCACACAAGCCCTTTTCCGCACTGCGACGTCGTCACAACAACAACCCATAAAACTCTAAGAGGGCCGAGAGGAGCGCTCATACTATGCGTTGAGAAAGACAGATTAGACCCTGAAGGCAAAAAGAATCTAGCTCAAAAAATAGACAGCGCAGTTTTTCCAGGGAGTCAAGGAGGCCCACTAGACCATGTTATCGCTGCTAAAGCAGTGGCTTTTAAAGAAGCATTACAACCAGATTTCAAGGATTACATTAAGCAAGTAATTAAAAACGCGAGAGTACTAGCAGACACGCTAAGATTCGAAGGCTTTGACATAGTTAGTGATGGCACTGATAATCACATAGTCTTACTTGACATCTCAAAACTAGGTATCGGAGGGAAATTAGCAGAGAAAACACTTGATGAAGTAGAGGTTTATACTAATAAGAACATGATACCAAACGATACAAGAAGCCCATTCGACCCTTCCGGAATCCGACTCGGAACCCCCGCTCTTACTACAAGGGGTTTAAGAGAAGAAGACATCAAAGTAATAGCTCATTGCATTGCAGACGCATTAAAAAACTACGATGACGAAAAAGTAAAAGCAGAAACTAAAAAGAAAGTTGTTGAGTTAATAAAGAAATATCCTTTGTATAAGGGTTTAGACATCTTGAAATAACTATAATTTTAAAAAGGATTAACACCTCTTACTTATTTGATAAGGTATGTTTTTGAAAAGACGTGACAAGCTAAGCGAGTTATCAAAAGAAGATTTAGATAAATACGTTAAGATAGTTAAAGAAACCGAGGGGTGGAGTTTTAGTCTTAACGAAAAAGTAAAACCGAGGTTCTTAGTCAGAAATATTTTAAGGATATGCGGCTTAGAATTAAGTAATGATGACGCGGTGAGTTTTCGTGACTTAGTATTAGAAAAAAGTTATGGGTTAAGCAGGAGAGACTTCTTAAAAAAAGGAGCAGTTGCTGCTGGAGTAGCAGCGATGACTGTCAACCCTTTGTTTTCTAAGATTGCAAAAGCTGCTTCTAAGCACACAGATGATTATTTTGTTCAGTATTCTCAAAACGCGAATATGACCTGGGCTGCTAATAACTTAACTAAACTAAAAGAGTGGGGGTTTACTAATACGGTGACGGATTTCGTGTTCGTAGAAAGACAAGGAAAAACAGAGAGACAAATAAAAGTGATGCTAGGACCGTACAGTTCTGAGGAGGATTGCGAGAAAGATTTTGATAAACTAATAATTGTGCTTAGCGAAAGAGAAAAAGGCACGGATTGGTCGGATGGGTTGATGATAAAAAAATATGATGGCAAAAAATACCTAACAAAAATATACGTCGAGATAGAAACCAAAGAGAAAGAACCAGTTAAAGAAGACGCTGTTACAAAACAAAAAGTGGTGCCAACAAAAAAAGTAACTCCTAAACACGAAGTACAAGAAATAATAGGAGGTGAAGTTGATTCTTTTAATAAGCAAAGAAGATACGCTTTTCGGTTTTGGCCGGAGTGGGTTACGGCATTGGTTCAAACCGAGAGCAATTTTAACCCAAACACTGTGGGGTACAAGCTTGTAAGGACTCGTAAAGGATTATTTTACAAAAAGAATAGTAAAGGACAAAGAATTCCTTTAGCAAAGGGCTTGATGCAAATAACTCTAAGCTCTTGCAAAGAATACTTCAAAAACACGCAGAGAGCAAAGAATTTTTTTTATAGCCACGAAGCGTACAATCCAAGGAGTAATATCAAGATAGGAATAAATCAATTCGCGAAGAGCCTTAACGCTTTTTTTTACAACCCTAAAAACCCGGTGAGTCTAAAAAAGAAAGATTATGGGAGTTTTCTTAACGTATTCAAATACGCAATCGCAGCGTATAATAGGGGGTCTCAAGGGATACGTAACAACATGACAGAATATAATCAGATAATAGAAAAACGCGAGTTTCCTTATGAGAAGGTTTCTAAATTTATTAATTTAGAGTCGAAAAGAACAGTTAATAGGATGCTTGATTACTTAGAAGGTATGGGCGCTTATAATCCTAAAGCAAAAACGTTAGTAGACACTAAAACAGAAAAAATGATTTATCCTTATTACCCAAAAAGCCTAGATGCCTAATCATAGAATGTTATGGTTCCTTCTCGATGCACTCCTTTATCAAGGCGTACAGGCCTCCAATTATCCTCTACTAATGATGCGTTTAGCCAGCTCGTTAATTCTTTTTGGTTGCCGATAGTCGCGCTAAGATAAAGAAACTGTGTTTTTCTTAGTATTTTTTTTAGTATTGTTATCACGACTTCTAATGTGGGGCCTCGAGACGCGTCGTTTAATAAGTGGACTTCATCGATTATCACTGTTCCTAGGCGATTAATAAAGGGGCTTTTGTGTCTGATTAAGCTGTCGAGTTTCTCGCTAGTAGCTATTATTACGTCGTAGCGCTCAAGGTACGTGTCGGCGCTGTCGGTGTCGCCGATGCTAATCGCTATTTTTAGGTCTGGATAACTTTTTTTGAATTCTTTGTACTTCTCTGATGCTAATGCTTTTAGTGGCACGACGTAAACTGCTTTTGTGCCGTCTTTGTAATAGTTGTTTAGAAATGCCATCTCAGCGATTAATGTCTTGCCACTCGCAGTGGGTGTGCAAACCAGTAAGTCTTCTCCTTTTAATAGTCCTTTTTTGATGCTTTTTTCTTGGCTAGGTCTAAAAGTCTTAATTCTGTTTTTTAGATTATTATACGCTTTTTGGTGTATGTCTTTTCTTATTTTTTCTACATCCATCTCTTTTTTTCACTCAATTTTTTTCTTTATTTAATACTTACCAAAGATATTTTGTTACTAATTGGTGGTTAAAATAGTTATTTTTATATATAACAACTTTTTTTATTATAAGAAATGGAGCTTAACCAAGACAAATTCACCACTAGTCTAGGTAAGATTAGCGAGGAGAAAAAACTTGAGACTCTAGAATACATGAAAGAACACCCAATATTCTTATTTTTACCAGCGACTTACGAAGATGCCACTAATAAAAGAGTCATGGGCAGAATAGTCAAAGTAATCAAAAACTTACAAGAAAAAAACAATAACCCTATAGACTTAATAGTTCTCGGATTAGACGCGGCTGACACAACAGAAGAATTCGAAGAAATAAAAGAGATGTTTAGCGTAATCCCAAATAGCATGGTGATTTGGAATGACAGCCCAAGAATGCAAAAATTGTACTCAGATCTCAGCAGAGACTTAAACCTTCCTCTTGATCCTGGTAAAGGAAGAAACATGTGGACAGGCTTAGGGTATCGTTTCTCAGCTAAGAGGAGCAGCAGCTTCGTACTTCACGATTGCGACATACTCCCTGAGTACTATGATGAATCAATTCTTATAAGCTTAATAGCACCTCTTGTACACCCAGAATTCGATAATGATTTTAGCAAAGCATACTATGTACGCTTAACCAAGAACAAAAATGACAAATTCGTTCTTCGAGGAAGAGTTGCGAGGCTCTTAGTCAGGCCTTTGCTCGATGCTCTTATCAGAACATACGCTGATAACAAAATAGTTCGTGATTACTTAGAATTCCTTAATAGTTTCAAATATCCTTTAAGTGGCGAGTTTGGGATGCGAAGTAACATCGCAAGCGATCTTCGTGTCCAGCCTGATTGGGGGTTGGAGATCAGCACACTAAATAACTTGTTTCAGAAGCGTTACAGGGTAGCCCAGGTAGATTTAGGGGTTTATGATCATAAACACTCAGATGAAAGCCCTGAGGATTCTAGTAAAGGCCTTAATAGGATGGCTGAGGAAATAACAAAGACAATATTACGTAAAATGTATGGTTTTGTAGGAAAACAAGTAATGGATGATACGAAGTTCAAACAAGTTCTTTATGATTACCAAAAATACGCTTCGAGATATGTTAATCAGTTCGCAACGATTAGCGCAAATGAGGGATGGACTTATAATCCTATAAGAGAACGCCAAAGAGTTGACGTGTTCTTAGAAGCTATTAAAAGGGCGTACGCCGCTTTTGCTGTGAACCCTGAGGAGATCAGGCCTTTAATACTTTGGGATGAGGTTCCTAGAGATTACAGAAGAGAACTAAGAAAAATAGTAGAAGCACAAAACGATATCAAATAATTTACTCCTTCTTCTTTTGAAAAGAATATATAAATATGAACATAGTCTCTTTTGATAATAATAAAATGGTTAATTACACAATCCTTGACTGCTACACAGACGAGCCTTCTGGTCTAGGCGTTCCGCCTTACATCGGGACTTATCCTAGGTATATCTACGGAAAACTAATCAGTAAAGGATACAACGTGACTTATTTATCAATAGATGATGTTAGGCTACTAAAAAAATATGGTAATAAGCAACCAGTAATAACAGAGAAGCAAAGAAGCAGGATAGATGTTATTAACACCACAAAGAACAGCGAAGACATAGTTAAGATATTAGAAAACACAAAGAAATTAGTAGTAGTCTTAGGTGTTCACACCCCTGGCAAATACTTATCAGCTATTCCTGGGACGCTTCGAGAAGTACAAACTCTTGTAGAAGACATAAAATGCGAGAAGATACTAACCGGTCCGGCAGCGTCGGAGTTCGGAACGCAACTCGAAGGAGGAAGAAAAAGCGAAGCTCCTAACAAAGAAATCTGGGACGCAATCGATAAGAACTATTTTGATGTTGAGACTTTTGAGAAAATAGACAAATACGCAGCTAGCGGCGCAAAGCTACTAGAACAACTTAATTTTGTTGAGAACCGCATAGTCGAATTAGAAACAGGAAGTGGTTGTTACAGAGACATCGGTTGTAGTTTCTGCGTAGAAGCAAATAAACCAACGAGTTTTAGAGAACAAAAAAGTGTAGTAGAAGAAACAAAAGCCTTGATGGGGTTTGGTGCTAAGCATTTTAGGCTTGGAAAACAAACATGTATTTATTCTTACAAAAACGGTGACGCAACCGAATTAGAAAAACTCCTAAAACCATTAAGTGAACTAAAACCTTTAACACTTCACATCGATAACGCGAACCCAGCGAGAGTCACAAAAGAAATAACCGAACTAATAGTTAAGTATTGTACGAGTGGTAACATAGCTGCTTTCGGTGTTGAGAGCTTCGATGAAAACGTAGTTGAGATAAACAATCTTAACAGCACACCCGAAACTACGATGAAAGCAATAAAAATTATCAACGAAATAGGAGCAGAGCGTGGAGAGAACGGATTGCCTAAGTTCTTGCCAGGAATCAATATACTCTTTGGTTTAGAAGGAGAAACTAAGAAGACTCATGAAGAAAACATCTCTTATCTAAAAAGAATACTTGAAGAAGACATGCTTATTAGGCGTATTAATATCAGAAAAGTCGTTGCTTACCCAGGCACGGAACTACACAAAAGAGTCGGTGATAAATACGTTAAGAAGAACAGTAAGTATTATTGGAAGTGGAGAAACCAGATCCGTCAAGAAATAGATTACGAAATGCTAAGAAAACTAGTTCCTAAAGACACAATTCTTAGAGGTGTAGTCGCTGAGGTCTACGATGGCAAAACGACTTTTGGAAGACAAATTGGGACGTATCCATTAATAGTTGGTATAAAAGGGCGCTTAGAACTCCAAAAAACTTATGATGTAAGAATAACTGGGCACATGCTAAGAAGCTTAGTCGGCGAAGTAAATCGAAAAGTTTAAAAAGGATGCCTCTCACTAGTAGTTATAAGTATTTTTGTGTGTGTACGCGACTAAATGAGCAGAATTAGAGAAAAAACCCATGCATTCTTAGATTTAGATGGAACTCTGCACTTACCACACAGCGGGCAAACTAATACCATACTAAATGTCATTAATTTTTTGAGGGCTAAAGGCCTTCCAGGCACAGAACATTACTTAGCTAAAAAGTTGCATCAAGCCATGAATAATGGGACTATGATGCATCCAAGAAACACCTATGTTTCTTTTATTGATAGAGTAACACAAAACGGGCATAGTTTTAACGAAGAAGAAAAACAAGAATTTGTAGATTATGGCGTGGAGAAACATTTTAGTTACGAAACCGCTAATAGAAGACTTGTTGATGGATTAGAAGAAACTCTTGAAGCATTAAAAAGTAAAGGTTTAAGATTATTAATTGTTACAAAAGGAAACTGGAAGTATCAAACTATGAAAATAGAGGATTTAAGGCTTGAACCTTTTTTTGATGGGAGAAGCATTGATGAATTCATGGTTGCTGAAGAAGAAATGTTCAAGACAAAACCTTACTATCCTATTTGGTATAGGGCTCTAAAACAAGAAAGAGTCCTGCCAGGTAATGTTATTGGTGTTGGTGATAAGTGGGTTGATGATGTTCTTGGAATGAAATTGGCAGGAATCACCACTATTATAAAACTCGATCAAGGAAAACATGGCATGGTGAGCATGGAAGAAAAGCTAGAAAAAGGACACGCTTTACTAGATAATTACAGCGAGGACTTAAGACCAAGCTTGTTAAAACCCTACAATCACAATACTCCTTTAACTCTTAAAGACGCACCAGACTTCTTATACCCATAAACTTTTAGAAATAATCAGAAGAGTTAGGTATTAATTTTTTTTCTTCTACTCTTTTTTTAGCACTAATAAGCGCAGCGTCGAAATTAGCAGGGGAGTGCAAGGATTCCATGTTATTCATAAAAAACTCTGTTATTAAAATCTGGGTTTGAGGAATACTCCTAATAGCTTCTAAAATAATTGTTAGTTTGTCTCTAAAAGGATTGCAATCTCTTTGAATGATAGGGCTGTGCAGGTGTCTCTCTTTATTTTTGTTATGGATGTTTTCACTCTTTTTTTTAAAATCGAAATCTTTTGCGTCTTTTTCTAGTAACGGAATCTTTCCTTTGAGGTCTTCTTTTAGGCTTTCAAGCCCAGATAAGCTCTCTGTATAGTACAATAGTAAGTATTCTCCGTAGCTCATCTTCTCAAAAGAGTAATTAAAACTACCACTAAATGGGTGAGGCATTACGTAATGAGGATTGATTTGTCTCATAACAAAATCTATTTCTCCTGCTCTTTTGTCTAAGAATACTTCGTTTGCGAGTACTTGTTTGCTCATCTTCTCGCTGAGTTGGTATACTCTGGTGTAGGGGTTAGGCGTGATTGATTGAATTAAGTATTCTTGTTTTTCCTCAACACTCTTATCTCTTATGCCCTCTTGTTTTTTGCCTTTTAATTCTTCTTTTATCAGTTTTTGAACCTTGGATGGGACTTGTCTTCTTAGCAAATACTCTAATCTCTCATTTAAGGTGTATGATTTGTTAAGATCGTTGGTTTGTATCGCGATTATTTGTTTTAAGTCTTCTCTTAACGATTCGCTAAACATATCCGCTCTTGTCCCTACATCAGTGCTGTTAATAGGACTAAGAGCTGCGTAACCCTCCAAGAAGCTGTATACTTGTCTTACTTCAGGCACTAATAAGAGTTTTTCTAGGCGAGTCTTAGAATAATAACCCTTCCCTGCTCCGAATTCATTACTCATCAATAAAAAAAGAAAACAATTCTTATTTATAAAATTATATTCCCCGAGACTTAACATTATCTCATTCATCTAACAATATTTTAATTGTGGAAGCAAAAGCAGGTCTGACTACAAATACTCCTACTGATATCCCTATTATTGTGGTTAGTGCAAATCCTTTTAATAATCCTGCCCCTGCAAATAATAGTGGTATCATCGCGACAACAGTTGTAAAATATGCTGCCATGATTATATAAAAAGCATTTTTTCTTTTTGTTTCCCATCTGAGAGTCTCGTTTTCTTCATCAAGTACTTCGTCACTCACAACAATAAGGTCATCAACTCCTGTTCCTATAGCAACTATTATCCCAGCAATAGCTGCTAAATCAAGATTCCATTTAATAAGAGCTGCGATACCCAAAATAATTACGAGTTCGCTTAACATTGAAAGAACCATAGGAATTGCGATTTCAGCTTTTCTGTATCGAGCCAACACTATTAATATAACTGCCATAACAGCGAATAAACCTACTTTTAATGAATTTTGTGAAAATTTTTGTCCCATTATCGGAGATAACGAATCAGCTTTTACAACTTCTAATTTTACGGGAAGAGACCCCGTAGCCAATACTATCTGCAAGGTATTCATCCTATCAAGAGTATTAACCATGGCTTCTTCTCTAGTAGTGCCGTTTCCTCCGCCTGATATCGAAATTTGAGTTACCACTCTTCCTTTTAATCCTTCACCGATACTGAGTTCACTAATTAGTTCATCATCCAAATACAAAACCAATTTTTTACTCAAATATTTGTATGTATGATTTTCTGTAATGTTTTCTATTACATCTAAATCTTTTGTGATATCAGCTTGTCTTTGAGCCGCTTCAGGTTTTAAAGTAATAGCAAAACTAAACCTGCAAAAATATGTGCCCAACTCGGTTTGACCACAACCACCACCTCTAAAACTAAGTCCTGAACAACGCACAGTTCTACAAACGTATGCTACGTCCCCTCCCCCTCTAAAAACGGTTTCGTTTCCTATTTTTGCTTCGAACTTTCCTTGTTTTGCAATGAGCTCTCTTACTTCATCCTCGTTAGCACCAGCGATTTCGATAAGAATATAATCATTGCCAGAGAGGTCTTTTGCTTCACGCACAACTATGTCGCTTAATCCATAAATGTTTAATCTTTGTTCTAATACGTCAATGATGAGATCAGATTCTTCATCGGTTAATTTTCTCTCAGGTTTGAACAAGACTCTTGTACCGCCTTGGAGATCAAGTCCTTTTCGAAGATTGTTTTTTGGGACGTCATAAACTTTTATTCCTAAATCATCAGTGCTTAAAGAACTGGTTTCATTAGCGGGCTTCGTAATTAATTCATATCTTCCTTTATTTGTGACGATAACAATTGCTTTGTTAGGTTCAATACTTGATGTGACCGCGTAATATTCATCAATTGTTTTTACAAGGATTCCTTCCACGATTTTTTTACTAAAAATTCCTGATTGGTAAGAAGGATTAAATCCTAACCCTCCAGAACTCACACCTAAAGTGCTAAGAATAGTTTTGTTTTTATTCTCGTTTGAAGTTTTTAAGGGGTGTATGTTTACAGAAATTATTTTTTCTCTCGTCATTAAACTACTTGAGGGTTCTGGTGATTCCATCCCTGCTAACGATGCTAAAGAACCTTTCTCAATACTTCTAATAGCAACACCTGAATTATATGGGTTGGGGTGAATAAACAACACAGCAAGTATTAATACTATTAACAAAGAAATTATTCGCGGATTAGTTATTAATTTCTTTTTTTTAGACATTCTTTTTTTTCTCCGAATACATTCTTAGTAACGGTGCATTTTGAAACCAGGTGTATATCAAATCAGCTATTAGTCCTATTAACAAGATCGTCATAATCTGAATAATGACTTCTGATTCAGCCACGAATAACCCTGCAATCACTGCCCCAATAGTTGTTATACTCATCATAAACCCTGTCTTCATCGCTTTTCTAATTCTTTGTGGCACGGTCCCATTACTTTTTTTCAGAACTTTAGTTGATAGTAATATGTCTGTATCCACTGAGTATCCTATTAGCATAAGAAACGCAGCTATCCCTGCAGTAGATAATTTCATGTTCATAGCGTTCACGACAGCTAAGGTAGTAACAATATCAGAAAACGCTGCTAAAATAACTGCGAGGCTTGGTGTCGGAACTCTAAAATACAGAAAAACTACTACACCCATAAACATGAATGCGAAAATCATTGCTTTGAAAGTTTCCTTAAAGAATGATGCTCCAAGAGCTGACCCCATGATTTCTTCACTGTAATCAGTTTCTTTTATGTTAAGTTCTTCTTCGATTATTTGTCTTAACGAATTTATTAATTCCTCATCTTTAATATCTGCATCGATTATTAATCCATTTTTTTTATCGATGTTTTTAATAACACTTAATTGGATATCCTTAAGAGGGAATGATTCTTGGAGACGTTTTTGAAATTCTATTGCATCAATGTTCGCGACTGGGATAGTTATAGTAATACCTCCTTTTAACGAGACTCCCCTATTCACAAATTCGCCGGTTAGCATAAACTTTTGAGCTATTAAAAAAATTGATAAGAATAAGAGTATCATAGGTATGACTAATAATTTCTTATAATGAGTATCGTATAAACTTCCTAATTTTGCAAAAGATTGACTAAGTACTTGTTTTTTATCTTTATACTTTTTTGACATCCTACATCCCTTTTGATTATTTAAAAATAATGCTTACTTAATAAGTATTTTGGTTTTAGATTTCAAAATGAAAAAATATATAAACAATAAGGACCTAATAACTTACAAAATGAAACTTAATAGGCATCAAAAGTTTACTTTGAGAATGTTGGTGGAGAATCCGACAGTAACAAATAGCGAGATTGCCCATAAGTTAAGCATCACAAGCCAAGCAGTAGGCAAGATAAGAAAACAATTAGTTCTAAATGGTTTCATTAAAGATCAAGAACTAATCTTAAATTATGAAAAGTTAGGTATAGAAGTTCATTCAATAAGTTTAATCAAAGTATTACCTCACGCAACAAAAGCTTTCAAAAAGAATGAATTAAACGAAGTATTACAACCAGTAAACGCCATTAGGTCTTATGCTCTGCCAGAAACAGATGTTACACACGTAATAATTTATGCTTTTAAAAATATTTATGAATACGATACTTATTTTAGAAATCTCCTTAAAAAATTTGAAGGCTATATAGAAATAAAGCACACTTTCGTATTCTCCTCTAGGAGTATAATCAAATCTTCATCAAAGAATTTGTTTTTGAACATGTTAGAAGAATTATAAAAAAACCCAATAAAATAATAATCTTAATACAAGATTTCTCTATCCTTACTAATTATAATCTTTAAAATAATTGGAAAGATTAAAGTTGTTGTGATAGCCATAAAAACAATTGCTGAATAAATCTCTATAGGTATAATATTATTTATTCTTGCAACTTCTGCAATGACAAGCTCAATTGCGCCTCTTGAATTCATTCCCCAACCAATAAGATGGGATTGCTTTAAACTTAGAGATGTAAAAGGGGTTGAAATCAACGCACCTAATACTTTTCCGATAGTAGCTATAAAAAGGATCATGATGGTTAACCACGCATTATGAGTAAAGATAGAAAAATCAAAGTTTAGACCTATATTAACAAAAAAGAAAGGGATGATAAACGCAAAGGTCATAGTCTCAAGTTCTTTTATGTTCTCTTTATGTTCTTGTTTTTTATGGTTTGAAAGATGAATTATGATACCTGCAATAAAAGCGCCAATTATTGGGCCAAGATCAAATTTCTTTGAGATCACCGCGATGATTAGAGCAAACAAAAGAATAAATGAAAAAGTAGCAATCCTTGATTTCTCCTTTTGAATAATCTTTAATAAAAGAGGGAACACTTTGTAAAATAAATAAACCATGCCGACAAAAGCTATGAGTTTAAGAGGAAGCCACACTAATGAAGTATAGGATTTATGTACAATGATTAATAGTATTGACAAAAAAATAATTTCAAAAAAATCATCAAGAATCCCTGCACCCAACATTATTATTCCAATTCTTGTATTAAGAACTCCCATCTCTAATAAGACTTTAAGTTTAGTGCCCTCAGCAGTCAATGAAAACGCTGATCCAACAACAAAAGCGATAGTGGTAGAATACCCGATTGCTTTTATAAAAATAAAACCAAGAATAAAAGGGACAAGAACACAAAATAAAGCAATAATTATTGAATCCTTACCAGATTTCTTGAACTTATCCAAATTTAGTTGCATACCAATTAATAATAACAAAAAAATTATGCCTAAATCAGCCAAAAATGATATGTTATTACGAACCTCAGAAGTAAAAACTAGATGAAGGATTGGAAGCCCTAATATTATCCCTGCAAGAAGTTGACCGATTACTCTAGGATAATTAAATCTAAAAGATATCTCTGATAGGATAAAGGAAAGAGTTAAAATTATGGCAACAATTGTTAGTATATCAAATTGCATAGAATCTCCTAAGACTTCATATTTAAATACTTTATTGTGATAATCGGTAAATATTTAAATCATTCAACGTTGTACTTATCATTTATTTTTTCTTGCTCTAGTTGTTTGTACCTCTAATTTCTTGTTTAATTATAAAAAACTATCTATCTCGCCCCTCTTTGTTTTGTATTACTATCCAAATCGTTACGTGTACTTTGACATACAACATTTCTTGTATTTTTTCCCACTACCACAAGGACAGGGCTTATTTATACCCCTTTTACCATAATTTATATCTTTCATAGATTCCGAATATAAAGTTTTATTCTTAAAATCGGGTTTGTCCCAAGAGTCGGTTGATTAGTGAAGAAATATTGTGAAGTATTGCTTTACAATATATTTCAGTTCTTGCGCAAACT
>JAAOYB010000038.1 GCA_018221135.1 Candidatus Woesearchaeota archaeon
CCGTTGTGAGGTTGAATCCGTAGAGCGTTGATAAAAGCAAAACAGTCATTAAAGCAACCAGTAAAAGAAATGATGACCTAAGATACAATATTTGTTTTCTTATTGTTTCATCCCCAAAATTCTTTAGTCCGAGCGCGGCGAGACCGACTCCTATTTGGGTTTTCCAAAGCCTAAAATAACCTTTTTCTTCATCGTAGAGAGGATAAACTTTGGAGTACGCGCCCCACGCAAAAAAAGCGGAGAGTACAATGTTTAACATAATCAATGCTTCAAACCACGTCAACCTATCATTTTCTTCGCCTGCCTCTAGTTCTTCAGCATAACAAAAAGAAAAAAGAACCAAGAAAACTAATACGACAAACATTTTTTTAGACATAACAAAATAACTACTAAACAAATCAATATATAATACTTATCCTCCAAAAAAAAGAGTAGTTTTTTTATAGTATTACATTCTTAATTACTTATTTAATGGGGTTGACTGATTTAATAAAAAACAAGGGCGGTGTTGTTCTTAGCGGCGTAGCATTGTACATGTCGCTTTCTGGGTGTGTTGGCTTAGCGTATCTTGGTTATCATGAGATACACCAAGCAAAAGTAGATAAGAAGCGAGAAAGAGTAGTTACTGCCTTAACAGGCCTCCCATACGACAAAGACATAGTAGTGGAGAGATTAAACAGCTTAGGATTCGAAACAAAAAACTCTACTTATATGACACACAAAGAAGAAACGTATTACATCTTAGTCGAAACAAAAGGATTAAGTAAAGTAGAACTCTATGATTTAAGAAACCCAGGCATAATAGACAAAAACGAAGTACACTTCAAAAACTAAATCATTCTTTATAGAAGTTAAATCTATCAACACCACAAATAAGACCAATGAACGCTTCAGGATTCCGCTCTTTTAGGTTCTCATAACTCCGAATATCCTGCTTGCTAAAATAACACCAACCACTCGGGTGACTATGCATCGAAACAATCGTCTCATTATCGCAAGCTTCGCTTCGAACCATCATAAAAGTCCTGCTAATAATCTTAGGCAAATAATAATCATCGAGTGTGATTAAGCTTCCATCAACGCTTCCCTTAAGACAAACCTTGAACTCTTTATCATCAACGTTATAAGTCGCGCTCAACAAATTATAAACGTTCTCCGAAAAAACGATGAGTGTCCCATCTTCTAAGTTAAGACTGTAAGTGTCATCGACTCTCTCACTAATAAGATTCGAACCAATTTTTTGTAAAGGAAAAAGGTAACTAAGAAGCAAGAACGTCATGAACACCGCTCCTAAACCAATAAGTATTTTGTGCAACAAACTCGGCGGCTTATCCTCCAAATCCGCTTCGTCTAAATCCAAAAAAACGTGATGATCATGGTGCTCTCTCATAAAGAAAAATAATTAAGAATACTATATAATACTAACTAAAAAAAGAAAAAATAAAATAAAAAAATAAAGGTTTATGATGGGTTTGCTGTTATTGTTAATGTTGAATCAACACATGCGTTCATGTCATTTTCTTGACCTGCATAAACTACGTGTATGTAAAACACTGTGTCATCATCTGAGTAAGCGACGTCATTGATAACTATTGATATTTCATCAGCGTATCCAGGACTACTTGATGTATAATCAGGGTACCCACCACAGCTGTCTTTGTAAACATTCAAGTCATAATTCATCTTAAATTGACTCATAAGTCTAAGATCCATTTTTAGATCTCTATCAAAAATACTGCACTCATTGAGTTTTATTTTAAACCACTTCGCTCCTCTAAATGATTCAACAGGTAACACAACAGTACCATCATCACCACATTTATATCCAAGATCTATAGGTGCTTGACATGTGTTGTCGGCTTGGTAGAGATTAACTTCGCACCCGTTTGCTTCGTTACCATCACAAGTAGCAAATCCATACACGCATTGATCAAATTCACAAACACCGCTTACACATTCTGGATAAGCATTAGTGTAAGAACACTCATTTCCACATGCTCCGCAGTGCCATACATTGTCTTGGGTCATTTCATCAATTGTTCCATCGCAGTCATTATCAAAACCTTCGCATGAATTCTCTGTTGATTCATAATCTGAGGAATAACTGTAATAATTAGGTTCTCTCCAACCAATAAGTCCTCCACAGTACTTCTCAGCTCCGCTACACACACCGTCCTGTTTATCTGCAGGTGGAGGTGGTGTTAAGTCTTCATCAGTTGTGCCATCACAGTTATTGTCTCGACCGTCACAGATTTCTTCTGATGGAAGTAGAGGCGTACATGTATTTGGAGTGCCGTTTACACATTGCAGTACAATATTTTGACATTCACCAATTCCACAAAATAAGTTTCCTAAGTTTAGATCATCACAAGTTCCAACAGTATTTCCGGTGCATGTTCCACTTGTTGGCGCTTGGCAAGTATCCTCGCAATCTATTATTTCATTACCCATACTACTGAGTGGACATATGTCTTCTTGTATTTGGCAACTTCCTAAGCCGTTGCATGCTACTGATATTCCTGGGAGATCTCTTCTCTCAAAGCACCTATCATCGCTCCAACCCCAATAGTAACCTTCACAGGTTATTCCTTCGCACTCAGCTTTTAAGTCTTCACCTTCTTGTTGCGCTACACAACTACCAGCATCGCATTTCTCGCATAATCCGCAATCTGAGTCAACTGCGCATTCATATTCTTGTTGACAAACACCATCTAAACATGTTCCTATTGAACATAATGTTCCATCAACTTCGTGATTTAGATTACACGTGCCGCCAGCTCCGCATGTGTCTGGATTAGTACATTCACTATCTGTAGCATCTGAACAACCAGGTCCTGGTGTTCCAATTGCTGTGTCCACCCATGAATTAGGCGAAGCTGAAGGGTCGCATTCTTGACAAACACCTAATGGGTTTGGCTCAAATACGTTATAACATACTTGATTTATCTCGCACTGATCAACAGCGCATTCAGGTACTGTATCTGAAACTGTAACAACTGATGTAAGAACTACTGAGGTATCACTTGCTGTGTATCCTGATATCGTAGCGGATTCTACACCCCAAGTTGTTATACTAAAATTGGCTTGTGTCATCCCATTAAGTACAATGACGTTAGGGGGTGCCACATTTATGGAACCAAAAGTTGTTAAAACCACTGTTTCACCTTCTGGCCCAGCTGGTTCACTTATTGTTAAGGTCCCAGTATATGTGCTATATGATTCTAAAGTGATGTCTCCACCGTTTAAATCAACTAAATATGGAGCGCCTGTTACATCTACACAAATTCCAACACCATTACATGTTCCATCAATGTTACATATCATTCCATTAGGTTCATAATTTAGCTGGCATCCACCTGCGCCATCACAAGTATCTGGGCTGTCACAGTCATTGTTTGCTACACCAGTACAACCAGGTCCTTGTGTTCCAGCAGTTGAGGGTATGTCTATACAATTAAATGATGAGCTGCAAACACTTTCCATGCAAGGAACCCCACTCCATGCACAATCAGAGTCTTCAACGCAACCAGGCGCGCCGTAAACTAATTCGTATTCACTAGGGCAGAAATCGATTAAGCATGCTAAGTTTATACAGCCATTGTTGCCTGCGCAAATCATGAAATCTAGATATGCATCAGCGCATACCTGACTTACTGTTCCTAAACACGTGCTTTGACAGTTTTGGTCTACTCCACAACTAATAAAGCAATCATCTAAATTCGTAATTTCGTTGTCTGTGCACGCCCTTGCGCCCTCTCCTGTGTCTAGTACGCACTCATTATTGATACAAAGCGTTCCGCTGTCGCAATCAAAGTCTTCAACGCAACTAGTAGGGCAGCTCGGAGCGTTTTGGTCTCCTTGTCCATTACAATAAACTGGTTGATAAAACCCGCAGTTATTAGCTTGGATTGAAGCGCCACATCCTGAATCATCAGCTAATACTGATAACTCACAAACACCATTATTACACCACCCATCAGCGCTGCTTCCTTGACATGTTAAAGAATTATCACAACTAGGAGCAACGCTTGGGCAATCAGCGTCAACAACGCATTCTTCAACACCACTGCACGCGCAGTCTTGCAAATCAGCGACTTGCTGTTCTAACAACTCGATTCTTGAATTAAGCGAAAAGACATCTGAGTCGTGTTCAACTCTTGGCATCAAGTTCACAACTGTATCCCAAAGACTTTGGATGTCTAATAACGCGTTTTGTAATGTGTTATTAATCACAAATGTGATGTCAAAAAACGAATCGATTTGTCCTTGTAAACCAATAATTTCTGAGTCGTACAAAGTGTTATCATCAACTCCGTCAGCAAACCCTGCAGGGATACCAGATAACTCTGACCAATCAACACTTGTCAGGTAACCATTATTAGCAACAAAAGCATCTACTTGTGCTTCTGATAGTTGAGTGTCTGTGTCAACGGTGTGTGGACCTGTTACAAAATCCATTGCTTCAATTTCACCTTGGGTTAATTGAGTGTTTGTATCTATGTAAGATGTTAAGTAACCATTATTAGCAACAAATGCATCAACGTCTGCTTCAGATAATTGTGTGTTTGTGTCTGTATCAACTGTATGTTCTCCTGTTACAAAGCCCATGTCTTCAATATCTGGTTGTGATAGTTGAGTATTGGTATCTGTATCAACTGTATGTTCTCCTGTTACAAAGCCCATGTCTTCAATATCTGGTTGTGATAGTTGAGTATTGGTATCTGTGTCTATTGTGTGGTTGCCTGTTACAAAGCCCATAGCTTCAATTTGGGCAAGGGTTAAAACAGTATCTGTGTCAACAGTGTGATTTCCGATTGCGTCAATATTATCTTGAAGTTGGGAATCGTTTGCTACTCTAGCAGCGGTCTCGGCTGCGAGCGCATCTATTATGTCATTTGTGTTATTAGCGTTAAGATTGATTTGATAATAAACATCAAAGAATGAGTCAACAGTATAGTTCTCAAAAGATTCTGAGCTATCACTTAAGTTTTGGAGTTGAGAGAATATAGATGTGAAATCTAAGGTTGTGGTGTTTTGTAAGTATTGCAGAGTTGTCCATATACTATCGATGCCCGCCCATAATTCGTCAAAAGGTAAACCTTGAGCTTTGACGCCGATCTCTTTTACTTTCTCTGAAACGTTCTCTTCTGCTGCTGTTACAAAACCAATACACAAAACTAAAACTAATAGAATACTAAGACTCCTAAATAATTTACTCATTTTACACCCATCCCCCAAAAATAAAACAATTAAGTTTTTACTTTAAAATAACAATATTATATTTAAAAGTTTCCCCTGATATTGTTTGTTTGTCGTCTTGAACTAGGGACAATACACTTTATTAAACATCTCTTTTTTATATATAATAAGTATTACTCCTAAGATTAATCTCATGGGGTGAGATGAACTATGAAGAAAATAATATTAGTGCTAATAAGCGTGTTAATCTTCGCAGCAGCGGCTCAAGGAGCGGCGTACATAAAATTCGACGGCGTAGATGGGGAATCAAGAGACGGAGAACACGACAAATGGATAGAGATACTCAGCTGGGAGCAATCAATATTCAAACCAACAACTGCTTCGGCGAGGAGCAGCGGAGTAGCAGATATCAGTGTGAGCATGGTAAAAGAGCTTGATAAGACAAGCCCTGGTTTAATGCTGAAATGCGCGAAAGGAGAACACTTCCCAGAAGCAACTCTTGACTTGACGATGCCAACAAGCATCCCAGGAGAAGAAATGACTTATTTCAGGATAGAAATGAAAAAAGTTCTGATAACAAGTTACGACACAAGCGGAGCAGCTGATGACAGACCAACAGAGCATATAAGTCTAAACTTTGGAGAAGTAGAATGGGAGTACTTCCCGTTAACTAGACCTGAATAATTTTAGTTAGTCTTAAATAATATTTTATTATCCTTTTTTTATGGATAGAAAAACCTTAGATGATAGGATATATAGAGACTTAAAAGTCGTGCAGAAAAGTATATTAGACGTACTTGAAAAACCTGAGACTAACTGGGTGATTTACCAACCTCACTACATAGGCCCAACTATTACTACGCAGCCAAGACCTTTAGAAGACCCAAATGGGAAATTAATGTATTTTATGAGAATCCAAGAAACCTTACGCCAAGCAATTCTACACGGAGAAATACCTAAGGATAGAATACCTCATAAAGCACCGCCTTACTTAAAAGAATTAGCAAAATAATTTTTATTTGTTGATTCTCTCTACGACTAGTTTCTTCATACTTTCTTTTTGTTCTTCTAAACGCTTCTTTCTTGAAACTAGTTTTTCTAAGTCTTCACCTAGACTACCAATCTTATTCTCGACATCTTTAACCCTTTTTTCTAGTTCGCTTGTTTGGTCCTCAACGACTAAACCTTTTTCTTCTTCTAATGACTCACTCGCTTTAAGAACGCTTTTGGTCTTCTCCTTTATAGAAGCGCTATTAACTTTTGCTTCGTCTAATAACTCAAAAAAACTCTTGGAGTCACTGCTTATTTGTTCAAAGAAATCCTCTCGTAACTTTTTTACTTTATCCATGCTTCGAGTGCTTCCATGAAAGAATTTGGTCAACGCCTTAAAATCAACTAATACTTTTAGTTCATGAACGAATTTCTTTAATTTCTCCTCATCACTACCAATTTCTTCTTTTCTCTTAACATTATCTAAGAATTTTTTGCTTGTCTTAACACTTTTTACTTCTTCTATTAATCTTTTCTTCTCGTTTTTCTCTATGGTTAAGGCTTCTTTTAAGTCTTTGATTTCTTCTTTTACTTCTTTGATCTCAGAGCCGACGTCTTCGACTAAACCCAGTTTTTCTCTGACGAAAAAAGCGGTTTTGGAATGTTTCATCAAATCAATGTTTTCATCAACTAATGAGTCCAAGAACTTCTTAAAGGAGATAAAACTATCTTTTACCTCGGCGGCTTCTTTACCAATGAGAAAAGTCACTTTTTGATAAGTCTTAAAAGTTCTGCTCTCAAAATCCGCTAGTAACTCCCTAATATTTGAGACTAAGCTCTCAAAACCTTCGTGGCGCAGTTCTCTTAGTTTGTCACGAAAGCGATGAACGTGGTCAACATAACTTTTCAAGCTTATCTTAACTATTGATTTTGACTTGTTATCAGCGGGTTTGTTATCAACATCGACTTCTCCTAAGACTCGTACTTTGTCTTTTAACTCGCTAACAAAATCTTCTACTTTTCCTTCTACACTGCTTACTAGTTCTTTTTCTTTTTCAACAAAGAACTCTTTCTTCTCAGAAAGCCAATCAGTGACTTCTTCAAAAGCGACGAAGATTCTTCCTTCTATTTCTCTAACAACTTTTTTAGTCTTTTTCTTTTTCAAAAAATCGAATAAGCCCATAAGAAAAAACATCTAATCATTATTTATAACAGTTTCGCTTAAAACTATTTCTTTTTACTCTCTAAGTCTTCTACTCGGTAATTAAGTTTTAAGAGCTCAGTGTAAAGAATCCCTATTACTAGTATTAGGAAGCTCTCAAAGAAGTTAAGAACATTATTAAGATAAGAAATCAGTGCGAGTAAGAAATACGCTGTGCCTATCGAAGCAACAAATACTTTCTTGTTTTTTGGCAAAGCCAAGAAACGCCTATCAATGATATCCATGATAATAAATTATTAAGAATACTTGTTTATAAAAACTACTTTTTTTCTTTGAAAGCTATTAAGGGGAGGCGCTCCAAGTGCTTATAACCAACAAAGAAGATAATACTGCCACCAACAAAGCTCTTAATATAAACATTGACTGAGTCAACGAAGTAAACAAAGAACAAAACAAGAAAAGCTGTTATGGTAGGGATGCCAAGCGCGTCGTCTTTATCTTTTAGACTAACAGTTACTAGTTTAGAGCAACTCCGACACATAACTCCAACTCCAGGATTGATTCGTATCTTCTTGATGTTACTCATACACGGACCACCACAAATCGGGCAACTAACAAAAACATTCATACAAGAAGATAAGGAGTTTAGAATTATATAAAACTAAGTGTTTTTTAGGGTTTGTCCCAAG
>JAAOYB010000006.1 GCA_018221135.1 Candidatus Woesearchaeota archaeon
CTTTATTTACTTAATCATCATAAATTTTGAGATCTTTGACCATTCCTTTTGATATGAAAAATATTTTCTAGCGTTTCTCTTTGCGTCCTGCTGCGCTTTAATTATTATTTCTGTATTGTTTTTTAGGTATTCTTCACAGTTATTAACATCTTTTTTTGAAAGACAATATTCTGCGTAGTTCTCATTAGTCTTGACTATTTTATGCTCTAAGTCTTTGCCAAGAAAATGTCCTGGGTAAGGGTCTGTGTGTTCTATATCAAGATTTAAAAATTTAAGTTTCTCTCTTAAATATATGAATCTATAAATGTCACGCCGCATCTTTGTCCAATAAGGCGTAATTCTTTTTGGTGGTTTATGAGTTATTTTTAACTGATTGTCCATTAAGAATTGATAGCCAAAATGCTTTGCGTTCATCAGATAATCAATGTCTTCTCCCCGAGTAATATATGGATCAAAAGGCACGTTTAAAAATAGCTCCTTATTCATTACCATGTTGCCTCCAAGAGCTATAGGTGTAGTATTATATCTGCTTTCGTGATGAATCGCTTTTTTTATTGCTTCATTAATATACCCTTCTTTTAACCAGTGTTTTCTAGTCTTTGGGCTTTGCTGTCGCATCTCATATGTTCCGCTCTGTTGAAGATAATAACCCGTTTTTCCTGTTAGTTTTTTCCCTCTGATTATCTTACCAACGTCTTCTATAGCTTTTGAGAAATAATCATCATCATCGATGATTTCGTCATCATCAATCATGATAATATTATCATAGTTGTTTATAATTGCATAATGAAGAGCCATGTTTCTGATTCCAGGATAATCATCTAAGTTTGTTTGAGCAATAAATTCTTTACTTGCACTAATTTTTTTTAAACTTTCATGGATTTTTTCATAATCATCTTCAGAAAAAACTTTGATTTCAAGATTCGAATATTTCTCACTTATTTTTTTTACTTTTGAATTCACGCTTCTATGAAGCGGCGTAGGAATAATTAACACATCGTATCCTAATTTCTTTTCTTGAAAACTTCTAAGCAACCTTCCAAGAGTGCCATTTTTTGAAAGCAGTGTTGGGTGATCAAAAACGCTTTGTTCAACTTCGTCATCTAGAGCCCAGTACGTTGGAATAAAAACTAAATTTTTCATTTCAATAAAAAATGAAGTTATGGTAGTATAAAAAGTTTTGTTATAAGAAATAAGTTAATGCGAAGCTTTATAAAAAATTCGGGCTTTCTTTTTTGGGAAAATGGATGATTTTAGCAAAGCAATACTAAAAACTGGTTTTGATGACGTACTAGGTCAGGAAGAGCTAAAAAAGCAGCTTAGAAGCGCTCTTCTTGCTAAGCGCCACGTCATAATCGTAGGCCCCCCAGGTGTTGGCAAAACCACTATTGCAAAGAATGTTTCTAAGGTGCTGCCTAAACGAGTTCTTAATGATTGTAATTATCACTGCACGCCGAGTAATCCTGTGTGCCCTGAGTGCAAAACCAAGAAGGTAGGTGCTAAGGAGTTCGAAGGTAATAAATTATTTGTGCGTGTTCAAGGAAGCCCGGACCTCACAGCAGAGGACCTATTAGGAGACATAGACCCTATAAAAGCCTTAAAGTACGGGCCGCTATCATTGGAGGCTTTTACTCCTGGCAAAATCTTTCGAGCTAATAATGGAATATTATTCTTTGACGAAGTAAATCGATGTAGCGAGAAGCTTCAAAACGCGTTACTCCAAGTCTTGCAGGAAAAAAAGGTTACTATTGGTAGTTACGAATTCGACTTCGAAGCAGACTTCTTGTTCATTGGGACTATGAACCCTGACGACAAGACGACCGAAGCGCTCAACGAAGTATTCTTAGATCGTTTCGACTTAGCATACATGGAATACCCAAAGAAAAGCTTAACCGAAGTAGAGATTGTCAAGACGTACGGCAAGAAACTAGGCGCTTCTTTTAGTGAGACCCTGCTGCATAACACTGTTGAGTTCGTACGGCACTTCCGCGATGACAAGGACGTTGAGAAACACCCTGGCGTTCGAGCGAGTATTGGCTTGTACGAGAGAGCGCAGAGCAACGCACTGATTCGAAACAGCCAAAAAGTAGTGTTTAAAGACGTCGAAGAAGCAGTTAAGAGCGTATTGGCTCATAGGATTAAGTTAAAACCAAGTGTTAAGTACTTAACTAACCCCACAGATTTTGTCAAGGAGAGCTTCAAGACTTTCGCTGAGGCTTACAACATGGCTTCTGATAGCGACGGTGATGTTCCCTAACGAGAGTTTAGAAGAAGATGATTTAGTACTTGATAAAAAAACTAGTCTGGGACGTGATTTTTCTAAAAGCCAAGAAGCTAGTGGTAAGTTAAACCAGCAAAACGAAGAAGACAAATTGATGCGAAGCGTATTAGAAAACGACAAGGACTCCATAGAAAAGGGTGAGTTATTAACTGAGAGTATCAATAATGGTGTGGGGAGCTTTAACCCTGACGTCTTATTTGATAAATTAGTCAAGGATTACAAGCAAGCCAAAAAAATTGTGGGTGAGAGTTTCATCCGGGCCTTGACAGGGTACGACCCGTCTTACGTTGAGAAGAACGTGATGATACCAGAGTTTAGGCGCGAATTACAAAAAAGAATAGATAAAAAAGTTAATGAGTTAAAAAAGAAGAAATTAGTAGATAAAGATGGCGGCGTCACTGAAAAAGGTTATTTCTTAGCTAGTCTTGTGATGTACACCCAAGAACTTGACAACCTAAAAACTAGTGGTTTACTCGGGGAGAGACCTCAAAAAAAGAGGAGTTTCTATGGTGAGAAAAGCGATATCAAAAGTTATGCTAAGAGTGATAGGTACAAAGACATCGACGTAAAAAAGAGTGCTAAGACCGCGATTAGGAGAAATCATAAAGAAATAATGGTTGATGACCTCAAAGTTTTTACGCGTGATTCTAAAGCTAGAATCCAAGTTGTTTACTGCGTTGATGCTAGCGGTAGTATGAAAGGAGAAAAAATAGGTGTCAGCAAAAAAGCAGGTATAGCACTAGCGTATAAAGCATTGGAGAGAAAAGACAAAGTTGGCGTCGTCGTCTTTGGTCGCGAAGTAAAAGAATTCGTCAGACCCACAGATGATTTCTTAATGATTCTTAGAACTCTTAGCAAAGTCAGTGCTAGCAGCGAGACCGACATCGCAAAGACTATCAAGACAGCTAGCGAGTTATTCGTTGAAGGCGAAGGCAATAAGCACTTAATACTAATCAGCGATGCATTGCCAACAGTTGGGGAAGACCCAGAAAAAGAAGTCTTATTCGAAGTTGCTAACGCAGCGGCTCAGGACGTCACTGTTAGCATCGTCGGCATCAACTTAGATGAAGAAGGAGAAAATCTTGCTAAGAAGATAACTGATGTCGGCGGTGGGCGTTTCTACTTAGTTAATGACCTCTCTAACATGGACAAAATCGTATTAGAAGATTACTACAGTTATTACTGAAAAAAGAAAAAAGAAAAGAAGTTAATCGTCGAAACCGAATTCTTCCATTAATTCTTTATAGTCTTCTGGGCTTACAACAACCATTTTCTATATCACCTCTTAGTTTAGTGCTTTTCTGTTAATTGGTTTTAATTTGTTGTGTTGTTTTTTTTCCCTTTCTACCATCCCAACCAAATTCAGTATACGATATTGTATACTAGTATATCTACAAGTATATAAAGTTTTTGGTTATAGAAGAACTACTTCTTCTTTTTTTGAAGAGCAGAGACACCTAGCTTCTTATAAGTCAAGAAGATAACAAGCGCTAATTCTAAGAATAAAATTATTGGTTTTACGAATCTCCCTATGTCTTGGTAATACCTAGCAGTACCAAAGAATATGTCAAATAATCCGCCTAGCATGAAACCTGTCCCTATCCATTCATTAATAGGATTAGCTAAGGGCAAGTAGAGCCCGATTAAGATTCCTAACACACCAATTATTGACAACACGATAAATGAGTAATAGTCACGCTTGCTATTCTCATCTTCGTATTCTTCTCTACAATAATGGTCAACGTCGCACCAACCAGTCAAGTCCCCACCTATCTTAACAGGTCTTATTCCTTCGTTTTGGTACGTAGTCCACTTCCCACCACTTGCTTCGCACTGCGCAGAATTATTTATTTCAAAATAAGGTTTTTGTTCACAAAAATCGTTGTATTCTAATTGAGGGTAGAACGCATCGAAACTTGCATAGCTAAAAAATGAGAATAGTACTGCTACTGCGAGCACAACAATTATTTGTCGTAAGTCAAAACTCATAAGGCGTGTAGTGTTGGTTAATTATTTAAAGCTTTGTTAATACCACGGTGTTTTGTGAAGGATAAAAAAAAGTTTTTAAACATAAGCGTTGTTGTCTCGCTTATAGGATTATTCGTGTTATACTTAGTATTCATTAATTCTAAAGCAGTCTTTGTTGAAGCAAGCGAAGTTGATGAAAGCTTTGTTAGTAAAACTATTAATAGCAGAGTAATAGTTAGTAGCAGCAAAAATTATGAAGACGCAACAGTAGTCTATGTTAAGAACAACTATTTCAAATTAGTAATAAACCAAAACATCACTTTAGAAGAAGACTCAATAATAAGCTTTGATGGTGTCGTTGACGAAGACGAGTTTGGATTAGTGGTTTTTGTAAAGAAGATGAGTGTTAACAAATAAATAGAAACCTTTTTAAATTCTTTATAGCAAGAAAACTGTATTAATCAGGGGTGATGAACGAGTTGGCTAAGAAAAAAGATCCTTTTTTTGAGATAATCAATGATTTCTTTGATAAGACAGACATGGATTGGAACCATGACGACTGGGTAGACTTACTGCGAAGACTAGGAGAATCAGATGTTAGTGTTAACCACGAAGAACTCGGCGCAATGATAGAACGAGAAAGAGCGCTTAGACACAAAAAAAACAAAAAAGAAAGAGAAGTTGGCGTAGCCAAAAAAGAAAAAGAATTAATTGATAAGGATAATAAACTAGGCAAAAAAGAAAGAGACTTAAAAGAACTAGAAACTAAATTAGGCAAAAAAGAAGCTGCTCAAAAGAAAAAAGAAGACTCTTTGAAACGTAAGGAGAAAAGTTTCGAGACTGAAAGACAATTGCTTAAAGCTACTGATGAGATCTTAAACGAGAAGAAAAAGGGCATGGAAGTCGTTGATAGGAGTATCCGCGAACAAACAGACACTCTTAATCGAAAGGAAATCGAGCTTCAAGGCTACGAGAGACGTCTTACTAATCTTCGTGGCGAAATCCTCGGTCAAGAAGCCGATATTATAAAAGAGAAAAAGGAGCTTGAAAGAGTAAAAGCAGACGTAGCGAAAAGAGAAAGCGCATACGAAGAATTAACTAGTAATCTTCGAGAACGCCTTGACGACTTAGCAATAAAGTCTGAGCGCATGGATGACATGGAAAAAAACTTGATTGCGAAGATGAAAAGTTTTGAGAAAAAAAAAGCTGAGTTCGAAAAAACTAGTTTGCCAAAAACAAAAAAAGCATCTGCCCCTAAAAAGAAAGTAACCAAGAAAAAAACTACTTCTAAAAAGAAAAAATAACCATTCCCTAATAGTAATCTTTTTAAATAATCTTTCTAAAACAAAACAGAAAATCAAATAGTGCAGGGTGGAATGATAGAATGACCAATAATATTAATGACGTAATAGACGTAGAGTTTCGAAACCATATTTCTTCACATAAAGGAGCTGTTGTTATCATGGCTGGCAGTGGTAGCGACGAACCTCACTTTCTTGAATTAGAAAAAGAATTAGATAAATATGGGTTGCCCTATATGACCCGGATTGCAAGTGCGCATAAACAACCTGAGAAAGTAATAAGATTAATCCATGAAATCAACACAATCCCAGGTAGCTTAGCGTACATCGCGGTGGCTGGCGGAACCGATGCTTTATCCGGAATGGTTTCTTATCATAGCTTAAACGGTGTTGTTATTAGTTGCCCTCCTGACGCGCATAACGAGTCTTGTTATAATAATCCTCCTGGGAGTAGCAATGCTTACATCCCAAATCCTAAAAACGCTGCGAGGTTCATAGCTCAGATGTTCGCAGGGAAAAACCCTCTTCTAAGAAATAAAATAGGAGAAGGAATAACGCAAAAAAATGGTGAGTTAGAAAAAGCCGATTACGAATTCAAAAATAATAGAGAAGGAGGAAAATAAGATGCCAATCGATGAAAGTTTAATAACACGTGAAGTTTTAGATAACACTTTAGTAAAAGAGATTTATCCAGAAATAAAAACTGAATCAGAACCTAGGATGGGCAAGGTACGAAGCGTCTATGATGTAAGCCCAGAGGAATTACTCTTGAGTTCAAGCGATTCTCTTTCCAGTCATGACGTAGTCCTTTTAAGACAAGTATTTGCTAAAGGAGAGAACCTAGACGCTATAAGCTCGCACTTCTTTGAACAGACCAAAAACATAATTCCTAATCATTATATAGAAACACTAGCGCCAAACATGTGGAGAGTACAAAAAGCAGAACCTATCCTTGTAGAAATGGTTTTTCGGCAATACATAACGGGGAGTGGGTGGAGAAGTTACGAATCAAATAAAGGTCCAGAGCAAGGCTCAGAGTTCTGTGGAGTACAACTAAGAGACGGTTATCGCAAAAACGAAAAGTTAGACGAAATCGTATTCACACCTACCGCTAAAGGCCAAGTAAAAGACTTTGACATATCCGAATTTGCTGGGTTGAATCCTGAAGAAGATGACCCAAAAATAGATGTTGATATGATAAGAAATAATTACGCTGCTTTTGGCCTTAGAAAACCTGAAGACATCGATTTTTTAACAGAAGCCTCATTTAACCTATACAGAGCTATTCACACAGAGCTTGAGAGCAAAGGACAATTACTTGCAGATACTAAATGGGAATTCGGCTACTTACCTGATGGAAGAATCGCCTTAATCGATGAGTGCGTAACACCTGATAGCTCAAGGATTTGGGAAGATGCAAGCTACGTTTTCAACCCAGAAGAAAACGAGTTCACAATCGTTCAAAGCGACAAGCAGCATTTTAGAGACCATGTAGAAACAATGGGACTTCAGACGCCAGACAAAAAAGAAGAGTTAGCAGCTTACTGGATGCCTGACAAAGTACTAAGAGACGGAGTTGTTAAATACGCAAATATAAGAGAAACAATAACAGGAACACTACCCGAAATAACTGCGATTCCAAAAAAAGAAATAATCATGGATGCATTATCAAAAGTAGGGTACCTAAAATAAAAATGGTTGAGTTTTTTGATTTAGTTTCAAGAATTGAAAGAGAAGAAGAACAAGTAGGGGCTGGGAACTTAAGAAGTGTTAGTCCTGACGATGCTAAATATTGGAAAGACACAAAAGATTTAGCTTTTTATCTTAGTGCTCATGCTGAGTGGATGGCTTGTGCTTGGGTTCAAAAAGTTTTGCTTGAGACAAGAGTTGAGTTCGGTCAAGCAAAAAAAGAGAACTTAGAAGAATTAGAAGACGCACTGACTGATATTTCTCCAGCGAATATGAATTTATTAGAAGCAGATCCAAGAATACGACACGACCAATTAGCAGTTCTAGAAGAAATTGGTCGTTTCGTCTCAGAAGAAACTAAAGCTTTGCTTCACCCTGGAACTACTAGTTATGACATCCTCGACACCGCTAGGTCTTATTTGTTAAAAGAAGCTTACCCAAATGTTTTTAGGCCTGCTGTTGGAGAAGTTATAAACAAATTATGCGATTTATCAGAAGAACACATCGACTTATTACAGGTCGGAAGAACACACCTAAACCACACAAGCCCAGTACCCTTTGGAACAACCCTTGCAATTTCCGCTGCGAGACTAGCCGAAAGACTCGAAAAAGCCGACGCTGCTTTTGGAGACTTAAGAGGAAAAATAAGTGGAATTGTAGGAACAGGAGCCAGTATAGAACAAGTCATAGGCAACGGAAGAAGCAGAGATTTCGAATTCAGAGTTCTTGAAAAACTAGGATTAAAACCTGATACGACAGCAACTCAAATAGTTCAAAAAGAAAGATTAGCAGATACTGGGAACTCAATTGTCACTCTTATGCACGTACTTGGCGACTTCGCTAACGACATGAGAATATTGTATAGTTCTGATATCAATGAGGTTACCAGTAGGAGTGGCGCTAAACGCTTAGGAGGTAGTAGTGCTGATGCATCCAAGAATAACCCTATTAATTGGGAGAACATAGCAGGTAAAACAACTGTTGTTGAGAGCGGGATGCGAGTATTATATGAAATGATAAGTAGTGATTTACAAAGAGACCTCAGAAGTAGTGTTCAAGCAAGGTATCAGCCCCAGCTAATGATGGTTGAGACATATGAGAGTTTCAACCGAGCAAGTAAGGCTTTAGACAACCTTAGTGTTAACGAAGATGTCATGGCGCGTAATCTTAGAAAAGTAAATGAGTTCCCAAGCGAAGCAATGGTAGCAATCCTAAGAGGATACGCTTACGTTCACCCTGAGTACGGAGTAGGGCATAGCTTTGTAAAAGAAATCTCAAAATTAGCAAAAGAAGATAATGATAGACTGATGAGCGTAGCGCTAAGAGATGACCACTTCCACGATTTCTTTTATAACGAAATAAGCAATGAACACAGAAATATTTTATCAGGAGGAATAGAAAATTACGTTGGTAGTGCAAAAGTAGACGCAAAAAAGAATGCTATGTACGCAAGAGGTGTAGCGAGCAAGGAGAGCTTAATATGAGCAAAGAAAAAAGATTGCAAGATATATATAAAGAAATCAAAGGAGATAATTTTCCAGACACCATGACTGTTACGTTTGGAGATCAAACAATAGAATACCAAAAAGTTGGTTGGGAGATAGACGGAGAAAATAAAGGTTTGCGTTATGGTGAGAACCCAGGACAAGAAGCAGCTCTTTACAGGCCTGTAAATGGGAACTTAGTACTTGGAGAAGTACAAACTATTCAGCCAGAAAGATTTCTTGCTAGCAAACACGATTTGTTGCAGTCTGGTAAACACCCTGGGAAAACTAATATTACCGATGCTGATAACGCGCTTAACATCCTTAGATACTTCTCTGATGAACCAGTTGTTGCTATTATGAAACATAATAATCCTTGTGGCGTAGCTATTGGGGAAAACTTAACAGATGCTTACATCAAGGCTAACAATGCTGATATCGTAGCTGCTTTTGGAGGAACAATCGCTCTTAACATGCCTGTTGATTTAGAAACCGCGAAAGCTATTACAAAATCTTACGCAGAAGTCATAGTTGCTCCTGAGTACGAAGAAGGCGTCATGAAAGTATTTGGTGAAAAGAAGAATCTTAGAGTTATGAAGATAAGTAATATGAGCAAGTTAGAAGAATGGGTTGGCGCAAAAGTCATCGATTTTAAGAGCTTAATAGATGGCGGAGTAATAGCTCAGACTAGTTTTGTACCGGAAGCCAGAACAATTGATGATATTAGGGCTTTGCCTCTTGGCTATTTCATAAAGAAGGGTCCTCCAGAGGAATTAGTAGCTGAGGTTAAAAGAAAACCTACTGAGAGAGAATACAGAGACATGTGGTTTGGGTGGCTGGTAGAATCAGGTATCACTAGCAACAGCGTTATTTATGTAAAAGATGGAGTGACTGTTGGTATAGGTACTGGCGAGCAGGACAGAGTAGGCGTCGCCAAGATAGCGCGAGATAAAGCTTACGAGAAACTCGCCGATACTATTAGTAGAGACTTGCATAATAAACCTCTTAACATATTAGTTCATTGGGCTGAAAAAGAAAGCAGTCAAAAAGAAAGACCCACAAGAAGAAAAATTGTTAGAGAAGTCTATGAAATGGCAGCAAAACAAAATGGTGGATTGGAAGGCGCTGTCATGGTTAGCGACGCGTTCTTTCCTTACAAAGATGGAGTTTATGTGGGCTTAGATGTTGGAGTCTCCGCAATTATTCAACCAGGAGGCAGTATGAATGACGCGGAAGTAATAGACGCCGTGAATAAAGCGAATGCTACGATGGTGTTTACGGGTCAAAGAAGTTTCAAACACTAAAATAAAAATAAAAAAATAATTGGGTGGGAAAATGAGTTTAGATGAGTTAGAAAAGATGAAGTACCCCGGCAGGGTTATCATAATCGGGCAGAGCCCTAAAGGAGAAAACATGGCTTTGTACGCCATTACTGGAAGGAGTCCTAGCAGTCAAGCAAGAAAGTTAGAAGAAGAACCTGGTTATTCTAGAATAAGTGTAAGAGTCACTGATGAAGACGCTCTTAGTAAAGGAGATAGGGATTTATTGGTTTACCCCGCAATACAAATCCGGGATGGCGGAGTAGTTGTAAGTAATGGAATTCAAACAAAAGACATAGGTAAAAAAGTAAGGGAAAACAGGACGCCAAAAGAAATACTTGAAAAAGGTTTAGAAGAGTATAGTTACGAACCAGACAAGCCAAACTTCACTCCCCGAATAAGTGGAGTCATATTTAATGATGAAGCCGCGCTTAGCATACTAAAAAAGTACACCCATCATAGTAGTTGGCCTAACAGAGGATACTTCCCAGTTCCATTAGTCCCTGGAGAAGGAAAACTGATAACAACTTATACCGGACAAAACAGAGATCCTCTTCCTAGTTTCGAAGGTGAACCAATAAGCGTGGAGCTTCCTTTCTTAACAGTTGAAGACGCAGTAGAAAGAATGTACGAAGCCTTAGGCCCAAAACCTGACCAACCAGATTTTAGAGTTAGTGCAGCAGGAATATACATAAAAGGTGGAGAAGTCCATCATGATATCATAAACAGACACGACTCGTAAATGCTAATTGAAATATTCTTAGCAGTCCTCATCGGATTAGTTGCCGGAACGATAACTGGCTTAATCCCAGGCATCCATATTAACCTTGTTAGTGTTTTAGTAATTACTTACAGCGCTTTTCTCTTAGGCTTTTTTAGTCCTTTAAGCGTTGCTGTGTTCATCATGGCGATGAGTGTGATTCACACATTCTTAGATGCTATTCCTAGTATTTTCTTAGGAGCACCGGACGCAGACCAAGCACTAGGAGTCCTACCCGGGCACAAACTATTACTAAGAGGTTATGGATACGGAGCGGTTCGCCTAACAATCATCGGGAGTTTTCTAGGATTAGCAATTTCGATAATCTTGTTTCCTATACTGATTAAAGTAGTCGGATTCATTTATCCTCTAATTCGAGACTTAATCGGTTGGTTCCTAATCCTAGTAGTGACTTTCATGATATTTCGAGAGAAAAAGAAGATAGCTGCGCTTTACCTCTTCTTTTTTAGCGGAGTCCTCGGACTAATAGTTCTGAACACGCCAACTATTAATAATCCTTTATTTCCATTGCTCAGCGGATTTTTTGGAGTGAGCGCATTAATCCTCAGCTTGTACGACAAAGTAAGGATACCCTCTCAGAATTTTAAGAAACTAAAAATAAGAAAAAGCGTTCTTGCCAGAAGCATTGGTGCAAGTAGCTTCGCTGGGATCCTCACAAGCTTCCTGCCCGGCCTCGGTCCTGCGCAAGGAGCAGTGGTTGCTCAGCAAATCAGTGGTAAGGACTTAGGTGATAAAGGTTTCCTTGTGCTCATTGGCGGTTTGAATACGGTTAATATGGTGTTATCACTCGTTACGCTCTACGTACTTGACAAAGCCAGGAATGGAAGTGTGATTGCTGTTTCTAAACTAATAGTTTTAGAGAAAACATCGTTGGTAATATTGTTGGTCTCTATTATTGTTACTGGAGTAATCGGTTTCTTTTGGGGTTTGAGTTTGACAAAACTTTTTAGCAGGATTGTTGAGAAAATAAATTATCAATTCCTAGCAACGAGCATCGTGGTATTAATAACAATTATTTCAATTATTCTAAGCGGGCCAGTAGGATTAATAATATTACTAACTAGTGCTAGTGCTGGTTTATTCGCGCCACTAATAGGTGTGAGTAGGAGTCACGCTATGGGATGCTTGATGCTACCAGTCATAACGTACTTCGTCTTTTAAAAAGAAAAAAGTTTATAAATCAAGGCTTAATCCTCTTCTGTTAGAATGGATGCTCAAATCGTTAGTTTTAGGCGTGGGAGACACACGCAAAGAGACAATCAAATGATAGTAGCTAGTAAGGATTCTAAGAATAAAAGCGACGCAGAGAAACTAGTAGGCAAAAAAGTTGTTTATACTACTAGTAGCGGAAAAGAAATCGCTGGAGAAATCGCTTCGAGTCATGGTAACAAAGGCGCTCTTAGAGTAGTTTTCGAGACGGGGATGCCAGGTCAGAGCGTCGGCGAAAAAGTAAAAATAAACTAATTTATCTTCTAAATCTTGATGTGTGATGAACCGCCCTTCTTAGCCGCCAAGGAATCTTAAAAATTCTTTTGTAGAACATGTACAAGCCTCCTAGTAAGCTTCCTATGCTAACAGGCCAAGCCATGACTTCTAAAGGCATGTTGTCTATTAATGGAATCGTTGGCGATCCTGAGAGTCTTAGAACTGATAACAAACCAAAAAACGCGAAGAACAAACTTAAAACTGTGATTACACTTACAGTTACTATTCCTTCGTCTCTTTGATGCTCATCCATTTTAACCTAATAAAATAAGATAAAAAAAATAAAAGTTTTTTTTTAGTCCATTGCGAACGCTGCTATTATTAGTAGGACTCCTTCTACTATGAACAAAATTTGGTAGATTATTAATCCGTACGGGATTGTGAATCCTATTTTTCCATATTCGTATAGTATAGGGATTGATCCTAGCGCGATTACTATTAAGCTGGTTATTAGCGTTATCCAAAAGATGTGATGGTCTTCGAAGAAGCTGTTTATTAATAGGTACACACCTGCTCCTGCGATTACGAATAAACTAACTAAACTCCCTATTAATCCTCCTATGAATCCTGGAAGATCAAATCCTATTAAGCCTGAGGCGCTTAGTAATGGGATTACTCCTAGAGCTGTTAATAATAATCCTATAACTAGGCTTACCCAGTGTTTTTTATCATCTAAAGCCATTTTTTTGTTGACACCTCGAATATTATATAACTAAATTTTGATTTCTTTAATATTTAAATCTTACTAAACCAAACACTCTTAGATGTGAGCGCTTCTCTCTTCTTGTTTTTCTTGTTCCTTATTTATCTCTTTTTCTTCGTGGATGTTTTCTTTTAGTTTTTTTAGTAAGTGTATTTTTCTGTCTGTTATCTTCTCTACTATCCTCGCTATTTTCTCCATTTTGTGCTGTGAGTCGTCGCTTTCTGATAATAAGCCTTTTATACGCCTAACTAATGAAGGTATTTTTTCTATTGCTGTGTTTAGGTTTTGGAAGTACTCCCTGCTTATTTGTTCTTGTGTTAGGCGTCTTAGTGTTTCTAGTATTTCGTTTGTGTTTCCTCTAATCTCGTTTTCGTATCGTCCAAGGTGATGGTCGACGTCTTTTATGAAACCCAAATATTTTTCTAAGTGGTTATCGTACTGCCTTACTCTTTGAATTATTTTGTGGTCTTTTTCTAATTTGTCTTGGACTTCTATAACACTACTCGTACGGTCTCTTTGTTTGAGTAAGTCAAAGTCTCGTCTTATGTCCTTTTGGACTTGGGATATGCTTTGTTTTAACTCGGTGTTTATCTCTTTTAGCTTAGTGTATGCTTTGTCTTCTAATTTGAATTCGTCTTCTAAGATGATTCGTATCTTATTAGCTGCTTTTCTTATGGCTTCTAAGTATTTGTTTTCTAAACCTCTTAGTTTTTCTATGTCGTTTTCGCTTAGTCTTAGTTTTTCTAGTTTTACTTCGTTTAAAGTATAGGTGGTTTCTCGAAGATTATTTCTGTACTCCTCAACTTTTTTTATTAATTTCTTGATCTTGTTAACATTGTCTAATTGGTCGTCTATTATGTCATCTAAGTCTTTTGTTGAGTCACTGATATCTTCTATTTGGTCTTCTAATTTAGTGTCTTTTCTCTTCTCTTTTTTGACTTCGTTTTCTGCTTCTTTATCCTCTCTTGCGTTGCGTCTATAATCCTCGCCGCCACTCCCTTGACCTATAATCCATGAGAAGAATTTCAAGATACGAGGACCAAAGAGTGCTAAGACTCCAAACCCGACAAGCATCCATGTGAATCTTTCCATGAAGTTTTGAGTCTTATAAAAAATTGCTACGGCGCTTGGAAGCGCGATGCTTACACTAATAACTCTTGACTGGTCAGCTAAGGGTGTTTTATCAACAGCGCTTTTGAGCACGCTTAGTAATAAGGCGAAGAATCCGAGGAATGTTATCACTGCTCTTGAAGTATCGTTTTCTATCAGTCTAAACATTAAATCAAAAGCCCCTGAGAAAACATCGCCTATGACATCAGTTATTTCTGGAGGTTGCCCTGATATGAATAACCCAAATCCTAAAAATAAGAATATTATTACAACGAGCAGAGTTAGGGGGGTTTTTGAACTCATTTCTTTTTCACCCCACCAACTTTTTTAATCTCAAACGTCCATTTCTTGAGTTTGTCGTTGTATTCCCAGATTACTTCGTGGTCCTTTTCTTCATCTATACTTAGAAGTGCTATATGAGGTATTGTCGTTGCGAAGCTCTTTTGGCTTCTACGCCATAGTTTTGTTTTGAATTTCAAGGGACTAGTGCCTCCTCTCGAAGTGCAAAAAAGTTATAAACTCGAATATGCCATATCTTATATAATAAGATATATTATAGATTATGCTATATCTTTATATAGTTTTCGGTTTTGTTTTTTTGTGTTAAAAAAAAGAATTTAATGACGAGAAACCAAAGAAAAAATTAATGAAAACAAAGAAAAAAACTCTTTTTTTAAGCTGCTCTAGATAAACTTTTTGCTTCTATTGCTGCTTTTTTGTTTTGTTGATCAATATAACTAAATAATCCTAAAACGTTTTGATGAAGCGGGACGTACACAGAGTCTCTAAGCCCTCTTTTATGCGCTTCTTCTAACAAATTATTTGTGTTTCCCAGAAAATCCATGACATCAAATGTTAGTATTTCCGCGTCTTTCTCAACTGCTCTTATCTTTTGGCTTAACTCCAAAGTCCTCGTCTCAAAATCCCTTAAAGTTTTTGAGACTTCCTTTAAATCATTCTTATCAAGTTTTTCAATGTGATCAACAGAATCTTTTAACTTCTTATACAACGTATCTACTGGCTTAACATGGCTCTTAATATAAGATTGAAATCTTCTTAATTCCCTTGTAAGTCCTCTTCTTGTTTTAAGTGTGAAAAACTTAGCGAAGTTTTCTCTATTGTGGCGAAGCGCTCTTGCTTCTGCTTCTCCTCTACCAAGCATGCCTTTTACTTTCGGGAAAACTTTTTCTAAAATATTAAGTGCTTCTTCTAAATCCTTATTGTTTTTTATATTACTTGCTTTTGTTTTAAAAAGATTATATAATGTGTTTAGTTCTTGAAGCTCCCTGTACATGATTACATTATTATTATGCTCTATGGTGTCAAGACCTTCAGCTGTGTCTTTTATAGTCTCTGTTTGGCGTTTTATATCTTTTTCGAATTCTGGTTCTTCTCCTTTAGCTATGTCTTGTTTTATTTTTTGTTCAAGAACCGATAACTCAGGCACACCTTTTCTTACTTGTTTTGATTCCTTCTTACCCTTCCTAGCCAAGCCTTTACTTGACTTTATCTCTCCAAAACGCAATAAGTTTTTTATCCCCATATTACATCATTCTTTTTTTTATTATTCTACTGTGGTTAAACCTTTATAAACTTTTTTATAAACTCATATATTAAGTGTTTTTATCATCTCTTCTACGGATTCTTCTTTTTTTAATAACTCGCCAAATTCTTTGTACGCTTCGTCAAGGTTCTGTTTAAGCTGGTCAAAGTTTTGTATCCCATCTAATCCTTCAAGAACCCTTATGACCCCTTCTAACCTAGCTATCCTATCATGTTCATCTTTTAGAGATTTCACTAGTTTTTGCAATGCTTCTTTATGATCTGCGTGCTTGGGATTATCAACGAATGCTTTAAGATCATTGATTAATCTCTCTATAGTGTTTGATTTATTAAGTTTTTTGAAAGCAGTGTTTGTCTTATTAAACAAAGCCTTTAGTCTTTCTTCAGAGTACTTAATTATGAAAGTCTTATAATTATTTGTTAAGTTATCAATGATTTGCTTTATATCTCCTAAGAATTCCAGTAAAGGAACCTCTCCTCCTTTATCAGAATGGTCATCTAATACTTTTATATGTATATCTAAATTTTCTATGAGTTCTTCTTCTGCCTTCTTAAGATCTTCTTCTACTTCCTTAAACTCTATCTTCTTAGCTTTTGTATCCTGCAATTTTATGGTGTAATAAGCTGTTTTGTTATCGTACGCCTTATCATCTTTATCAACAACTAATACGTTAAGACTAACAAGGATTTCATCAGGGACTCCTTCTTTTGGAGGAGTATAAATTACTTGCATAGGCTTAAACTTCTTAGTAGCCCTAGGCATAACACTATAAACCCAAGGATTCTTCCTCCTCGGCCTAAACTCACGCTTAAAATCATACTTATCTGCTGGTTCCTCGTTGTTCTTCGCAGTAGTAATCTTAACATCCCAACTACTATACATGTCTTCTGAGAACTCCTTAAACGAGCCACCGGCGTCTTTGTACATCAAGTAAGGCCTATACTTATACTTACCACCCGCGAAAGCCTGATCTACTTTTACCTGAAAGAACAACTCCACAGAAGAACTCTGCTTTGTTTTTTCTAAACGTTTAAAATTTCTATATCTAATCTCACCAAATTTACTTTGTACTTTCTCTACTTCGAACTTATCATTTTCGTTATTTACAGGTCGTATCTCCAAATTGATATCTTCTGGTCTCGGCGGAGGAGTGGGTGTAGAAGGAGAAGTCTTTTGAGAAGGTGTTGTTTTATCTGATAATTTTAGAGGCACTCTCACCCCATTAATTTTGTCTTGGTCTGCTCTAAAAACAATTTCTTTTTCAGGCGCTCCGTCAGGGTTATTGTGCAATCCAAACTTTTCTATCCTATTACTCCCTGTACTCTCATAACTATCTTTGTAGGCACCTATATACAAAGCCGAGCTTGTCGCGTATCTTCCTTCGAAACTGAAGCGTCCTTTCTTATCACAAACCTCATCATCAATTTTGTTCTTATTAGCATCAAAGAGTGCTACTTCTGCGTAATCAATACCTTTTTTCTTATTGCTTAGATTAATCACTTCTCCTTTTATAACGACTTGCTTCTCCGCCACGGCTTTCTTTAAAGGAACGATGATTCCGTAGAAATCTTTTCCTGATAAACCAATAAAGCCGCCCTTACCACTTAATAAGATATCATCGGGAGACACGCCTCCTTTATCATTAGAGTATCCTTCTTTTCTTTTACCATCAACGGAGACATAATCTTTAATCTCTGCGCCGACTCTGTACTTAACATTTTTTGGGAAGTCTCCCTTAAAAGTGAAACTGCCATCATCGGAGGTTTCTGTTTTTGGAAGGTCAAATCCGCTTACTGTCTTTAACAAGTGATTTTGTTCATTAACATAATACAACCTAACCTTCGCGCCTTTAACACCTATTGGTACCTCTGGGTCTGAGAAATCTTTAACGAATCCTTTAATACTAACCCCGCTAATCTCAGTTTTTCTCAAAGGAACAACGACTCCCGACACACTTGACTCTTCAACTTTGAAATATTTCTTAGCGTCTTGAGGGTTGCCATGAGGAGGGTCGTAGTGGTAAGCGCTGTTATCTCTTCTTTCTACGAAACCAGAGTAATTCTTAGCGGTTGCTTTTACAAAGTAGAAACCTCTAGGAACGTTTTTGAAAACGTAGTTTCCTTCGAACTCTGTTTTTTCTACTCTTATCTGCGCCCATTTCTTAGTGCCCTCGACGTCGTATCTGTAAAGCATCACGGTGGCTTCGTTAATGCCTCTCGGGTTGCTTTCATCGGTGAAATCTTTTACTTCTACTTCTATTTTAAGCCTGCCATCGTCTGTGCTTGGGGGAGGAGTTACTATTTTGTCTTTATCTTTTCGCTCATTTCTGGTATCTCTTCCTGGCGGACCTCTTGGACCTGTCTTACCCGATGGGTCTCTGCCACCACTTCCGCCTTCGCCTCCTCCGAAGCCTGGGAAACTAAATCCACCAAAGAGTAATACTAATATTAAGGCAGCTGCAACTAAGAATAATCCCCACGCAAACCAAGTAGGTTTACACATCAAAGCAGACACTAGTAAAAACGCTACTCCTGTGGCTCCCATAGCTGTAGCAAAACTTTTTGACTCTGTTGGTTTTCCTAAGCCAAAGTAGAATATCATGAAGACCACGCTTCCAAATAATATTCCTCCAAATAATTCGAAGGTGTTTAGGAATCGCGAGAGTATGAAAGCGGGTCCGCCGTAACGATTACTAATTCCGAAGATGGCGAAGTTTGTTATGAAAGCCATCGATATCGCTACTACTTTTCCTTGCCTTGAAATCGTGGGGTCTCCTTTAAAAGTCGGGATGAACTTCATGGCACTAGCTATTATTCCATATTGGAGGGTGAAAAACGCGATGAATATTAGTACGAAAAGCGCTGTTTCGCTACCAAGAATCTTCATAATCATCTCAAAGAAGCCACTAATAGGTCCTAGGTTTGAGCTAAGCCCTCCCCCTATTGCTCCATCGTCACATCTTAGTTGACTTCCAAGCCCCACAAAGAAATTAGTTCGAGTAGGAGTATATGTAGGCCTGACATTAGTTGGTAAACTTCTTTGTGTTGTTATAATTCTTTGTTCTATTTGTTTTGCTAATTCTTCTTTTGTGGGTGTTGCTTGGCCATATTGAGTATCACCTGATTCGATAAGTGCTTCTTCTAATCCTTTATCTCCTTCTGGCACCACGTATTCAGGGTAATTAATAAGCCAAGTATCATCACCCTCAGCGTATGTAAATCTTTCTTTTGGCATGTTTATAAGCCATGTATCATCTCCCTCTGCGACGCCTAGATCTACAAGAGCAGGTTCTGGCATGTTTATAAGCCAACTATCATCGCCCTCCGCAAAACCTAAGTCTTCTTGAGGGATTTCGCTAACGACTCCTAATTCGTCATTTACGTATGCGTAAGCACCGTTTGGAAGAGCATAGATTGTTCCTAAGTCTTCTCCTTCTGGTGAGTAACCTAAATCTAATTCTTCTGCCCTAGTTATTGTTTCTCCTCCATCCTCTGTGTAACCAACACCATCATAAGGTTCTGGCATGATTATTAACCAACTCATATCGCCCTCCGCGGTTCCTATGTCGTAAGGAGGAAGGTTTGTTTCTAGAGAATATGCGTTAAGGTCTATGTAACCTTGTTGAAGTTCTGGCGTGACTGTAAAAAAATCTTGATCTCTAAAATTCGTTGATTTCTGACTTGCCATCTGAACTTTTTCTGCGTCGCTAGCATCCTGGTCGATTAGTAAGACATCCCATGCTTTATCACCGTCTTTTAATCCAACAACCGGGTCAAAAACAGATCCAATAACATCATCAATGAATGTTACTCTTCCATCATTATCAACCCGCGCGTCTAATTGTTGGGTGTTACCAGCTTCATCTTTGTAAAGAATCGCGGCTCGTATGTCATGATCAGAATTAGTTTCAAAATAATCAAGCATTTCGCCACCTAAATCAAAAGAGAGAGCTTGCGAGCCTTGGTCGTATACTACTGGGCCTAAGTCGTTCTCGGTTTGGTATCTTAAAATATTTTTTGTTGGGTCTTCTTTGCTAGGTGCCAAGTACCACTTATCCCAATCTATCGTGCCTGCTTCTAATTGATCGTTTCCTTTAAAAAACTCAGCTACGTACACCAGTTTTTTTGTGTCTGTCTCCCCGGTGCTTGCTATTTCTTGATTAATAATATCAGCGCCTGGTCTATTACCTGTTAATCCATATGCATAAGCAGAATCAGGATTTAACAAGGACCACGTCTTATCTAATAATGATGCTGGTTCGTATTCTTTAAGATTGTTAAAATAGTAATAATCGTTTTTTGCTCTTAGCGTGGTTTCTATCCTGGTTTGAGCTGCTTGCGAGCTTATTCCTTGTGCTCCGCTGTATAAAGTGGTGTAATCATTTGTTCTTCTCGCGCTTCTAATCTCGGAGAGTGTTGGAACATTTGAGGTTCCTCTATTATAAGCAACTGTTGCCGCGATTGTTCTATCTGTTTGGTCTCCTTGGTAAAAAACTGTTTGGTAATCATCGGTTTCGTAAATCTTTTTTATAAACAAAGCAGCTATTAATGCATTCGTATCTGTTTTTCCAAGGTCTTTTTTGATTTCATCATCATTTTTCCCGCTAAACCCAAAAAAGTTGTTTTGTTCATTATTAATATTCTTAGCTGTGTCTATGTTTACGTGCCAAAAGCCTACACTGTTCCCTTCATCACCTATTAGTTTATTAGTGTCGTATCCTGATTCTGCTTCTCCAACTACGAACAAGTGTAATGGATCAACGCCTGCAGTATCTGCCGCGTCATCTATTACTTTTTCTAAGCCAGGATTTGGAACTAATGGCTTGGTTGGTACAGTTATGGGTTTTTCTATTCCTTGACTTCCAAAGATTGAATTAAGGAAATTACTGAGCCAAGAAGACTCAGGCGCTGAGTCCTCTACAGCTAAGCCAGTAATTCCAAAATTCGATGTTGTCGCATAGGATACAAAGAACATGCTAGATAGAACTAAGACTATGAATATGTATGCAAGCTTTTGATTGCTCATATTATTTTGCGCCTCTTAAAAACTACGTATTTCTAGTTAGATAGGTTTGTTTAATCCTTATTGCGACATATTGACTAATCCACCTACCACTCTAATTCTGAGTTCTGACATTTATATATTTTTCGACTAAGGAGTCGACGAGAAAAAAAAGTTTTTTTTATTTTGGTACTCCTGTGACGTCCCACTTACTAGTCTTAGTTATTTTCACACTAGTTTTCTGTCCAGTTTTTAATTCCGCTTTTACTAATACGGGCAAGTAATTCCCGGCTCTAGAAACCCAAATGTCTCCTTTTTTTTCTTCAACAATGACGCTTAGTGTTTTTCCTAAATACTTTTTTTTGGTTTCTAAGGCTTGTTCTTCGAATAATAGTTTTATTTTAATGCTTCGCTCCTTTACCTTTTTTGTGTTTAGGGGTTTGTGTTTTGCCGCAATTGTTTTTGGTCGCTTCCAGTACTTGCTGATGTTTAGTACTTCTGGTTTGTACTCTTTGACGAAATCATATGTTCTTTGAAAATCTTTTTCTGACTCTGTTGGGTAACCGATTATTATGTCTGTTGCGATTCTTATGTCAGGAATTTTTTGTCTGGCGACTTTTATTATTTCTAGAAAATCTTCGTATGAGTAGTATCTGTTCATATCACTTAATATTTTATCACTGGCGCTTTGGAGTGGTACGTGTAAGAAACTAAACATCTTCTCATGATTTAATAAAACGCATAGTTCGTCTAGATGTTCTAGTGAGTGGTTAGGGTTAATCATGCCAAGACGAATCTTAAAATCACCATCTAAAACAACTAATTTCTTTAATAGTTCTACGATGTTTGTTTTGTTGTCTTTTCCGTACGCCCCTGTGTCTTGGCTCGTCAACCAGATCTGAGACACTCCTTGACTAATCGCGTTCTTTGCTTGTTCTAAAATATCTTTCTCAGCGTAACTTGTTACTTCTCCTCTTGCTTGTTTCGTCTTACAATACGAACACTTCCCGACGCAACCCTCATTTACAGGTATAATCTCAACTGAGTCATTTATCCTAATCTTAGGAAGGTTTAAACGAGCGTTGTCTTCTGTTTGGAGCATCACTACCCTATTACCTTTCAAGGTTTCTTCTGCTACGAAGCAGACGTTGATTAATTGCTTTGTTCCAATAATTGAGTAATCTTTTAGCTTAGAATCCTTGTATTCGTTTTCGCCTTGTGGTACGCAACCCGCAACAACTATTTTCTTTTCAGGATATTTCTTGATTTCTTTAAACAACTTGTTCTCCGCGCTGTTCTTAACCGTGCAACTATTAATAATTACCAAGTCAGCTTGGCTTGCTTCTTCTATTACTTTAAAACCATACTCTAAAAGCAATCCTTTCATAAGCTCACTATCGCTTTGATTGAGAGCACAACCAAAAGTAACAACAAAAACACGTTCCATAAGAAAAAGTAGAAGAAATGAATTATTTATAAAAATAGAGTTTATCTTAGCTCTGCTATTTTTCTTGCTAAGCTTGAACGTTTTATTTCATCTAAGTATATAGTTGCTGATTCTTCATCATTTTTTAGGCCTTCACTAATCCAAATAGCCCCGTTTGAAGTTGGTGAACAAGAAGAATTATCTATTTGATCTCTTGAAAGATCCGCTGCTATAATAAGTTTGGACCCTTCTGCTGGACGCGTACCTATAAGTTTCATTTCTCTTTTTGTTGTGTTTTGAGCATCATCAATAATCCAATATAATCCCGGGATAGATCTTCCTCTTGCTTTTGCTAATTCTTGAACAACAACAGTTCCATTACTTCTTCCTGATCTTTCTATAATCCTAGTCAGTTCAGTGCTATCATCTACGATTTGGTCTAGGTTATCCCAAATCGCGCTCATCCAAGGAGCCATTTTTTCTTCGATACCCCCAGGGATATATCCTACGCTATCACCAACTGGGATAATAGGTCTTGTTACTAATATATTTCTGTAATTTTGACTTCCATCTTCGCCTTCAGTATCAATTTGTTTGTATCCTGCGTCTAAAGCGAGTATGGTCTTACCCGTCCCCGCTGGACCTAGTAAGTTAACATTAGAAATGTAAGGGTTATGAAGAGCGTGTAAAGCTACTTTTTGTTTAAGAGTTAATGAGTCTTTTATTTGCCTAGTTGCTACTATCGGCTTAAAATCTGTTATGTTTTCTAGTTTTGTTTGTCCACCTGAAAAAAAAGGATTAGCATAGAATATTTGCATTGAACCACCTCCTTCTTCATCTGATGAGATAAAAAAGTATTCGTTAGGGTGAACACCTTCTAAATTAGTAATAGACAAGAAATTATCTAAAGTCATCTTTTTTGTGTTTAAACTTTTAATTTGGTTTTGGGGAACTTTTAATTTTCTCCACCCTTTGTACACGTCGTCTTCGCTAGCGACTTCTAAAGCGTCTTTCCATAGTTCTGCTTCTAATCCTACTATGCTAGCTATGGCGTAAGGAGTGGTGTCTTGTGTGATGAGAGTTGTTTTCTTCCCAATTTTTTTTAAGTACATTCCAAGCTTTACAAGATAATGGTCTGTTGTGTTTTTTGAGCCTGAAAAATTTGGGAACTCTCTATGAAATTGATCAAAAGAGATATATGTTACTCCATTAGCTTCGATTCCCTTAGCTAAACTACTTCCAGAATCTCTTATAATATCTCTTATTAACCCTAATGAAGACCTTGCAGGACCTGATACTGAGGGGTCATCTAAGAGTTTTAATGAGTCTAATTCGTTAAATACCCATGTTGATAAAACAACATAATTTTTTTTGCCTTCTTTAGGTCTAAAAGATTTTAGTAATCCTTCAGGGTCATAAATAAAACAGTTTGTGTCTGGTATAAAAAATTCTTCATCCATGTTTATTCATCGCTTTATTCTTTTATTCCTAATGCTCTTACAACGCTGTTATATTCTGTAAAAACTTTATGTAATTTTCCTTCTTCTCTTATTTTTGAAGGAAGATTAGAATGGTAATTTTTTGCTCCTTTAAAAGCTTTTTCAGCTAATTCTTCTAATGATACATTGCTATTAATTGCTATGTTTAAAACTGTGTGTTCTAATGGTAATCCTCTAAAATTATTTATTTCGTCATCTGAGATTTCTAAAGGGGTATGTACTTGGTTGTAGCCTTTCTCTTTTGAGTCAAAATACAAATTTGCTAAGTGGTCTCTTAGGTGAAGCATTACTTCTTTTTTTCTATTTCTATTAGCTTTTTCAGAACTTGGCCTATATAATAGATTAGTGGGTATTTCTCTTACCGCTTGAACAATAGACGCCCCTATCTCTTTTTCTGAGAAACCAATATCTTTTAGTTTATGTATTCTTTGGCTTAAATTTTTGTATCTCATACCCGACTCCTTGAGTTAGGATGTTTTATTTTCATCGTTACTTATATAGATTTCTATTAGGGAATAGTAACAGATTAAATTTTTTGTTTTATTTATTCTTCTAGTCTTTTCTTGTAAGTCTCGATTCGGTCTCGGATCTCGATTGCTAATTCGAATTCGAGTTTTTCTGCGGCTTCGTTCATCTCAGCCTCAAGTGAAACTATAAGTGAAGGAATGTTCTTTTTTGGGATGTGCTTGGTGTCCTTTATTTTTGTGTGCGCTTCTACTTGGATAGGCTTAATAATGGTTTTTGGAATAATCTTGTTCTTAGTATTATGTTCTTCTTGTTTTCTTCGCCTATCTTTTGTGATCTTAATTGCTTTGTTCATACTATCAGTTTTTTTATCAGCGTAGAGTATCACTCTGCCTTCAGTATTCCTAGCAGCTCTACCAATAGTTTGGATTAAACTCCTCTCATTTCTAAGAAAACCCTCCTTGTCCGCGTCTAATATGATGACGAGCGAGACTTCTGGGATGTCCAAGCCCTCCCTTAACAAATTGATTCCTACTAAGCAATCAAATTCTTTAAGTCTAAGCTGTCTTATTATCTCAGTTCTCTCAATAGTATCAACCTCGCTGTGCAAGTACCGAGTCTTAACATCTGCCCTGGCGAGGTACTCACTAAGCTCTTCCGCCATTCGCTTAGTCAGAGTCGTCACCAAAGTACGAAAACCTTTTTTTGTGTTCTCTTTTATTTCGTGAATGACGTCATCGATTTGGTTTCGAGTAGGTCTAACCTCAACTATTGGGTCGAGTAGTCCAGTAGGTCTTATGATTTGCTCAACGACCTGACCTGAGACTCTTACCTCCCACTCAGCCGGAGTCGCCGAGACATAAATTGTTTTGTTCATGTACGGAACGACTTCCTCAAATTTTAATGGACGGTTATCAAAAGCTGAAGGAAGCCTAAAACCAAAATCTATGAGGTTCTTCTTCCTACTGTAGTCTCCTTTGTACATTCCGTGAAGTTGAGGAATAGTTTGGTGAGATTCATCTATTATGAACAAGAAGTCTTTTGGGAAGAAATCAATAAGTGTGAACGGCGGCTCACCCGCACTCCTACCCTCAAAGTGTCTTGAGTAATTCTCAATGCCTGAGCAGAATCCAAGTTCTTCAATCATCTCGAGATCATGATTAGTACGAGTTTTTAATCTGTGCGCTTCTAATTGCTCCATAGAAGGAATGACTTCTTCTAACTCATCTCTTATACTACTTATCGCGTTGTTTATTTGTTCTTCTGTTACTACGTAATGCCGAGCAGGCATAACCATAACACCACTTATTTCTTTTAGTGTTTTGTTGCTAGTAGGATGTAATAAGCTTATCTTTTCTACTTCATCACCGAACATTTCTATGCGTATTAGTTCTTCGCCGTAGCCTTGCCTGATTTCTATGGTGTCGCCTCGAACCCTGTACTTACCAGGTGAGAGGTCCGCGTCGTTTCGCTCGTACTGAATATCAACTAAAGCCCTTATTATTTCTTGTCTGTTAATAACTTGTTTTTTCTTTAATTCGAAGCTTAGTTTCTCGAAGTTCTCAGGGCTGCCAAGGCCATAAATACAAGATACACTACACACTATTATCGTATCAGTTCTTGATACCAAGCTAGTAGTTGCTTTGAGTCTCATCTCCTCTATCTTCTCATTAGATTTAGCGTCTTTCTCAATGTAAGTATCAGTTGAGGGCAAGTAACTCTCGGGCTGGTAATAATCATAGTAAGAGACGAAGTATTCTACTGCGTTACCCGGGAACAACAACTTTAACTCTTGATATAGTTGCCAAGCCAAAGTCTTATTATGAGCTAAGACCAACGTGGATTTTTGTATTTGACTTATGACGTTTGCCATGGTAAAAGTCTTACCACTACCAGTGATGCCAAGGAGTACTTGTTTATCAAAACCTTTTTTAGCGAAGCCTTCCACTATTTTTTTTATTGCTACTGGTTGGCTGCCTTTAGGAGTCATGGATGTCTTAAGCACGAAGTTCTTCTCGGTTTTTGGAAATAAGTCAGTCATAAGAAGTTGTGGAGCACTGTTTTATTTATAAAAACTATCTTAAAAAAAAATCATAAGATATATATACTCGAGTATACACTAATAATTTGTTATGAGCCTAGTATTAGAGACTTTAAGTGACATACTAGAAAAGCTTCAAATACTCTTAATAGTAACTATTCCTGTCTTCGGGATTTTGTACAAAGAAACTTTTTTGTTCTTCGTCCCCATCGTGATATTCTTAATTTTAGGTTTTGGTTTTGTAAAGCGAGAAATACTACGTGGCAAAAATGAAGATGCCATAACTAGGATGATAATAACTATTGGTAAATGGACGTTGTTCTTATGGGTTTTAGAATTCGGGATTTACATCGCAATAAAGTATGTGTTTGGTTAAAAACGTATTATGTTTGCTTTCTTCTTAGAGGCCCTCATCACCACTTGATCAAAAGGTTTTATACTAAAATTCTTCCTACTATTATCAAAAGCAACCCTTGCCCGCCCTCTTTTTATGATGAACTTAACCTCGGACTTCTCAGAGAATAATTTATGCGTGATGCTCGTGTTAGAAACATTGTTAAGCGCGACTCCGACTCCTTTAAGAAAACTTTTCTTTGTCACGCTCTTAAAATACGCGTCGCTTCCAAAAACCGTGCTGGTAATCACGCCATCACCTATTAATTCTTTTTTGAAAACTTTTTTCTTATCTATGTATAAGTCAAAACGAATAGCTTGAGCCAAGTCAGAGTTTCTGATGATGACGTCGTTAGCCGCGTACAAACCAACTTTTTTTTGGTTGATGTACGCTTCGAGTTTCCTAAAACTAAAAACTTCGTATTTATTCTTAGTTATGACATCCAAGAAACTATCGAAGATAGAAATGTTGCATTTGTTGCAAACCTTGCTATCACGAATAAGCATTTTTGGAACGCCCGGGTACTTCCTCTCTGCTTCTAAGAAAGTCCCGTCGCCGCCTAAGCAAAGGATTACGTCCGCGTTTCTAAGACTGTACGCGTATCCTTGTCTTATTATTTCTTTTTTGTAACCACTAATAACTTTTTTGTTCTTGGCTACTATCCCTATTTTTTTAATCATCACAAATCATTTCTACGTATTTACTTTTAAAAATCTCCAGGGTCATACCCTAGCATTTTAATACTGCAATTTGTGAGTACTAAAAATCTGTGTTCCTTTAATAAGTTTACTATTCTTACTGATTCCGCGCCGGGGTTCAAAATTATTTTTTTGACGCTTTTTGGGATTAAACTAATTAGTTTCTCAAAGATTTCAGGTCTTATATAAACACTCAGTAATTTAACATCTCCAGATAATTCTTCTAGCTTAACTGTTCTTACTCCTTCTACTTCTTTGTACTTATCGTTTATTGGGAAGACAACGTATCCTTTTTTTTGAAATGCTCTGATCGCCTTGTTAGAAAACCTAGTTTTATCTGTTGAAGCTCCAAGAACCGCGACTGAGTCACCCATGCTAAATCCCTAATTCTTTTTTTACTGCTTCTTTATCAAAACCAACTATTATTTTGCCTTCTATATCTATTACCGGGACTCCCATCTGCCCGCTCTTTTCCATCATCTCATGGGCTTTTTCGTGATCTTGTGTTACGTCTACATCAACGAATTCTATCTTGTTTTGTGTGAAGAATTCTTTTGCCATCACGCAATACGGACAAGTCGGCGTTGAGTAAATAATTACTTTCTTCATATATAATACACCCCCATATAAGAATGGTTTAGTCTTACTTTTTTAAAAAGTTTATGTTTGTGTAATCGTGATTACCAAGATAGCGACTGTCATGAGTATCAAGCTATGTCTAACCCCGCTTACGAGGTCTCCTTCGCTAAGCTTTCCTATCACTATCCCCGCGAAGAACCCTTGGATTAAGGCGAGCATCAAAAAAATACCATAGATGCTCTTAAACCAATCCGTTGCGCTAAGAACAAAATCAGAGACGCTTGAGAACTGTATCTTCACACTAGTCTTAATGTTCATAGTCGTAGTCTCACTCACTCCTTCTCCTAAGAGAACGCTTCCTGACTGCATACGCCCCAAATAAGGTATTAACAAGCTTTGTATGACTACCATCACTGCAAGAAAGACGAAGAAGATGATGTAAGACTGTATTATTTGGCCGTGGATACTCGCCCTCCTACTCTCTTTTATCTTCTTAATCTCTAATAAGCTTACTGTGATGCTTTCAAGAACGTCCTCGATGTTACCTCCTGCTTGCTCGGCTTCTATAACAGTTGACACAGCTCTTTTAATAACGTCGTTACCAGTAGCTAACGAGAAATCGCTAAGCGCTTTCTTGACAGAGATCGACCACTCAACTTTATTAGCGAGTTTTTTTACGTGAGGTGTAAGCGCGCCGTAATCACTGGTGTTTGCTATGTGCACTATCGCTTTTGAGACTGGCATGCCACTCTTAACAGCGCCGACTAAGTTTCTGACTAGTTCTAAGAATCTTGATTCATACTCTTTTCTCCTGGCGTTCTCTAAGAAGAAATCAGTCCAGAACTGAGCCCACCCAATAGTAACTGCTAAGACTAATCCTGGCACGAAGTAGCGAGTGCCTCGAAAGAGTACTATGTCAAGTACTGCGAAGAAAACACCAAATATTATTCCAAACCAATACTTTTGTTTAAACTTTGCCATTTTTAACAAATCATTTCTCTTCTTATTTTTTTATACTTCTGGTTGGTTGAGTTCTAAAAACATCAAAAACGCGACGTTTAATAAAGGTATTCCTACGTATGTTCCCATGCTGATAACCGTTGATATCTCAAATCCGCCTAGTTGTCCACCAAGCAAGCTAATAAGTGATAGGGTGCTCACAAAAAATAGTGGTGCAGCTATTAATACTCCTGTGTATATATCTGAGTAAGTAGTTATTGTCTCAACGTATTTTTGCCTTTCTGTCTGATACATTAGTATTGCTTCTTTTGATTTTTGACTCAAATAATTCTTTAGGCTGCCCCCTGTTTGAATAGTTGACATGAAACCTTCAAAGAATTCTCTTAAGTTATCGCTTGGAGTAGTACTCGAAACTGTTTTTACAGCGCTTACCAAGTCGTACCCGAAGACCTCCATCATATTACTAATCTTCTCTACTTCTATCGATACGTCCCCGTATTCTTTTGTTTGAGCGATGAGGCGAAACATCGTGCTTGGACTAACACCTGAGGCGACGACTGAGCTCATCTGATCAATAGCGAAAGGCAGATTAGTATTGATGCTTTTGCGTCTTTCTTTTACTTTCATTATAGGATAATAATAAAATAAGAATAACGTCATGAAAAAAGTTAATGTTAGCATTATAAAAGTCTTAGAAACCAAGAGCATAAAAGGGTTTTTTTGAACTAAGCTTACAAGAATAGTCATGCTAGTTATTATTATTGTTAAGATAAAACTAACAAAAAACATTATGTTGATGTACGTGTTTGATAGAATCTTAATATTGGCTTTTCTTATGTACTCGTACAATTTTTTGAAAAGTAATGGATAGTTATCAAGGAAGTACAACGTTATTTTCCTGACAAAAAAATTTGCTAAGTAACCTATGTTGCTAGGGTTATAGATTGCTAAGCTTTGTTGGTCTAACAATTTTTTTATTTGCGCGGCTTCTTTAGTTAAGAGATTACTTGATACGAGAGTAGTGGTTTCTTCTTCTTCACCTATTAAGTCTTTTAATTCCAGTATGCTTCTTGCTTTCTTGGTGTCTTTTGCGATGAACCCTTCATCTTTTCTAAACTTTGAGACTAAGTTCTTTACTAATTTAAAATTGAAGACGTTGCCGAGTGTTACGTTACTCGTCACTTTTACTTTTTCTTTTTTTAATGATTCAACTATGGAGTCTTGTTTTTTTGAGAGCTTCTTTTTTGTTTTTGTCTTGTCCTTTAAGAAAACTGCGAGGTTTGCCTTGTCGTGTTTTTGTTCTTTAAGTAAGTCAAGAGCTGTTTTCTTCTTCTCTTTTGGCTTCTCAGTTTTTGTTGCGTCACTAACTTCTTTTGAGACCGGCGCCTTGACTGGTTTTAAGAACATGGGCTTAGCAACACTACCAGGTGTAGTGGTAGGAGTGCTTGGTATCTCTGCTTTTTCTACTCCCTCTACTTCTGCTTGTGTTTTTGTTTCTTCTATACTAATCGGGGGAGTGGGGGCTGGCTCGCTTATTAACTCATCAAGCTTACTAGCGATTTTGCCTATCTTTTTTTCTTCTAATCTCTCCTCAAAAGGTTTCAGAAAAGAAAGAGGAGGCTTAGGAGCGAGTCTTACTTCCTCATAACTCTTATCCTCATAAGCAGTTATGAATATCTGAGAATTAACATAGCTTATCTTCTCAATTAATAAGTTGATGTACGAGTCGTAATTCTTGATTTCTTCTTTTAAGTCATTATCTGATAATAATTTTTTTTTGAGGCGTTGATACTTTTCGTATCCGAACTCTTTTCTTTGGTATTGTCTTTGAAGAGTCGCGTAGTCTTTTCTTATTCTGCTCTCTATTTGTTTGTATCTTTCTAACTCGCCTATTAACTCTTTTAATTCAGAGTTATACTTTTTTAGTTGTTCAAAAACCACTTATTACCCTACCCCCCAAAACTCTTTTTTTTGGGTTATGTTTGGTCTAATCCTTTTTTTATGTTATGAGTCGATTTTAGTATTTCTTCTCTCGCCACGCTAAGTCGTAGTTTTAAGAGTGTTAACTCTTTTTTTGATCTTGGAGTATTACTTAGTAACTCCTCGTATAATTGTATTAGCAAGTCTTGTTTTCTTGCTTCTTTTTTGAGATACCCTATTATTTCATCCATGAAAAAAACCTTTTTTCTCTTTTATTTTATTATTCCTATTCTGACAAGCAAATCTTTTGGTTTTTGATAGTACTCGCTTATTATCTCGTTTAGTTCTCTATAACCATATATTTTGTCATCTGCTAATTTTTGCAAAAGCAGTGACCTATTACTCATTTCTTGTTCTAAATGCTCAACGGGGATGCCTGTTCTTTTGCTTATCTTCTCAACCACTATTGATTGTTCTTTCTTGGGGGTCTCGTCTTTTATAGGATCCCATTCAAAAACGGTTGTGTGCTCTATTTCTCCTCCGCTGCCCTCTATCTTCTTTATTTCGTTAACCTCTTTTATACGCCTATAATTTTTGTCTTTGGTTTTAACATGTGTTGTTACGCACACTATGTCTAAGCTCTCAACTAAGCTGCTAGGTAAGTTAATAGGGTGTGTTTCTAACCTCCTAACAAGTGTGTTAACGCTTCCTGCGTGAAAAGTTCCGAAACTCGGGTGGCCGCTCGCCATTCCTTGAAATAGTACGTAAGCTTCTTTTCCCCTGATCTCTCCTACTATGACGTAGTCCGGGTTTTGTCTGAAAGTCTCTCGAAGTAAGTCAAACAACGTGACGCCCCCGTATATTTCTCCGTCTTGGTTAGGGATTCCAAAACCGGTCCTAGTAACTGCTGGGAGCCAATTATCGTGTGCGAGGTTTAGTTCTCTTGTGTCTTCTATACTACAAATCCTTGCTTCAGGAGGTATGAATTGTACTATCGTGTTAAGAAACGTTGTTTTTCCACTAGCGGTTTCCCCTATTATCATAACGTTAAACTTGTACTCTATCGCGAGCCATAAATACGCGAATACGTCTGCTGAGGCCGTGTTGAAACTTATTAGGTGGGTGGGGCTCCAAGGGTCTTTTGTGAACTTCCTAATAGTAAAAGTTGGGCCTCGCGTCGTGATGTCACTAGTATAAGTAGCGTTGACTCTGCTGCCGTCTGGGAGTGTTCCATCAAGGAGTGGTTTTGCGTATGAGACGTACCTCCCTGTTTTCTGGGCTAGTTTCTCAACGAAGCTTGTTAAGGTCTCTAATTCGTTATAGATTATTTTTGTTTTGATGTTCTCGAATTTTCTGTGAACTACGTAGATAGGGGTGTTTATCCCGTTGCATTCTATGTCTTCTATGAAGTAATCATGTATTAAGGGCTCGATAAGATTAAGCCCAACACTATCTCGATAAACGTAGTACATAATCTTATTATATGTTTCTTGTGTTATACTAGCGCCTATCTCAACAAGTATTGATTGCACGTTTCTCTCTAAGTACTCTATTAAGATGTTGAGCTTCGATGCGTGCGCGAAGCTAATATTTATCATTTCTTCAAGGCCTAGTTGTACTAGTTTGAGAATGTTTTGTTCGTCATCATCAAGGACTGGTTCTAAGACTTCATAAATTAATTCTTTAGAGGTTTCATCCCAGTAGATCTGGGCGTACGCGTAAGGCTCCATCAAAGGGTATTGGATGTTCACCTCTGTTTTGTTCTTAAAATCAGGGATGGTTATGAGTTTTGGATTAAGGTCTATTTCGAACTTGGTTTCTTCTTCGGCTTTACTATCTGTTTTTTTCTCAGCCATTTTATTAGTTTCATCCTATCTCTATATTCTTTGTTTCGAGTACTAAGAAGTCTGCGTAGCTATTAAGAGTGATTATTAAATCGTATTCTAAAGGAGTCACTCCTAACACAGAGCTTATATGCGCTGTTACGCTTGCCTGACCAACGTTGGTGTTGTTTGAGCTAGGTGTCATGTACGTGTACCCCACGCCAGTAGCTGTGCTTGGGTCATTGCCAAAGTACAAGTTAAAACTCCCAGGAGGACTCACCCCATCATAATTAATACTGGTTATTAAGTCGCTTGCATTAATACCCGCCCATGCTTCTTCACTTCCAATTTTTCGAATCGTTACGTTAAAATAGACAGGGATTGTGTCTTTGTAATCGACTAAGGTGCTTAGAACAAATCTATCCCCATAGTCGTAGGTGTGCACGTTTGCGTTGCTAATGATTTTGAGATTTCCTACTTCTTGGCTGCTACGCTCATCTAATACTTGTGTATCGGTGTCGAACTCCCACACTACCTGGTTGTTCTCAACAAACAAGTTCCCGCTTGGGATGTCAACGCTTACGATTCTCTGAGACCCTTCTCCTTCATTGGCGACGTACGTTATTTGTTCGTCTAAGTACGCCATGGTGTTCTTGGTCTTCTCAAATACTCCTTTGTCTTTTATCCTATCAATTATTGGCATCCCTACCTTTAAGACTAATATCAAGCTAGTGCTGATTATTAGGATGTAAATCACTGCTGAGACCCATATCTGGGCTTTTCTTGACTTATTAGTCCCTAACACTCACTTCACCCACATAAAAAACTAATCAAACCCAAAAAAAAGGGGTTATTATGATAATATTATCATACTATACTTTTTGTTACTACGTAGTCTTCGCAACCATTAGCTGTTACGCTTATCTCACTTGAGGTTGAGACGTTTCTAAAAACGACTTCTTCAATCTCGCCTGGGAGTATCTCATGACTTTCTGTTTCCTCAGTTATTCCCTTGACTTTTAATGTGTGTATCTTTGCGCTGTTATAATCATTATTAATAGTGAATATTATGTAAGTATTGATTCTCTTAACACCTGATATGGTAAACTCCATGTCCAAGCAATCATTAGCAGCGTTTAAGTTTAGTATCGCCGCGTTCTTGTTCTCAACATAAAAGTTTTGGATGAATAACACTAATAATAAAGTGATGGCGACTAGGACTGCTAATAAGAATATGTTTGCTTTGACACTGCCTTTTTTTCTCATCTTCTATATCAGTATATAAAACCCTAATAAAAAAAAATAAAAAAGTTTTTTGTTCTTCTCTTCTTTTTTTTTTATGTGCAGGAAGGGATGTCGTCTAATAACACGCTGTTCTTTAAGCATGGCTGAGGCGTGCTTCTGCCTTTTACTGTGATCATCGGAACGATTTCTAGTAATTGTAGGCTTCCTGAGACGCTGCTTGCCGAGTAATCAAAAGTGTATTTTGGACTAACACTCCCATCACCTATAGTGAATGCTGTGTCGTCTTCGTCGTATATGTTATCGTTTGCGTCTATGACTATCATCCTAATCCCTGTTATGTCTTCGTTTCCTGTGTTCTCAAGCATGAACTCCGCGTAGTCCGCCGAGCTATTATAGCACACTTTCTCGGTGTTGCCTATCTCTTTTATTCCTATCTTGATATCGGTTTGGCATGCTAAGTCCATCTCTGCTTTTTGCCCTGAATTCTGCGCTGTTTGCTCGACGTATCCTTTACCCCAATTCATCACTACCGCTCCTAGGGCTACTGCGAAGGCTATTAGTAGAACTGTTGCTATAAGCGGACTGACACCTCTTTTGTTTACAAACATTTTTTTATTACAGTTGCAATATTGTTTTTTTCTTATACTCTTTTCTGTCTATTAATCCTATATAAATTTATCTAATAATGCCCTTTTTTAGCATAGCGGGATGTTTTGTATGATTGTTTTTGATTTCTGACAAGTGACGAGTCTATCATCATTAATGGTTTGAGGAATTATTTCTACTTGTGCTAGTGTTCCGTGTTTCAAACTGGTTATAGTAGTTGTTTTTGAAGGTTTGAGGTCTTCGTCTATTATTGTATCTTGTGGGTAGTCGTATAAGTCGAAGAGGAGTAATTTGAAACTTTTTATCTCGACGTCTTTAGTGTTGGTGACCTCAAAGATTAATTCGTATTCATCTTGGCAGTAGTCTTGAACAGAGATTGAGAGAGTCTCACAAATATTGGTGTCTGTGCTTTCTTGCAACTTCTGGGTTTGTTGCTCGACGTGACTTGTCATCCACACATACATAAAACTACTCAGGCTCACCATAAAAGCCATTAATAAGACCCAGCCTATGTATAAGCCCATCCCTTTTTTGTTTGCAAAAATTCTTCTGTACATGTAGTCTCCTCTTCTTATGTGGTGTCTTCCTCTATTATTATCGCGTCGAAATTCTTTGGGTGATTACTAGTAATAAATTCGTGTGTTATGTTGTCAACTAAAGTTATATTAACATCTTTTTTTGCGATCCATACAGACTCGTAATAGTTAAGCGTGGTGTTCCCTGGGTTTATAACCGCTCGTCTCTTATAGTAACTCTTCAAATATATCTGGTCTTCTTGGTAGTACAAAAAAATTATTTGTGTGTCTCGGTTTCTCTCATTATTATACTGTATGAATTTAGCAGTGTAACTTTCTAGTTCGTACGTCGCGTTCAACTCGCCTAGTAATGCTTGGTTTAGTGTGTTAATCGCTTCTGTTTTGTAGTTCTTTGCAGTGTTCGTATCCTTAAAACCTACGCTTGCTGCTTTGCTGGTTTCTCCTACTAAGAAGAACAGCGATGAGAGTAGTATTATCGTTGTCAGCAAATAAAACTGTGCTTTTTTTCCTCTAAACATTTTCTTCTTTTTCTTTTTTAGTTTGTTATTATGTTGTTTTCTAACTGCTTATTCTTGGTTATGCTAATCACCTTTTTTTGGTTCTCGTTTCTCTCATGTCTTACTTTTAGGCTCATCCCCCCTCCCCCAAAAGATTTGTCTTCTATTACTATGTGGGGGTCGCTTATGATTATCCTCGCGTTTCCTGGCTTATTACTGTAGGCGTTTATCCTGGCAAAGAGGAGGTTTAAGAATAAGTCTTGGTTGAACCACCACTCCTTGTTCTCCAAGTTTGATAACTCCTTTGTTAAAAACAATAGTTTCTTATCCTCGTGGCCAGTTGTAAAACCGATACTGTTTGAGGTGATATATGTGTTGTTCTGGTTTTGGCTCATCAACCCAATCTTTAGAGTTGAAGTATTTGCATAAATGGTTTGGTGAGTGGTTGTTGGAGTTAAGCCTCCTTCTTGGTAACTAGCTGTGAAGTTAAGGCGTTTGTTGTATAAGGTGATGTCATAGCCGCTTATTGACAATGTATAAGTACCTGGTATCAGCGGTGTTTTTATGCTTAGGACGTATCTGCCTGAATCATTGGTTTGTTTCACCCCATACATTATGTTCTCTCCGTTAAGGGTGATGTTGAAGTCTCTGTTCTCAAAGCCGTACGCGTCGTTTGAAAGATTTATTTCTTGGTTTATGACAAACCCCGCGTATGAATTAATACTTGATGGGCTGATAACATTAGGTGTTTGTGGAGTAACATTATAATTTAGTGGTCCTATGAGTCTCTGATTCTTTTTTTCGTCCTCGCACATGATATAAACCCAAAAGTTTTGGGTGAGGCGCGTCTCGTGGTACGTGCTGTTTGTAAAGATGAATTCTATGTATTTCGCGTCGTACTGATAACACGTTGCGGTCTCATCAGTTACTAATGATATTAAGGAATAGTCTTTTGTGATGTTCGATGAGTTCTTCGGGCTTATTATCGTGATGTTTGGTGGTTGCGTATCGATTAGTCCTTCTTCCTCGTTTGACCACAAACTTTCTAAGCCGACGTTGTTTACTGCTTTTACCCTCGCGTAATAAGTGCCTGGTGTAGGTATTAAGAAATCCGCGTAGTAAACCCCTGGCGTTGTGATGTTTGTCTCGTTTATCGGACTAGTGAAATCTCCTTCTGTGTCTGAGAGTTGAACTACGAAGTGATCAATCCCGGATAAGTCGTCTAAAGCCTCCCAATTAAACGTTAAGTTGTTACTCGTAGCGTATTGAATCCCGCTAATCAGTGTCGGCTTATTAGGTGGCGTCCTGTCTATTAAGAACCAGTACTGCGTCGTGCTCGATGGGTTCTTTGCTTCATCAAATGCTTTGATTGTAAAGTAATACGTGCCGTCACTAGATAACGTAAATGTTTTGTTCGTATGAAACTGTGTTAGGCCAAGCGTTCCTTCTGCTACGTTATCTGGTGTTGTGCTTATGTCTTGGCTTAGAGTATAACTGTAACCCCCTATCGAAGAAATCGCGTCGTTTGCACTCCAATTAAAAAACACAGAATTGCTATTATGGTAACTTAGCTGATCCAAACTACTTGATATGCTCGGCGCGGATGGGTTGTCTTGGTCTATTATTATGTTACGTGATGAAGTATTAGTTAGTCCTGCGCTGTTAGTAGTTCTTACTTCTATGGTTACGTCATCTAAGTGGTTCACGCTGATATTGAATGTGTTCTCGTACGTGTTCGTAACAGTCCAAGTTATTTGAGGAATACTGTTCCTACTTATTTGGTACTCATAAACCAAAGGTATCTGTAAAATCTCGGATTCTGGGTCGGTTGAGGGGTCGAAACTAAAAGTTATAGCGCCGTCTTTTTCGTAGTCAGAAACGGTGATGATAGGCCTGGTTGGCGGCGTGGTATCCAACCCTGCGCCGGTGTAATTATAGTATATGGTGTCGTTGTATTTGTTTATTGTGTCATCTGTGTGGTTTATTTGTATGTATACTGTTTTTAGCCCTGTGCCTGTTGTGAGCACCCAATACTTTCTCTCCGTGCACCCTTCAAACAATGTGTATGAGATGTCATTGTTTGAATACGCGCAAGTATTAGCGTCTGCGTCGAGTGTTATGTTTAGCGCCACGGTTCGAGTAGCGGTGTATTCCTGATTAGTTTGGTCGATGCCTGTCAATCCTAAGTTCTCAATATTTATTCCTTCACCTAAAACTAAGACTGCTTGGAGTACTAATAAAATTAGTAATGTCACCACTTTTCTTTTTTTTATCCTCATATTTTTTCTATTCTGATAATCGTGTTATTATTCTCGTCTAATCCCTCGTTTATTATTATGATGTTAAAGTAGCCTCTGGCGACGCCCAGACCCCTCACTAGTATGCTTTGGTAGTTTAGTATTTGTCGTAAGACGTACTCTTCTTGGCTCACTCCGAAACCCGCTGTTTCGTCTAGGAATTCTTCTCTGTTTAGAAGTCTGTTCTTGTTATTTGCGCTTATCTCGTTAGTTGTGAAGAAGAGATATGATTGATCTTCTGGGCCTCTATTCGCGGTTATCCAAGAATTATTTGTCTTAATTATTGCTTTTGTGCTTGAAGCCGCGACACCTATCTTAGTTGTTCCGTTCTCTACGTAGGCAAGGTTGGATTTTTCAACCACTCCGCTTATAGGAGCAGCGTATTCAACTGTGAAGCTAAGAGCGTTCATGAACAATGTTTCTGTGTCTTCTACGCCTCCAACTCGTATCCTAAGCGCGTAAACCCCTCTATCCACTACAGGATTCATTATTATGGTGTACTCTCCTTTGTTTTTATCGATTATTGAGTAATCGTTTCTGTTTATTCTTTCTCCATCTATGCTTATCTCAAAGTCTGAGTGCTTAATGCTTGTGAGGTTATCTGCTGTGAGATTAAAAATTATTTTTTGCCCATAATAATACGGGCCGCCTAAAAATATGTTAATACTACCTGGGTCTGTACTCACCACAATAAAAACTATGTTTTTTGATACTATGTAGCCGTAAGCGTCTTGACACGTTACTTCTATACTCTTAGACCCGTTTGAGAATTTTATCATAGTCTCATGGTACTCGCTTTGTGTGAACACGAAATCTTTTGTTGTTTGGTTCTCAGAACAAGTCGCTTCTCTGTTTGTTGTCGCTCGAATTATTGTTTCTTGCTTGGTATTCGTGCTGTTTGGCGATACTGTTAATATCTCCAAGGGTGTTAAACTTATCTGGGCGCTTGAGGCGTTATTACTTGCTTTGTCTACACTAATTATTTCTACGTTGTAGTTGCCTATTAACAAACTTGTGAACTCGTAGTAAGTGTTAGTAGTGTTAGTAGTGTTGATTAACAAGTTATATTCATCATATAATCTTATTATGTAATAGTCCACTCCGCTTAGAGCGTCAGATGATGCTTTCCATGTAGCGTTGTAAACACCGGCGTCTACATACAGAGCAACGTTATATGGTAAGGGGGGTGTTGGCGGTGTTTTGTCAACTCCTAAGAACCCTTGGTGAGTTGTTGCTCCGTTGTTTTCTGCGTTGTCTACTGCTTTGATGTGCGCGTAGTACTTGCCTTCTTCTTCTATTATTGTTATTGTAGTGTTCGTGGTGTCTACCGCGTCATCCGGGGTGGTTAGAGGTGATTCGTCTATTACGTAGCTGTAGCCTTTCACTCCGCTTATGTTATCATTACCACTCCAGTTAATGTTGATTACTCCTGTGTTCGTCCAAGTGTTTGGTTGGGGGCTGCTAGTGGCTGATGGGATTACTGGTGGCGTGAAATCAGTGATTATCCCATCAGACCAAGCAGTCCTGTTAAGATCGCTAGGATTCCTAGCCCTTACCTCTACTTTGTACTCATGGTTTTCTATGAGTGACAAATTAGTGATCGTTACTTCTCTACTATTTCCGTTATACGCCCATGAATTATTAACGTAAGACGTAGTGGTTTCATCGTAAACCCTATAGAAATACGTGATTGCGAGTCCTAACTTCTTTGTTTGTTCATCAGAGGCGTCTTGCCAACTAAACGTTAGGTTGTTGTCTGAGTTGGTGTAGTCTCCCTCATCATAGACGTTGAAACTCGCAGGAGTGTCTGTGCCTAAGCCTTCCCCTGTTTCAGAGTAAATTATTGAAGCACTAGCATCAGTTATTACACCAGCGTCAAGTCCTGAATGATTTATCTGAGCGTACACAGTTTTTACGCCGAAACCATCAGTTAACTGCCACGCCTTTGTGTTTGCGCATCCCTGCCAAACAGTCCAACTCGCTGCGTCGTTTGAGTACCTGCACTGATACGCCGAAGGAGTCGTCGTAACTATTAACAACACGTTTTTGTTAGTGGTGATTTGCGTGTCTCCTTCCACGCCGGGTATTCCTAGGCTTTGTATACTGATTCCTTCTGAGACATTAACTATTAATGTGTTCGTGCCTGTCTCGTTGTAGTTTCCTGCTATGTCAAAGCAACCAATACTCCATGAGTAAGTGTTGTTTCTAAACGCTACGCTTATAGTTTGGTTAACGTCTCTTGTAGGATTGTACTCTGTGGTGTTTATGGTGTTGTTTATTATCACTGAGCAGTTCTGTATTGAGTGATTGTCACTTACTACGTATTTGAAGTTCGTGGTGTATCTGTATTCTTCAACCCAGAAACTCGGGGGTGAAGTGAGAGTTATGTTTGGTGGCGTGTTATCCACTATTACCAAGAAACTTTGTGAAGTGCTGTAATTGTACGAGTCGTATAACCTACAGTAAATGTTTCTGTCTGAGTCGTCGTTCCAGAAAGTGTTGTTGAAAGTGCATGTCCTGTTAGTGGTTCCGATTGTTGAGTTGCAAATATTGTTTGTTGTCGGAGCGTCTCCGCACATCATCTCGAATGCGTCTCCGTCTCTGTCGTAAGCGTCTGTGCTCGTAATTGTTACGTTAGCGTAATATTTGAACGCGCTTGGAGTGATGTTGATGCCTGTTAGTATCGGCGGAGCATTAACTATTTGGATTGTTAAGTTAACACTTGGTCCAAAAAGGTACGAGTCGTACGGAGTTACTTTGATTGTTACGTTGTCGAAGCGGTTATAAGCATCTTTTGTGAACGTCACGTAGTTATTGCTTGTTTGCCCGCTCGTGTTGAGGGCTCCGTTGACGTACCATTCATAATATGTTATTTCTGGGTCGCTAGGATCTGCGTCGTTGAAAACCCATGATGCGTTTAGGTCATCGTTTCTAGTAGCTGGTTGAGGCGATATGTTCAGATTGGTTATGTAGGGTCTTTTATCTGCGTAAACCCATGTTACTACTTGGTTATCGATGTTGTATTTGCTCGTGTTGATTCTTAGTGTGTAATTCCCGCTAGTAGTTGGTGCTGGTAGGTTGAAGTAGAAATAATTATTGGCCTGATGAACACCTGTTTGGTTGTAGGAGTTGTTAAAGTAGACGTCGTAAGTTTCCCCTGATAGATTAAGGTAGTATGTTTGTGCGTTTCCACTCATATTGAATTGGTTGCCTACCTCGATTACTTGGTCTTCTAGCACTAAGTTAATGTAGCTTATCAGGTCTGCTACGAAACTCGCGTTGTACGTATCTGTTTGTCCTGTGTCGTCGAGTGCTAATATGGTGTAGTTTACTAGTCCCGCCCACGCGTTGTTTGTCGTTCTTGTTAAGGTGTAGTCTATGTTTCCGATTCGGTTTAGTAACCCACTCCAGAGTATTCCTCCTGTTGAGTTGTAGAAAGTCACGCTCGTGTTTTCTATGTCTTCTTCTACCACTGTGGCGTTGAGTGTGAAGTCATCGCCGATGTTAAGATAATTGTTTGTGTCGATTATTTGCGAAGTCGCTGTTTCATATAGTGTGGCTATTGTGATGTTTGGTGGGTAGTCGATGTTTGCTACGTGGATGTACCCTAAGAAAACAGTTGTTTGTACTAGTTGGTCGCTTCCTTTGCCTGTAGGCGTTGGTGTTAGGCTGAGTTGCGCTTCGTAATCTGGATTGTTCGTCGCGTTTTTTTCTCCTAGTGGAGTGATGTCAGCGATGAATATTGTGTAATCAGCGCCTACTCCGTGGATAGAATTAATAGTTTGTGTGTTTAGTGTTATAATTATTGTTAAGAATAAAAGTATTATTACTAGTTTTTGGGTTAATTTCCACGCCACCATATTTTTTTAACCCTGAAAAATGTATGGTGTTATCTATGTGGAAGAGGGTTTTTAAACTTATCGGAAAAAAAAGAATAAGAAAAAAATTTAATTAAAAATTTATTGTTGTGCTGGTTGTTGTCCTTGTTGTTGTGTTAGGACTTGTTCTAGGCACGCCACGTCCGCCACTCGTCTCGTCGTGTTCCCTAGGTTTATAGTTGTTATTTGGCATTCGTTTGTTCCTTGATAGATTTGTACTAGGCTGTCTGTTATTCCTTGGTTATACCCAGCGTTTAGGTATTCGTTTATCTTTGCGTCTCTTGCCTCTGCGTATTTCCCGTAAGCCCAGACACCTCCCATAACCACAATGATTCCTAGTAATACTAGTGTTGTTATCTTGTAGAAGTCTGTGTCTTTACTTTCTTTTTTCTTAGCATACATAATAATTAATCCTCCATCACCCCAAATTTATTCTTTTTTTGTTGGTGTTATATATAAGTCTTATTATTTTTTTTTAGGAGTATGGCTGCGTTGGTGGCGTGAAATCAGTAGTCCACCTAGCCACTCCTTTAGATACTCTTACTTCATCTATTAAGCCTTTGTAATTATCGCCAATTAATATGTTGGTTGGGTAATTGGCGGGTCTGTCCGTGTCAGTTGTTGAGTCTTCTAGTACTCCATCAACGAATAAGTAATAATTATCGCCGTCTTCAACTACTGCTATGTGATGCCAACCTCCATAAGAAATCGCCGACCCTGTTAACTGAACAAGGGTTGTTGGGACATCATTAGTAATGATGAATGAAGGAGTAAAATCTGTGTCTTGAATAACTCTTAGATACATACCCCCCCATTAAACCAGTGGTTTGTGCATAAATCATTCCAGTATTTATGTTGTATTCAGGCTTAACCCATGCTTCTATAGTCCATACGCCTCCTGATAAGTCAAAGTCTGAATGGTCATTCATATATAAATAAGACAGTAGTGTCGTGTCAAAATATGCTGAATGAGTTGCGAACTTATACTCTGTATCATTAAAAGTTACTGCGCCCCCATTTGTTAAAGTATGCGAGCTTCCAGTATCATCTAATAATTCATTATCGAAATGCCAACCTCCAACGTCATAAGAATCATAACTGTAAGGATTACTAGCGCTTCCCCCTCCCGCTAAGTTTATAGTGAACTTAGCAAGTAAGAACTCTTGATAGGGGGGGTTTGTTGTAGAAGTTGTTATGTCTCTGTAACCAGCTACGTATAAAGAGTTGTTATTTGCGTCTAGGTCTAGTGCGTATGCATATTCATTTTTTTGGCTTCCCCATGTATAATTCATAAATATTTCATCTGTTGATATATCATATCCTAGAAGCCATAAGTCATAGCCGTGAAATTCCGTCATGCTTGACGCTGCAACGTATAATTTATTGTTATGTATTAAGATGTCTTTTGCTACATCATCAAGGCCGTTGTCGTAAGTTTTGCTCCATACTAGGTTTCCATTTGATTGGTCTATTTTTAGTAGTAAAACATCTCTTGTTCCTTCATTATTTGTTGTGTGCCCTACAGCGTATAAGTACCCGTTTTGGTCGCTTACTAAACCCTTACCTCTATCATCATTTTGAGTCGAATAAGTAGTGTTCCAAATCTGTGCGCCGTTACTAGGGTTTAGTTTAAATACTTTAAAGTCATAGTTATTATTTTCATCATAACCAACTGCGTATAAGTCTTCGTTCTCATCCAAAGTTGCTTTATTAAATTTTTGTTCTACCCCTGTTAATCCAAATTTTTGGTTCCATACAACACCTGTGCCCTGGTTGTATTTTAATACTCTATAATTATAAGGTGGGGCTCCTGAATTTTCTTCTACCCTACCTACTAAGTAAAAATTATCTGATGAATCCTTTGTAAAACCATGTGACATGTCTCTTCCAGTAATTCCTGACGTGTTTTTTCCTATGTACGAACCTGTTAGTGAGTATTCTGCGAAGTTAAAATCCCAGCAGCAGTATCTGCCAACAGAGTATACTCTGCTTTTTGATTCATCTATTATTAATTCTCTTCCATCTTCATCTGTCGCCCAATTTCTTTGGTCTTGCCAGTCTAATGTGCTATTCGCTAGTATTTTTGCTATGTAGAAATCATCTACCACACCACTCCCATATTCGACTCCAGTAACGTAAGCATCCCCATTACTATCTACTCCAACATCATATAATATGTCTATGTTAGTTCCTCCCCACGTCTTTTCCCATTCTAATTCTATGTTGGTGTGAGGCTTCTTAGAGCGTACGTATCTATTTTTCCTCTGTACAACTCTTTTATTTCTTCTTCGCTTAGTGCTTCGTCATATATTACTACTTCGTCGACTGAGCCGTTGAATGGAGTGAGAGGACCACTTGATCTATTAAATAAACCTATTATAGGAGAATAATCTCCAGGGCTAGCAGCTACTACATCGTCGAAGAAAGCATCTAATCTACAACCATACCCCCCAGGATTTATAAGGGTTTGATTAATACCATTTATGTAAATCTCAGGGTGTACACCATCCTGATTGACAACTACATGATTCCATTTATCCCAGTTAATCTTTCCAGTGGTTTGTTGTTGAATCCACCAACCAGCTGTACAAGGAGCACCTCCCCTAACATAAAAAGCTATTATCCCTGTAGAGTCAATTACCAGCTGAACGTATTGGCTCGTGTGTGTGAGTTTTGTGTAATGAAATATTGTATAAGATAACCCTGTGTTTTTTGGTTTAACCCACATGCTTACCGCTCCTTCATTAAGATTATTTAAGATATTATCTGGGGCGTATATACCTTGTAAATTATCAGCGTCGAAATCCATTGCTCCGCTTCCTAATTTCTTATAATTAGTATTATAAGCTGGGCAAGTAGCTCCGCTACAGCTACCTGCTCTGTTTAGGTGGATTTCTTGTATTTCTTTTTCGGTTAATTCCCTATTAAAAACAGCGAATTCGTCAATGTAACCATTAAAATTATGACTTGATCCACTCCAACCACCTAGGTAAGCTAAGTTCGCAGTGCTGCTTGGAATATCTAAAGTCCCCTCTTTTTTTAAGATTCCATTAATATATATTTTGGTAGTGTCTGCGGTGTTGTGTGTTATTGCTACATGATACCACTCATTTGAGTTAAGTGCATCAGAGAAGTTTATCTCTATCGCCGCCCATGGACTTGCTCCGGATTCTATTCCTATTGTGTTTGTTAATTGAGATCTTATCCATAAATTATATGGTTTTGAATAAATCGCGTTTCGCGTAGTGCTGCCTTGTATGTTAACCCAGAAACTGAAAGTAAAATCATTGTATACATTCAATGAACTCGTAGTACCTGAAAGAGTTACATAATCACTTCCTGATAAGCTGAAGTCTCCTGCGTGGCTGCCAAAAACTGAATTAGTAGTAAATGTTGCTCCTGTAGAAGTACCATTATAAGTTGGCGTAGATGAATCTAACCAGTCATTATTCATATGATACAAAGCTAATGCGTCTGAGTAAGGGACTATTTCTGTTTGTCTTCCACTCATATCATACGCGCCTATTCCTTTAGCGTACATCTCCTTTACTTCTTTTTCACTAAGACTCCTATTATATATTGCTACTTCGTCCATTTCTCCTTGGAACATGTCAGTATCTTCTCCTAAAGTCAGGCGGTGTTTCCACATACCTATCCTTGCATCAAAATCTGTTGTGTGCACCATTGCCCCTCCATCACCTGAGTAAATAGTGCTAGGGTCAAGTTCTCCATTAATATAGATATCCATGTCTTGCGCTCCTCTTATTACTCCTACGACGTGATTCCACTCTCCTATAATTACATCAGATACACCATCATATGATCTTATAGTGCTGCTGCGGGTTCCACTTCCATCACCATAATTTAATGTTATCTTATTTTCAGAGTTTAGTAACATCCAAAAACCATAATAATTATCACTGATACTTCCCGTGCCCATATCGCTGCTAAAAATTCCTTGGTCTTTTGATACTTCTGGACGTATCCAAGCAGAGATGCTCAAAGGCAAGTATAAGTTATCAAGTTCTTCTTTACCAAGGCTGATGTAATCATCTATGCCATCAAAAATATAAGATCCACCTATCTTTCCATATTCTACTTTATTTGTTTGGTCGCCAAGCCAGTATTCTCCGTGGTTTTCTGAGCTGCTGCTATCGTAGAAGTCTGTTCCTCTTTTATAAACCTCATTTATTTCTTCAGCTGATAATGGGTAATCATAAATTAATACTTCATCAATTAATCCAGCGAAGTACTCTGCTGAGTTCCCTGGATTCATACCTATAGTTATAGGGTTTGTTCCTACGTTGTAACCATAATCAGTAGTAGTGTATATTTCAACGCCGTTCTTGTAAACTTTTGTGCCGGGTAATAATGTCGTTCCGAACACGCCACAGATGTGCTGCCAACTGTTCAGGTCGACTGGGTCTCTCGTATCATCTGAGCCTGCCCCTGTAAAAACATACCATGTTCCTCCTTCTCTAAGAATTCCCCAATCAAATCCTCCGCTGTCTGTTGAGATAAGTTGGTGTTCACCACCACTAGTGCTTGTAGGATAAACCCAAGCACAAAACGTCGCTGCAGTACCTGCTCCGCTTTGATCAATCATAAGAGGAGTTGATACATAATCGTTTACTCCATCAAAACTATATGCTCCTCCTATCTTGCCATCACTTGTATAAGCAGGGCAACTAGTCCCTGTGCAGCTACCATTATTCTCGTTTCCGCTGCTGTCATAGAGAGGTGCTTTTCTTATAGCATATATTTCTTCTACTTCTGTTTGGCTTAGTGCTTTAGTAAAAATTATTAGTTCATCCATAACTCCTATCATATTATTGCCAAGAGTAAAAGCATTTGAGTTATCATCTGTAGCTGAAGGGATTGTTCCTGAATAAGACAATGTTTGTTCCTGGCCATTAAGGTATAATTTTAAGCGTTCAGCATTGGTTGCTTTACTTCCGTTAAACACCATAACAACATGATAAAACAATCCTTCTGAGACAACCGCAGGAGAAGTATAACCATATGTGTTGACTCCCCCTGAAGAGAGAAGGACATATAATCCACCATTATATTCTTGAATGCTATTCCTGTCCCCTGACCCTGCTCCTTTATAATGATAGGATCTCCAAATACTATCAACTATGTCAATCCTAGCCCAATAACTAATGGTGAGTTCTGAAGCAGCATCCATTTCATCTAGGTCTCCTGCGTTTATATTGTCTGCTCCATCAAAACTAAAACCTCCATCGAAACCAAAATTATCTAAGAACGTTGGGCAAGCAGCACCACTACATCCACCATGGTTTTGGTTCCTGCTAAAATCATAGAAGTATGTGTTGTTCTCACCGTAATCAGAATCTTTATTTAAGTGATAATAAAGTAACATGTCCTCACTAAGGGGAACATCCTCTCCTTCGAAGTGCATGATTAGTTCTGTGGTTTCATCTGCTTGTGTTGGTTCTATGTTGTCCCCATCAAAATTCATGAGTAATACTGTGTCGCTATCTGGTTCGAGCCTTAGTAATTCCATGTGATATAACAAAACAGTGCTTGTTATCGGTGTTGTTTCTAGTAGGAGGGGTGCTTGTATTCTCATATTAGACGCGTACAAATCTGTTTGGGGGACTAATCCGACGCCTATAATCACGTTTTCTTTCGCTATTTTTAAAGGGCTTTTTTTTGTGAAGTCAGGTGAGATGTTTATGATGTTTGTTCCATCAAACATCTTTAAGCCTATACTGTAGGGTACGCAGTCCGGGTCGTTGTCGAATCCTCCGTCGTCACCGCAACAAGCAGTTCCTGTCCAGTATTGGTCTCCGCATTCCTCGCACTGGTTTTTGCCGCTATCTGATTCTTCGATGCAGTCATAGCATGACGAGCCAGTCCAGATTCCTCCTCCGCACTCACAAACATCTTGTTGTCCTTGCCTATCATTACTGTACACTCCAGCTACGCACGCCTCGTATATTCCTGGCTCAAAACAAAAATCGTCGCCTGCGCCATCATCACCGCAGCAACGAGTATTATATGAGTCCCATGTTCCTGAGCCACAAGTCTCGCAAGTAAATAGGTTTGCGTCAGCATCAGTTATGATGTTTCCATCACTGCATGATTGATAATTGATTCCTATGCAGAAATCGTCGTTTACTCCGTCGTCCCCGCAGCATTTTCCTCCTGTGCAACCTGTGCTTCCACAATAAGTTGCTCCTGCCACCCACGTGTTCCCGCTGCACTCACAGTCTGCTTGTACGTTGTCTCTGTTTACAAAATACATGTTAGCGTAGCTTGGTGAGTATTCTGCTCCTGTGTAGAAGCGAGCCCTATATTGGCCATCGTAGCTGCAATCAGCGTAGTTTGAGAGCGTGCAATCATAAAAATCCCCACCTGTATCAACGCAGCTATCTTCTTGGATGAAGACTTCGCTTCCTAATCCTCTATCTATTGAGAATTGGTTATCTGTGTGCACTGTTGGGGCCACACCAAAAACGGTGTTTATGAAGAAAAGGGTTATGATTACTAAGAATAAAATTAGTGTTA
>JAAOYB010000039.1 GCA_018221135.1 Candidatus Woesearchaeota archaeon
GATAAAAAAGAAGGTGAACAACCAGAAAAACCAGTAGTTCAAGATAAGGTTGAGGAACCAAAAACAGAAGATAAAAAAGAAGTTCATAAAAAAGGTCTTCCCGGGTTTAAAGAAAACACTTTTTCTAAGATAAAAAAAGATTACCAAGCCAAAAACCCGTTTACCAAGAAAAAGAAGAAGAAGGTAAAAGTCTCAAAGTATAGACGACTAAAAAACTTAAAGAACTACCTAGAAAAAGCAGGGTATACCATAAAAGACGAATCAAAAATCTCAAAGATCATAATAAGAATAGCGGTTTTCCTAACTTTTTTATTAACAATTTACGTTTTTTACACAGCTTATTGGAGAAGGGATAAACTCGTAAGCATACTACCAACATTATTTGCTATTTGGAGTGTTGTATTACTTATAATCATCGCTTTGTTATGGGTGCTCTTTTATTTTTTGGTAGATCTCAGAATTTTTAGAAGGAGACTAGCACTCGAAGAAGTCCTTCCTGATTTCTTGCAATTAACAGCTGCTAATATAAACGCGGGTATGCCAATAGATCGAGCGTTATGGTTCGCGGTTAGGCCGCGCTTTGGGATACTGGCTAAAGAGATAGAAGAAGTCGCAAAAAGCACGCTTGTAGGAGAAGACTTACAAGACGCGCTTATTAAATTCACAAAAAAATTTGATAGCGTGACGCTTAAGAGAAGCGTTAACTTATTAATTGAGGGTTTAGAAGCAGGAGGAAAAATAGCAGACATAATTAACAAAATCGCAAAAGACATCCAAGACATCAGGATTTTCAAAAAAGAAATGGCGGCTAATGTGACGACGTACGTTATTTTTATTAGTTTTGCAAGCATAGGAGCGGCCCCTATCTTATTCGCGCTCTCAAAACAACTGCTTCTTATAATTATTAGTATTATGGGAAACATTACCATGCCTCAAAGCAGTAGTCTCGCTTTTAGTTTTGATGCTAGTGGGATAAACCCTGTTGATTTTAACATCTTTGCTATTGCCACCCTTACCATGACTGCTGTTTTCTCTGCGATTATTGTCAGTATTATCAAAAAAGGCAATGTTAAAGAAGGTCTTAATTATATCCCTTCATTTATTATTACAAGTCTTTTAATTTACACTTTTGCTTCTTTTGTTCTTGGCATATTTATTGGAGGCATGTTTTAAAAAATTACTTTTTTCTAAACCAGTATACAAAACAGTAACATTTATATAGGAATAGAATAATAAAAAGGCGTATAGTACTCTTATGAGTATTCATGATTAAAAAAAATAAATGTATAAGAGGTGTAGCAATAAAATGTTTAATAAAAGAGGACAAGCAGCTATGGAGTTCTTGATGACATATGGTTGGGCTATTCTAGTCGTATTAGCAGCTATAGGAGCACTAGCTTACTTCGGTGTTTTAAGCCCAGAAAAATTGGTCCCTGAAAGAACCACATTCCAAGCACCATTTGCTTCAAGTGAGAAAGCAGTGGTAAGACAAAGCGGAAACGTAAGCGTCGCATTAACAAATAATTTCGGATCAACAGTAACAATAGAAACATTAACAGGATACAACGGGACAGGAGATTGTGTAGCAGCAGGTATAGAAGCTTCAGCAACAAGTGTTTCTAATGGAGAAGTAGTAATATTATCCTGGGATTGCGGAACACTCGTTCAAGGAGAAAGGTTCAACGCAGACGTGAGTTTCTCATATAGTGGGACATCCGGCTTAACACACATCCACACAGGAACGATTAGCGCGTTAGTATCATCATAGAAACCACAAATTTTTTTCTTTTTTTTCTTTTTTTTTCTATAAATAGTTAATTTAATTAATCACATAAACACTTCTTCTTATTTATGACTCGAGAATCAGTGGTCGCAGGAGCATTCTACGAAGACACTTTTGATAAATTAACAAAACAAATAGAGGAATGCTTCGCATCAAAGCTCGGCCCAGGAGATCTGCCAACAAAAAGAGACGAAAATAAGTCTTTAAGAGCAGTAGTTGTTCCTCACGCAGGATACGCGTACAGCGGTGCTTGCGCCGCGTGGGCATACAAGAAAATAGGGGAATCAAAGTTTTCAGACACTTATATCATTATAGGACCCAATCATAGAGATACAGGAAGCGCTATTTCTATCGAGGATTGGAAAACACCTCTTGGCATAGTTCGAAATGATAAAGACTTAACTAGGATTATAAGCGAAAAAACAAAGATTTCCATCGATGATTCTAAACACGCATCTGAGCACTCAATAGAAGTACAACTACCTTTCTTACAATTCGTCTCAAAAGACAGATTAACAGATCTTAGAATAGTACCTATCACTCTTAGTCACGACATCAAAATAAGTGAGTTCGCAAACAATCTTCGAGAAGCAATTGACGAGTCAAAAAAAGAAGTTATGATTATTTTATCAACTGATTTCACGCATTACGGCAGAAACTACGGATATATCCCTTTCGAGTTAGACGCACAGCAAAAAATAAAAGAACTAGACACAAAAACTATTTCGTTCATCAAAGAAAACGATGTTAAGGGATTAATAAATCACTTAGAAGAAACCCAAAGCACAGTATGCGGCCAAATCCCAGTTATCGTCTTAATGCAAACACTAAAAGAATACAAAACTAATCTCGAGATGTATTACACTAGTTACGAAGTAAGCGGGGACAAAAAAAACAGTGTGAGTTACGCCTCCATAACATTTAAATAAGCTTTCTTTCATAAAAAAAGATTAGATGTTTAAGTCTAGAAAAAGAGGTCAACTAACAATTTTCATAATATTAGGAGTGATAATATTAGTTATGTTTTCTTACATGTTCTATGAGAGAAGCGAAAAAGAAAAACAAGAAATGTTCGAGACTATAAACAACCAAGTAACCAACATTTTCCAATCAACTGCTATGCAAAACTACGTAGAGATATGCGTAGAAGAAAAAACAAACGAAGCCCTTCGAATACTCGGCGACCAAGGAGGATACATCTTCGAAGACCAAGGAGGAACAATTCCTAGAACTGGGAGCGTAAACCTAGGAAATCACAGCATGAAATACGCTCTTGATTATGATCCTACAAGTCCTAATTGCCACCCCTTATTCTGTCCTTTAGTCCCTATTTATCCTTACAGAAAAATAATAGACCCAGCAGCCCCAGATATTTTTAAAAAATTGTTTAACACCAGCAAGATTAACACCACCTCCCCAAAAAGCGCGTATTATGGGTTTGTCATTGGTCGATTCCCTGCTCTTTGCTTAGAAGACGGACTTAACTGGAATGCTAGTAATGGATGCCACTCCGCGGGGTACTCTCCAAAAGGGCAGAACAGTATTCAAGAACAATTACAAGACTACATTGACAACAACTTAGATGATTGCTTGAACTTCTCTTCTTTGTTTAACGACACAGGAGTATACGCGCATTTTGATATAGAAGAAAAAAACACGACAACCACAATTTTTTTTGGGGAGAGCGACTTAGTAGTTTTCGTTGATTATCCCTTAAGTCTTTATAGTAGCACTAAGAATTTCAAGATAGTAAAAAACCGATTCACAGTACGTATTCCTAACCGTATAAGAAAGGTGTGGGAACACATCTACACATTGTTATCTAATGATGCTAGAAACCTATTTTTTGACAAGAAAAAACCAAGTATTATAATGAATCCTAGCACTCGTTGGCTGAGCGGGTTTAGCTATGCTTATAGCGAGACAGTTGCTACTGACGATATTTATTTAGTAACAGACCTTTACAGTTTGAATAAAGGAAAAGATTACAGTTTCAGAGTTTTGATTGAGAACCGACCCCCCGTTCTAGAATATATGCACGAGGATAAGAACCCTGGTTTTAGTAATCGCTTTGACTACGTTAGATTACCAGGGGATACGTTGGAGCTTCGACCAATCGGGTTTGACCCTGACGAAGACGACGTAATCTACGAATATGAGGGTTGGATGGAAGACTCGTATGACACGTTCAATTACAGTTGTTGTAGTGCTTATGGCGGAAGCGTTAACTGCGTCACAACACCCGATCTTTGCACGGTTCAACAAACAGATAACAGCAGGGATTTGAATCAATGGACAGAAAGCGCCTCATATATTACTAGTAATCAATACGCAGAGTACAAAATAATAGATGATGACATCGGAACACATAAATTAACAGTGCGAGTAACTGACCCCGGGGGTTTAAGTGATTGGCAAGAACTCAACATATTAGTTGTTGACGC
>JAAOYB010000040.1 GCA_018221135.1 Candidatus Woesearchaeota archaeon
GGTTTTAGTGTTTCGTCCTCTGATAAGGGAAGGTTTTCGTTGTCTCCGTACACTGCCGCACTACTAGCAAGAACTACTTTCTTAACACCTTTTTTTAATGCTGTTTCTAAGACTTTTTTTGTGCCTTCAACATTGATTTTTTCGTTTAATTCTGGTTTTTCAAAGCTTAATGGTACACTAACTAGTGCTGCGTGGTGAAAAACATAATCAACGCCTATCATTGCTTTTTCTAATTCTTCTATGTTTGTTATGTCTCCTTCTATAAAAACCGCTTTGGAGTTGATGTTTTCTTTTCTTCCTGTATTTAAGTTATCGAATATTATGACTTCGTCTCCTTTTTCTACGAAGTAGTCTGCTATGTGGCTTCCTATAAAACCAGCTCCCCCAGTAACAAGTATTTTCATATTAAGAAAAAGTGTTTTTTTGACTTTTTAAATAATTAACTAAAAAAAATAAAAGAAAAAAAGAGATTATTTCTTTTTTGTTTCTGGATCGCAAGGAGCCATACATTCTTTGCATGTTACTTTGTGCACTCCTATAAGTACTAATATTATTGCAAAAAACATTGTTAGGTTCAACCAAGCCCATGTATCTAAAGCAACTAATCCTAATAGCACCCCTGCTACTATGAAAACTATTCCTTTGTGTTTTTTTGTCATCATGTGTTTACCCATTTTATATTCCTCCCAACAAAAAATATTTTTTTTGTTTAATATAATATTTTTTTTAACTTTTTAAATAATTAACTAAAAAAAGAAAAAGGTTGTTCGCTTTTTTATGCGAACAATAAAAATAGTGGTACGAAGACTAAGCTTACAATACTCATCAACTTAATAAGAATGTTTATTGATGGGCCGCTAGTGTCTTTGAACGGGTCGCCTACTGTGTCGCCTACCACAGCTGCTTTGTGAGCATCGCTTCCTTTTCCGCCATGCATACCTGTTTCTATGTATTTTTTGGCGTTATCCCACGCTCCGCCGCTGTTAGCCATGCTTATCGCTAGTACTACACCTGATACTAAGCTTCCAGCAAGAAGCCCTCCTAAAGCTTCTATACCAATGAATACGCCCACACTTATTGGGGCGATTACTGCTAGTAATCCAGGGATTACCATTTCTTTTAAGCTACTATTTGTGCTTATAGCTACGCAGCGTTTGTAGTCTGCTTTTGCTTTTCCTTCCATCAAACCAGGTATTGTCTTGAATTGTCTTCTTACTTCTTCAATCATTGCAAAAGCTGCTCTGCCAACCGCTTTCATAGTAAGAGCGCTAAAAAGGTATGGTAGCATAGCTCCTAAGAGTAATCCGACCATTACTTTTGGGTCTTGTATGTTAATGTTTGTTAGCCCTGCTGCTTTTGTAAACGCGCTAAATAGTGCTAGTGCTGTTAGTGCTGCGCTTCCAATCGCAAACCCTTTCCCAATCGCTGCTGTGGTGTTTCCGGCTGCGTCTAGCATGTCTGTTGTTTGCCTAACTTTTTTTGGTAGGCCTGCCATCTCTGCTATTCCTCCCGCGTTATCAGCGACGGGGCCGTAAGCGTCGATTGCCAAGCTAATACCAAGAGTTGAGAGCATTCCAACTGCTGAGAGCGCTATTCCGTAAAGCCCTGCTAGTGAATACGATATCATTATAGCCGCGCTGATTAAGAGTATTGGGAAGAGTATTGATGCGTATCCTAGTGCTAAACCACTAATAATAGTTGTGGCGCTCCCAGTCTTTGCGGATTCTGCTAATTCTTTTACTGGTTTGTAATCATAGCTCGTGTAGTACTCTGTTACGAGCCCTATTAGTATCCCAACTATTAGTCCTGTGACTACTGATAAGAATACTCCTAGTGCTGCTCCGCTTGGAAGAAGTAAGTAACTAAGACCTAGGCTTGATAGTACTACTAAGCCGCTAGCAACCCATAATCCTCTTTTTAGAGCTGTGTGGATTCCGTGTTCGTCTTTTGCTTTTACAAAATAAGTCCCTATTATGCTCGCGATTATCCCGCTCGCCGCGATTGATAAAGGCAGTATGAAACCACTTATACCATATACTAAGACTCCCAGTATCATACTTGCTATTATGCTTCCAACGTAGCTTTCGAATAGGTCTGCTCCCATCCCTGCTACGTCACCTACGTTGTCACCTACGTTGTCTGCTATTACCGCTGGGTTTCTTGGGTCGTCTTCTGGGATTCCTGCTTCTACTTTTCCTACGAGGTCCGCTCCTATGTCTGCTGCTTTTGTGTAGATTCCTCCACCTACTCTTGCAAATAATGCTATGCTTGATGCTCCTAAGCCAAACCCAGATAGTAAGCTCACACTTACTGTTTGGTCGATTCCTAATACGAGGGCGAATAAGTAGAAGACCATGCTTAGTCCTAAGAGGCCTAGTCCTACGACGCTTAATCCCATTACTGCGCCGCTACTAAAAGCAATTGTTAGGGCGTCTTTTAGTCCTTTTTTTGCTTGGTTTGTTGTTCTTACATTTGCTTGAGTAGCGGTTCTCATACCAATGTACCCTGCTAGTATTGAACAAATAGCTCCTACAACGAATGCTATGCTCGTGTATAACCCGTCGTTTATAGCGGTTGTTTTGTCATCCAGGAAGTATCCTAGTATTAATGCTAAGACTATTATGTACACAAATAATATTTTGTATTGACTTTTTAGAAAAGCCATTGAGCCTTCACGAATCGCTTTTGCGATTTCTTTCATCTTAGCGTTTCCTTCTGGCGCTTTTTTTATCTTTCTGTGTAGAACTCCTGCAAAGACTAGTGCTAGTATTGCAATTATTGGCACAGAATAAACAAGTATTGTTATTTGATTAACCATTTCTTTATACCCCCACCCAAAAAAATATTATTATTTATTTGGTTGTTTGTTCTCTAATAATATTTAAATGTTACGACACAAGAATAACTAAAAAGTTTTTTTCTAAAATTATTTAAAAGAGTAAACACTTTTTGGTTCTTAGCATGGCTTTTTTTACTTTCGCTGAACTCGTAGACTTGATAATTATGGTTTTAGCTATTGGTTTTATTTTCTCTAGGATTTTTAAAAGAAAGCCTCAAGTCACTCAGCATTATGATCCTTTGGCTCAGTACGCTAAGAGTAACGAGTTCTTTGAAGATTTAAAGTATGGTGTGATAATAGCTGCTCCGGCCGTGGTGTTTCATGAATTCGCTCATAAATTCGTGGCTATGAGTTTTGGTGCGCAAGCTATTCTTACAGCGCCTATTGAGTGGTACGCTATCGCTATCATTTTGTTATTGCTTAATTTTCCGATAGTTTTTTTTGTTGGTGGCATAGTTAGTGTTAGTGGCCTTAGCAATCCTTTCTTACTAAGCTTAGTCGCTATAGCTGGTCCTCTTACTAATCTTGGTATCTGGGCTTTTATTAGGTACTACGCGGTTAAACAAAGATTTGCTAAGAAGTATTTGGAGAGTTGGGTCTTAGCTGCTAGGCTTAATATGTTCTTATTTGTGTTTAATCTAATTCCTTTGCCTGGTTTTGATGGTTTTAATTTCGTGTTTAATTTGTTTAGAGGAATTGGTGGTTTATTCTAATGAAAAATAACAAAAAGGTTAGTAAAAAGAAATTAGAGGAAGAAAGATTAAGAACTTATTTTAAGTCTAAAAAAGTTGGTTTGGTCTTAAGCGGAGGAGCTGCTAAGGGATTAGCGCATATTGGTGTTCTTAAAGTATTAGAGAGGTATGGTGTTAAGCCAAAAGTAATCGCTGGTAATAGCATGGGTGGCTTGGTTGCTTGTATGTATGCTAAGAGCCTTGACATTAGAGAAGTTGAGGATTTCGTTATGAGTTTCAAGCTTATTGATTACATCAAACTTTTTGATTTTACTATTAGTAACACCGGTTTTTTTAAGGGGGATAGTTTTAAGGAGTTTTCTAAAAAATTTTTTGGCAAAAGAAGATTTGAAGACTTAAAAATACCTGTTTTGATAAACGCTGTTAATTTTGATACAGGAAAACAAGTAGTTATTAGCAAAGGATTAATCGTTAATGGTGTCAGAGCAACTATTAGTCTTCCTATACTTTTCAAACCTGTTAAGTATTATAAGACGAGACTTGTTGATGGAACTCTCATTAATCCTATGCCTGTTGATTTACTTAAGAATTATAATCTTGACTTAGTTATTTGTTCTAACACCTTGGCTGGCAAGAAGAACATAAAACAGGTAAAAAACATTAATGACATAGCTGTTAAAAGCTACATTATTATGAGTAATGAATTAATAAAGCTTCGATTAGAAAAAAACAAAGCGAATTTCTTAGTAGAACCTGATTTGCATGACATCAACTTTTATGATTTTCCTAAGAGAAAAAAGATTATTAGAAGAGGAGAAATCGCTGCTGGGCACGTAGTTGATGAAATGAAAAAAAAGTTTTTGTAAATTTTTGTTGAATAGAAGGGTAAGTTTTTTAAATAGAGCGTTAATTCTTTGAGAATAACTTATTATGATATAGGAGGAGTTTTATATGAGTGAAAAAAGATGTTTATCTTGTAAAAAAAACATTGCTAACATGATTGGAACTGTCACTTTTTTGTGTCCTAATTGCACAAAAGCAGAGATTACTCGTTGTGTTGAGTGTAGGAAAAACGTTGTTAAATACGTGTGTCCTGAATGCGGGTTTGAAGGACCAAACTAAAAAAAATAAGAGGTGTAAATATTATGGCTAACGCAATAGTTACTTTTAAGATAATGCCGGAAAGCCCAGATTCAAACATAGAAAACATTAGTAGTAAAGCACAAGAAACATTAGTAGTAGAAGGTGCTAAAGGCGATACCAAAGTAGAAGTTAACGAAGTGGCTTTTGGTATTAAAGAAGTAATGGTTCTTGGAATGTTTGAAGTAACTGATAGGAGCTTTGATGAAATAGCTGAGAAACTAAACGAGATAGAAGAAGTCAACAGCGCTAATGTTTACAAAATGGACTTAGCTATGGGATAAACCTTTTTATTTCATTATTTTTATTAATTGTTTTTCTGAAATATTTGTTTTTAGTCCGTATTCGTTAAAGTGAGTCCTGGAAACCTTAAACCCTTCTTTCTTGATGTCTTCTATTAATTTTTCGAATCTTGGTATTTCTAAGCGGTTATTCTTTGCTAATTTATGAATATCAAAAAAACCTACAACACCAACTTCTTCTTCACTTAGTAATGTTTTTAGAAATCCTTTGGTTTTTTCTTCTTCGCAGTCCTTAATCATTTTACTCAGCAGTTTCTTGTCTTGGAGTTGCCCAATCCATAAAGGTCCTGCTTCTAAGTAATAATCGTGTTTTTTTATTATTTCATCAGTTTTATTCTTTGATTTTTCTACCAAAAAAAACGCGCGGTAATAATGATCCTTTACATACGAGAGGAGGGGTATTAGTGCTTTTTCGTACTGGGCTCCTACTAATTGAATTTTTCGAATGAGTATTCTAAGACCTACTTCGTGTTTGTGTTCGTCTCGAAGTGGCTTCGCCCAGTACTTTCTAAGACACGCCTTTGGGTAAGTCCCTGCGAGACTAGATGTATCCGTGGCTGTAATGGCAAGGATTCCTTTTCTGCTTATCCTCTTAATAGCAGAGTCTAAAAAAGGGTTTGGGGTGCCAAAGGGGTCGATATCAATATAATCAAAACCAGAGGATGAGAGAAGGAATTCGTTCGCGTCTAATTGTGAGACTTCTATATTTTCACAGATTAAGTCTTCTTGGTTTAACTCAATGTTTTTCTTTATTAACTCTACGCTTTTCTTATCATAATCATTGGTACTTAACGATTTTATCTTGTTCTTTTTTAGTTCTGTTAGTAACCTTGTGCTTCTAACGCCACTCCCTGCTAAGGGGTCTGCTATTTGTAATTCTTCTTTGTTAATTGTGTTTAGTAAAAGAATTGTTAAATCTCGATTAAGCTTCATTAAAGGGTTGTAGAATACTTCAAGTTTTTTTGAGACATCCCCTTTTGTTAAGTGAACAATTATTTTTGTTTTGCCTTCTACTACTTGGGTTTTTCTCATTTTCTTATTAGAGTCTTATATGCTAATATGAAAAAAGCTGAGCTCCAAGCAAAAGGTGCTTCTGATTTGTAAAAAAACCTTTTTAGCGGCCTAGAATTCTGTGAATAAACCTCGTAGACTAAATCATGTTTTGCTAGTACTTCTGATATTTTTTGTAGTTCGTGCAATGCTTCTTTTTTGTACCCAGCTATGTGTAATGTAAAAATGCATAATACTCCTAGCCATACCCAGAGGGCTCCATTGTTTTGATAATCGCTTAACCCTAATGGTTTAAACCAAAAAAAGACTTGTTTAGGATCATATTTTGGGTGATTAGTCCTAGCACCAAAAGGTTTTAATAAATCATTTTTTAGGATGTATTGACTTATTTTTTTAGCTTTTTGTTTGTCTGCTATCCCAAAAAGCACTGCTAATGTGTTCCCGTCTGTAGAGAAATAATCATGTCTTATGTGTTCGTCATCAACCCAGTCAACGTAGTGGTGTTCTTTCCAAAAAAAATCGTTGAGTTTGTCTTTGAAATCCTTTGCTCTTCTCGCGTAATCTTTTTTATAATCTAATTTATGTGCTAAGAAATCCATGCAGGTAAGTGCTTGGTAATATAATACATTGTTGTATAATGTGTATCCTTTCTTTTTTATTGAGTCTTGCCACGTAGCGTATTTCTTGCCGTAGATTAAGCCTTTCTTTTTTTGGTATTCGTACCAACCAAGAATGTTTTGTAGTAATTCAAAATTGTGTTTTAGGTACGCGTAGTCTTTTGTTTTCTCTACGTATTTCTTAAAAGCTATTATGAATAGGCTGTTTTGGTCTTGTGGGTAACTAAATAGTTTGTCTTGGTAATAGATTGGTACTGTTTTGTCTATTCTTACACCTACGAATTTCAGGGTTTGTCCTATGTGCGTGGTGCCTATCCTCATGGGTAATTGCCCATTCATTTTTTGGTGTTTTATAAAAAGTTCTAAGTTATCTTTTACCACGTCGTAATCTTCTAGTTCTAAAGCACCCCATATCGAGAAGAAAGAGTCTCTTGCCCAGTAATCATCAAAGTGGCGTCTACCCGCCATTATTCCTTGCTTATCATAGCAAGCTCTCAGGCTTTTTTCTGCTACGTCAAAAGCCTTATCGTACACCTCTTTATCCATGAAAGAAAATAGAGATAGTTTTGAGTTATAAACTTTTTGATTAATAAAATCCTCTTTTTGTTTAGGGATTAGTTTTATAAATAAAACATTATTTCTAGGAGGGTATGGCGATTAGGAGTCCTTTAGTCGTAGTAGTAGGCCATGTTGATCATGGAAAAAGCAGTATTCTTGATAGTATTAGAGGCACGAGTATTGTTCAATCAGAAGCAGGTGCTATCACTCAAGCAATAGGTGCAAGTATTATCCCAATGGACACTATTAAAGGTGTTTGTGGGGATTTGTTAAAAACGCTTAATATGGATTTTACTATTCCTGGATTATTATTTATTGATACTCCTGGACACGCAGCTTTTACTTCTTTACGAAAACGTGGTGGGAACCTAGCTGACATCGCAATTTTAGTTGTTGATATCAACGAGGGTTTTAAGCCTCAAACCATAGAAGCTATTGATATCTTAAAACAGTACAAGACGCCGTTTGTAGTAGCTGCTAACAAAGTTGACTTAGTTGCTGGTTGGAGAAGTAATCCTGATCTTGCTTTGTTAAAGAATGTTAGTTCTCAAAACTATGATGTTCAACAAAAATTTGAGACTAAGATGTACGAATTAATTGCTAAGTTTTACGAGTTCGGCTTTGAAGCTGAGCGTTTTGATAGAGTTGATGATTTCCAAAAGAAACTAGCTGTTATTCCATGTAGTGCTAAGAGCAAAGAAGGTTTGCCTGAGCTTATGATGGTTTTAACTGGTCTTGCTCAAAGATTCTTAGAGAAGAATTTGAGTTATAGCGAGGATAGTCCGGGCAGGGGTACTGTTTTAGAGGTTAAAGAAGAACAAGGTCTTGGCACCACTCTTGATGTCATCTTATATGATGGGGTTATTAAGAAAAATGATACTATCATTATTGGTAGTGTTAGCGATGAAGCTATTGTTACTAAAATTCGTGCTCTTTTTGAGCCTGCTCCTCTTTCTGAGATGCGAGATAAGAAGTCTAAGTTTCAAAACATTGACTCAGCAGTTGCCGCTACGGGTGTTAAGATTGGCGCGCCAGACATTGAAGGTGTTGTTAGCGGGATGCCTGTAAGGGTTTGTAATGATGAAAAAGAACTTGAAAGTGTGAAAGGCGAAGTTGAAAAAGAGGTTTCTGAGATTATGATTGAGACTCAAAAACAGGGAATAATCATAAAAGCCGATACTTTGGGTGGTCTTGAAGCTCTTAATAATTTGCTTAAAGAAAAAGGGATTAGTATCAAAAAAGCTGATATCGGCAACATTAGTAAAAAGGATGTCTCTGAGGCGTTGAGTGGTTATGAGTCTAGTCCTCTTGACGCAGTAATTCTTGGTTTTAACTCTGAGTTAGGAGTCGATGTTGAGGTTTCTAAAAACGTTAAGGTGTTGACTAATAAGATTATTTATAAGTTATTAGAGGATTTTGAGGAGTGGAGAGAAGATGCTCATAAGAACTTAGAAGCTAGGGAATTAGATGCTTTGACTCGCCCTGTTAAGGTTCAGATAATGCCTAACATGATTTTTAGGCAGAGCAACCCCGCGATTTGTGGGACTGACGTTCTTATTGGGGTGTTAAAGACCGGGGCTGTGTTTATGGATGAGCACGGAAAACAAATTGGTAGTGTTAAGAGCATAAAGCACGATAATAAGAATGTTAATAGTATTAGTAATGGTGAGCAAGTAGCTGTGGGTTATGATAACATGGTTATTGGTCGTAATTGTGAAGAAGGTAATGTTCTTTATAGTTTTATGAGTGAGACTGAGTTTAGGAAACTAAAAGATCTTAGCCGTTTTCTCTCTAAGCAAGAAGTTGAGTTGTTAAAAGAAATCGCGAGTATTATGCGTCGCGGAAACCCTGTGTGGGGAGTTTGAAGTTTTATGAAAAAGGATTATGTTTGGCTTAACTCTAAAGAAGTCAAAAGAATAAAAAAAAGTATTGATGAATGTTATGGTCTTAGTTTTGATACTAGCAAGTACGCTTTGTGTTTAAGTCCTAAAAACAAGATTTATTTGATAAATAGAGATGTTGACAAAATCGATTTAGGTAGTGTTAAGATTAATACAATAGGTCTGTATTTTGCTGAGAGCAAAGGAGGAGAGCTTCGTCTTAGCATGGACGGCGCTATGATGATTGGAAGAAACGCCACAAAAAATGTTGTAGAGCTGTCTAGTAGTGATTCTGAGAAGTGGCTTAGAGGTTATGATTTGGACTTAGAGGGGGAGCATAAAGGTTTTGTAATCATCAAAAACTCTAATGGTGATGTCTTGGGTTGTTCTAAGCACAAAAATGGTAAACTCATGAATTTTACGCCAAAAGAGCGAAGAATAAAAAGCAGCGACTAAAAAAAAAATTATTTTTTGTATCTGTCTAAGTATATGTGTGATAAGTCTTCTTTTGATAAAAGTTTTGAGTCTTCTAAAACTAATGATTTTGTGTCTATCTCTCTAAAACCTGGTTGAGAAACTGAAAAAAGAGTGGTTCCTTTTGGTGATTGATCTTCTACTTTATCAATTAATACCTCTAAATTTCTTGGAAGTAAATATGCATGTATGTTTCTAAAATCTTCGAATCCGATGTTGTTTTCTTCGTATGACTTATCATCTAAGAAATCACCTTTAATAACTTTTATTCTACCTTTATCAACTAATCCTTCTTCTGATAATAAATCAGTTATGTTTTTTGAATAATCAAGTAATTCATCATTTAATTCAAAAGAATACACATCAAATCCTACGTTGTTTAGATAAGTTGCTCTTCTTTGATCTCCTCCTCCTGCTATAAGGATTTTTTTGTCTTTGCTAATTTGACCTTCTTGGTGAAGCTTTGCTATTATCATCATTTCTTTTTGTAATGCTTGAAACGATGTTGGCCTCCAAAAAAGATTATCCTTAGATCTAGTTACCTCACTTGTAGGTGGGTTCTCTGTGTATATTCTTTCAATACTTTTTAAATCTTCAAAAAAAGGTCTATTCATAGAACAAAATATGGGTGTTTTCTTTATAAAACTTTCTATTTTTTACTACTGTTTAGTGGTTTTTTTGTATCGTGGGTCTTGTTTCTTGCCTCTAACCTCATACAACGCTCTTGCGTGAGGTCCGAACAAGTCATAAATTTGACTTGTGAGAGACCAATATTGGACTTCTATAGGAAAATTGGTATGTCCTCTATCAACAAGAGTAACATGAATCCCCCCAGGCCTTTTATCTTTTAATCTTTCTGTATGATCATCAAATGTCTCTGGAAGAATATAAAAACCAGGTATGCTCCTTCCTTTCCCAAGCAAGTTATTTTTTAATTTGTTAATGTTTTTTTCTGCGTTCTTAGGGCCAATATCAACTATTCTAAAACCAACAACGTCCCCTAATAATGTTTCATTTAGTTTTCTTCCAAACTCATTATAAAATTCGGAGTGGTGTTCAGGCTCCCAGTAATTATAAGAAACAGAAGCAACTTCTGCTATGAATTCTGGGAACCTACTCTTATCTTTTTTACTTAGCGCCCCCCATTTGATTCTTAGTTTATTAAGATAATTCTCTTTTTGTTTGATTCTTAGACCATAAATAAAACAATTTTTTTGGTGCCCGAACTCAACGTGTGTATTTGGAGGAAGTTTTTCTTCTCTATCAAAAAGGTGAGTTAGAGTTATTTTGTCTAATGGTTCCTCAATTTTTCTTTTGTGAGTCTCATAACTTTCTCTAAGTATTGCTCTAAGATCTTTAAAAGGTCTTACTTTAAGCTCTGTTGCTCCTTTTTTTTTAGGTGAATCGTAGGTAACCTTACAGCCGGTAAAAGTATTAACTACTAATCCGAGTCTTGGTTTTAGTTTATCAGTAGTTTCTTTTATGTCTACAATCCTATCTCTTAGTTGCCTCTTATTCTCAGGGCTTATATCTAATTTAAAATCTTCTCCATATACTTCTCCACCATACTTTAATAAGTATACCATGCTAGAACTAAGACCTAAACCATAATTAGTTATTGCTTCATTTATCTTATCTGAAAGTTCCATCGTCAACTTCTATCCCCCTAGCAGCTATAGGAGAATAACCCCCTGTACCTTTTTGTCTTCTTATTGTCATCTCAGGAAAATAGAATCTTGAGTCTTCTTTGAATTCTTCAAGAGAATGATATAAATGTATGAAATACTCTAATAATTCTATTTTTGAAAGATTATTAATTTTGTCACGATTAATTACTTGAAGATTCTTCTCAAAGAAACCATGGAAACGATTAGTACTTGAAGGGTGTGTAAAGTGTCTATATCCATGAGAATCCCAGTGTTTAAACACTTTTGCATCAACAAATAATCCATTAGCATATCTTAAGTCAACTTCAGGGTGTAATAAATAAAATTCTATTATTTTTTTGGTGTTAAACAGCGAATCTTGTACTAATTTTTCCCTTAATCTTTTAGTAGTTGTAACCTCATCAGAGTAAGATTCTAATATTTCATCACTTAGTTCTTCGAACGTACTGTTAAATAAGCTTAGAAGTTCTATGTTTCTTTTTATTTTCTCAACTAAAAAAGCAGGTGTTAAGTGTTTTTGGGTTTCTAAATAAGCATCGAGACCTTGGTATCCCTTATCAGCCAATACATTATCAATTTTTCCCAAAACATGTTTTTTTTGATTTATCAAACCTTCTAATGTGTGTCCATTAGAAGGAGAGTAGCCTATTTCGTACTTTGTATATGGTAAAGTATGCGTTAAAGCATTCATAGGTATATTTAGTTTATCATTAAAAACGAAATTTAATAGATTAGAAAAGGTTGTTCTAATATTTTCTAATCTGTCCCCTTCTTTTAGTTGAATAGCACCAAAATAACTAAGAATAGCATATGCAGGATTTATTATTTTTCCAAAATCTATCTTGAGTTTTTTTGGGTCGATTTCAACTATAGAGGATGTATCCATTAAGTAATCTTGTTCTTCGAATCTAGTGACTCGAGTTACATCATCAACAAGTAAATCAGTACTAAATAAAGGATTTATTCTTTCGTACTCCAACCAAGCATTTCTTATTTCTTCTATGCTTGCTCTTGCAATTCTTATGTCTCTTTTTTTATACCCAAAGAACCCTTTAAAAATTCCTTTATTAGGACTTCTTTCACATTTTTCTTCTGGTTCATCATGAGATAATCCAGCCCCTAAAGTTTCTTGTCTTACATCAAACTTTGATAGTTGATTAGAGACTCCAAATAAGTGAGAACCAAGATAATTCCAACCACTTTTTCTAAGAACACTATCAATATCACCAGAAAGTATAGGGGTAATGTGAAGATCATATAAAATTCTATGAGCATTGTTTGCGAAAGCTTCAAAGAACTCTTCTTTATTTTCACTGAAGGCTTCTCCTTGTTTTCCTGGAGGAGAATAATTTTCATCAATGGTTTCTTCAGTTAATTCTCTTGAAATCTCTTTTCTTCTTTTCTCACTAGCAAAAATGGATTCTGTTAAGAGATTGTTTACAGGAGTGGATTTTATTCCGGCAAGTTTTTCTTCTAAATGCTCCCCTTGAGTAGTATTCATGTATGAGAAGAGTCATAAAACATATATAAACCTTTTGTATATGTCGTCACTACGTAGTAATTTATTTAGTGTTCCAGGTGTCATCGCCAACGTAGTGAATGTTACTTATTACTTTTCCACTATCTTCATCCATCACGGTTTCTGAGTCAAAAAGAGCTATTCCCACAGAAAGAGGCTTTTTGTTTTTCTCGTCTACTATAACTACTAAGTCATCTTCTATGAATTCCTCACAACTAAGTATTCCTGGACGCATAATATCAGCTCCGTTAACAACGAATTTTACCGCGCCCATATCCACTACTACACTCGAGAGAGAAGAAGGATATTTATTTAAGAAATGTAGTGTTGGACTAATTCGTCTCTTATAATAAAAAAAGCAAGGAACACCATCAACTAACACTATTTTTTCGTCAAGTACCTCTACTTTTTGCTTTTTTGATATTTCATAGTCTAAAAACGAAATCTTCTCGTTTAATTCTTTTACATCACTTTTTCTTATTTGTCGCTTAGCCATCAAAAAAAGTAATTATTTGTTTAGTATGTTCTCTATCGGCTCAGAACTAGTATTGGTGTTCTGCGCGGGGCTTTGAGAAGTGTTTTGCGTGTTTTGTGCTTGTGCTACTAAGTCAACACCTAATTCTTTTAGTTGTTCTAAGTGCATATTCATTAATTGCTCAACTATACCTACTATTTTTGAGAGTTCTTGTCTCTCTGCTGCTAGGGTTTTTAGTGCTCCTTTATGAAACCCTACTTGTTCGTCTTTTGAGACATTCTCATTATTTTCCATCGTAAATCATTACCTCTTAAATCTTTGATTAAAAGAACTTAGCATTATTATATAAAATTAACTATGACAAGAAAAGCTTAAAAACACAAGGCACATCCACTTTTTTTATCGTGATACTAGGCAAGATATTTGGGAAAATCAGCACTAATAACTTTAAATTCGTAGCAACGCATGAAACAAAGAAGTTTGAGTACTTACAAGTATACCACAAAGTTTACGGCTACGTTCTCTCTCAAGTAATTGATTTGGTAAGAGAAGAAGACACCACGCTTGCTAATTGTTCTGTTATTGGTTACAAAGACGAAAATAACAAGATTAAAGGGATAAGAATTCCTTTTGAGCCAGAAACAGAGGTGCTACGCGCAGAAGATGAGTTCATAAAAGAAATAATTCGCTTAGAAGAAGACAAGAAAAGCGCGTTTGTAGGAAGACTTGAAGGAAGAGACATCGACATACACATTGATTTGAACAAGTTATTAACAAAGCACGTTGCTATACTTGCAAAAAGCGGAGCTGGAAAAAGCTACACAGTAGGAGTCTTATTAGAAGAAATAATGGACAGAAAGATTCCTTTGTTAATAATTGATCCTCACGGAGAATACTCTGAGCTTAAAGAACCAAATAACGACGAAAAACAAAAATTAGAAAGCTACGGCTTAGAACCAAAAAGTTACTCTAACATCAAAGAATATGGTGACTCAAACCTAAACAGCAACCTTAGACACTTAATCCTTAACAACAGCTTATTACCAGAAGAAGTAACTCATCTTATGCCATCAAAACCAAGCGGGACACAGATAGGTTTGCTTTACAGCGCTATAAAACACTTAGACACCATTAACTTCATAAACATCTTGTTCGAGTTAGAAAAAGAAGAAAACAACGCTAAATGGGCTTTAATCAACAACTTAGAATACTTAAAAAATCTAGAGTTGTTTGGTGAGAATTACACTAATCATAATGAGTTAATCCAAAGCAATAATTGCAGTATCATAAACTTAAAAGGTATTCCTCCTGACGTTCAAGAAATAATAGTTTACAAATTATTAAAGGATTTGTTTGAGAAACGAAAACAAAACAAAATCCCTCCTTTTTTTACTGTCATAGAAGAAGCTCATAATTATTGTCCTGAGAGAAGTTTTGGAGAGACTAAGTGCTCAAAGATTATTCGAACAGTTGCTAGTGAAGGTAGAAAGTTTGGTATGGGGTTGTGCGTTGTGAGTCAAAGACCAGCTCGCGTTGACAAAAGCGTTTTGTCTCAGTGCACGACTCAACTAATACTAAAAGTTACTAATCCTAACGACTTAAAAAGCATTACTGGCAGCGTTGAGGGAATAACCTCAGAATCAGAGCAAGAAATACAAAACCTCCCTATAGGTACCAGTATGGTAACAGGTGTTACCGACACCCCTTTATTTGTTAATATTCGACCCAGAAAGACAAAGCACGGCGGAGTAGCAGTTGATATCTTAGAAGAATCAAGCGTTGTTTTCGAGGACAAAATAGCTGATTTTGAAAGTCAAGACTTACTCCCAATTATTACGCCAAGAACCAGTCTTAATGACTTAAAAATTATGAGTCAAGAAGAAATAAAGCAAATAAACAATGTCCTTATTCCGTGCGTCTTGTTTTTGTGTAAGAACCAAAACCAAGAATTTAATATCTTAATGGATAAAACAACTGGAGAAATAGTAGTAGACATAGAAGATTACAAGACAAAAAAACTCCCAAGCTTAGCCGGTCTTAGCAAAAACGAAATCGGAGTTTTGCGTTTTGCACACACGCAAAAAAAGGGTTTTTTAGAAGAAGACTTAATCAAGAAAGGCGCAAGCCTTGATATTACTAGTTTATTAGATGAATTAATAAAGAAGAAACTACTAATAATAGATGAGAACAAATATTTTTTGAGTGAGGACTACATTTTTAGTAACCTATCAAAACATGCGTGCTTTGAAAAAATAAATTATGTCAACATCGACTACAACAAATTAAGCGAAGAAAAACTAAGAACAGATAACTTAAAAGAGAAATTGTCAAAGTTTTGTAGTGTAGAAGACCAAAACGAGTGCTACTTACTACGATATGAAATAATAAGATAAAAAAAAGGAAGAAAATTGATTTATCAAAAAGTTATAAGTGTTTTATCAAATGTTTTTAACAAAGTCTTAGTTGCTCTGTTCATATTATTTTTTGGATTCTTAATAGCAAAGATAATAGAAAAATTCGTGTATTTCATACTAAAAGAACTCAGACTTAACACTTTTATTAAGTGGGGGTTAGGCTACCGAATAGACGCAGAGAAACTGATTTCTAGAAATCTTTACTTAGTATTATTTTTATTAACTATTTTTTTAAGTCTTAACAGCCTTGGAATAGCTTGGTACGTACTAGTTGTTTGGATATTTTTTGTGTTAATAGTCTTTGCGGTCTCTGTATTATTAGACTTAAAAGACAGCCTACTAAACTTTTATCATGGGACAAGGATTAACAAAAAAAGACTAAGACCTGGAGTGGTAGTAGAAGCTAAGAATATCAAAGGAAAAGTAGTTAAGAAAACCCTTTTTGGAATAAGCATTCTTTATAGAGAGATTCATTACGTGCCTTACATCTTCTTAAAAGAAGGATATAAGATAATAAAATAAAAAAAGAATTTTTTTTTATGCGTTTATGCTTTCAAGAAGACTTGCTATGTTCCAAAGTTGCGTCCTAGTATAAGTTGGTATCATGTTATCATCAGCTATTTCTTCAAGGGCGCTTAGTGCTTTGTTTACTTTTAGGCTTAGCTCAGTTTCTTCTTCTAATATTTTTATCATAGAACCAATTTTTTCTCTTATATTTTTTGAAAGAGACGTGTCTTCTCTTAGTTCTTCTAAGTGTTCTGTTATGTTTTGTAATTCTTCTTGTGACATCTTAGATAAACCACCAATTATAAGTATTATTTTTTGTTTTGTTCTTTTAATTCTTTTAGTACTTCTGCTTGTAGCTTTGAGGCTTTCTCACTTATTTCTTTTTCTTGTTTTTCAAAACTCTTAATTCTTAGATCAAATACTTGTTTTTTTTCTTCTAATTCTTTTCTTAGTTCTTCAGGCTTTGTCTTTACCATGATGTTTCCTATAATCTTATAAGAATCAGCAGTTTTTTTTAGTTCTTTAAGAGCGCTTTCGGTCTCGAAGAGTTGGGATTGAAATTGTTGTTTTTGCAAAGAAAGATTATTGGTGTTTTGCTCTAATAATTGCAAGTTACTTATTTTTTGTTGCGTGTTTTCTTCTCTCATCTTAAATTAGTTTTTCGTAAACAGTTAATAATTTTGTTATAGAGTTAAGCGTTGCTCTTAAAGAAACCGAGTCTTTTGCGCGTATATCAAAAATTAATCCTCCGCTTTGCTTATTTATAGTATAAGTTGACCTTTTTGTTTTTGAATCTTTTTTTTCTGGTTCAAAAACTTTTAGTAAATCATTTGGCGTCTTAGTTTTAACAATTATTTGTGATTCGTAGTTCATCTTGCCTTGTGATGAGTGTTTATGGTTCTTGGCTTATATAATATTTTAGAACCACAATAAGGGCACCTAACTTTTTTACGAGTATACGTATCTGCTACTTTCTTGTTACAATCAAAACACTTGTATTCGCTCATCTTATTTTTTCTACCACCAAAAGCACCAATTTTTATGCTTGTCTTTTCTTAGGAACCATGTACGCTTTTGAAGCGAACTTTGAGTTGCACGTATTGCACTCCCAAATCCCTAATGATTCTCTTTTAACATTTAAATGGTTACAATAAGGACATTTATATTTTGATTTCTGCATGGCTTCTATCTTTGCGTATTTGTGCTTATTAGTCCTACCATATCGTGGTCCGAATCTTTTTATCGACGCTTTTTTTTTGTCAGCAACCATTTTCTTAATTAAAAAATTTTGTTTTTTTGTGATGGGGTTACCCGGATTTGAACCGGGATCATCCGGCCCCAAACCGGAAAGGATAGCCAAGTTACCCCATAACCCCAATTATCGTATTGGATTACTCCGGGTTTTTTTTTGGTTTTGAGAAATTTGGAGGTATTTATAAACTTTGTTATTGTTATTTCTTTTTCTTAGTCGAAGAAGTCGTTTTTTTAGTGGGTTGTTTTTTTGGTGGGGAAACTTTTTTTTTAAGGTCTTTTAATTGCTGTTCGTACCTTTTTAGTTTTGATTTTAGTTTATCTGCTTCTTTTTTAGAAATATATCCTAGTTTTTGTATTTGACTTTTTACTTTTTCGTCAACTTTTTTTTGGAGGTTCTTGTTGTGCTCTTTAACGTCAGCTCCCAATTTTCTTAGTAATTCTTTTGCTTCAACTGCTTTTATTTCTCCTCTTTTAACTAGTTTATCTAATTCTTGTCTTAATTTGTCTTTTTTTAATAGCGCTGTTGCTCCCGCCGCTGCGCCTAGCCCTAGTAAAAATATGTTTTTGACGAATTTTTTCATTTTTTCTAACACCTCAAAAAGTATTATACCAAAAATAAGATTGTCATGTTGTCTTAGTATTTAAAACTTTACTTATAAATAGAGAAAGGGGGTTTTCTTATTTTTTTAGTAGGATGCTTATAATCTCTGCAAAAGCAGGCCTGGTTATAAGAACTCCTATGGTTGTCCCCATAATCGTAGTAAAAGCAAATCCTTTTAGGAGACCCGCACCTGCAAATGTTAAGGGGATCATTGCTACAACCGTTGTAAAATAAGCGGCCATTATTATAGAAAATGCCCTTTTTAATTTTTGTTTCCAGTTAAGATAAATACCACCCAGTCCTTTTAGTGTCTCGTCGGTTATGACTATTTGATGATCGACTCCTGTACCCGCAGCGATTATTATCCCAGCGATAGCTGCTAAGTCAAGGTTCCACCCTATAAGCGCTGCTAAGCCTAAAAGTATTACTATCTCGCTAAGCATTGTTACTACAACAGGTACTGAGACTTCTATTTTTCTGTATCTCAAAAAAATGACTAATGCCACGGTTAGTATTGAGAGAAACCCTATCAAGAGTGCATTGTTTAGGAATTCCTCTCCTAAAATCGGGCTTAAATTGTCTGTTTTTAATATTTCTAGTTTTACTGGTAAACTCCCTGTTACTAAAACTGTTTGTAATTGTTTCATCTCATTTAATGTGTTAGTTAGTGCTTCTTCTCTATTAACCCCTGTAGAAGCCCCTGTTATGGCTACGCTAGTTGTTGCTTTTCCTTTTAGTTCTGCTACGATGTTGAGTTCTGTCACTATCTCTCCATCTAAGAAGAACACTAACGTCTCGTTTAGTATTTCGTCATTTGATTCGCTTAGAATAATTGATAAGTCTTTAGTGATGTCTGCTTGTCTCTTTGCAGATTCAGGAGTGAGTGTTACCTCAAAGAAGAAACCACAAAGCCATCCTTGGTTGGTTGGTTGACAAGGCCTTCTTTGGTCTAAGCCTGAGCACTGTGCGGTTCGGCAAACGTGACTTATGTCTTGGCCTCCTTTAAACACTGTCTTATTTGCTATTTTTGCTTCGAATTTTCCTTGGCTAGCTATTAATTCTCTTACTTCTTCTTCGTTGGCCCCAGCGATTTCTACTAGTATGTACTGGTTTCCGCCACCTAGTATTCCTGGGCTGTCACTTACTTGCCTAACTACTATGTCTGATAAGCCATAGATGTTAAGTCTTTGTTTCATGTTATCAATTAAGAATCCCATATCTTGAACATCTACTTTTTCTTCAGGGGCTAAGAGCACTCTTGTACCGCCTTGTAAGTCGAGTCCTTTCCTAATGTTTGTCTTTGGTGCTTTATTAACTAATAATCCTAGAATATTATCTGGTGTTGTGTTTACTAAGTTTAAAGTGTATATGTTCTTGTTTGTCTTTAAACTAACGCTTTGCCCTTCTACTAATCCGCTTATAACTTGGTAATAGTCTTGTTCGTCATTTATGTTTATGTTGTTTATTACTTGTATTACTTCTTTTGATAAAGGAGTTGCTTGTGGTTTAGGATTAGGTACTCCTGCTAGGTTTGCTGGTCCGTTTTTTACCACGCTTTTTATTATGACGCCCGTATTATTTGGGCTTGGATGAATAGATATTATTGCTAGTAATAAGAACACAAATAATATTATTACCCGTGTATTTTTTAGTATTTGTTTAATTTCTGTTCTCATACTGTTTTCATCCTTTCTTTTTTTCTAAGTACAATTTTAGTATTCCTACGTTTTGTATCCAAGTATTAATCATGTCAACTAGTAATCCTATGAGTAAGATTGTCATTATCTGGGTTAAGACTTCTGATTCGCTTATCAATAGCGCCACTATTACTGCAGCCATTGTTGTTACGTTCATCATAACCCCTGTTTTTAAAGCGCTTATTATTCTGTCATCTACGCTTCCTTCTCTTCTTTTAAGAACCCTTGTTGATAGTAGTATGTCTGTGTCTACACTGTAACCTATAAGCATCAAAAACGCTGCTATCCCAGCTGTTGTTAGTTTAAAGCCTAATACGTTAAATATCGCTAAGGTAACTACCATATCGCTAAAAGCAGCGAGTATTATAGCAATTGATGGTATGAAATTTCTAAAGTATAAGAAAACCACGACTCCCATAAAGAAAAAACTAACAAGTACGGCCATAGCTGTTTGTTTAAAGAACCTCTCGCCTAATGCGCTTCCTGTTTGTTCAAAAGTGATGTTATCATCTAAGAGAGCGTATTCTTTTTTTAGAAAACTTGTTAATTCTTCATCATCAAGTTCTGACGTCTCAATTATCAACGCTATTTGTCTGCCGGCACCAGTTATTTTTTTTATTGATAAATCTACTTGTCCATACTCGTTAATAAGTGTGTTTCTTAAGTCTTCTGGACTTATTGTTTCTGTGTTTATGGTGAAACTAATCCCCCCTTTTAGGCTTACTCCTTTTTCTACGAAGTCACCTGTATTAACTATTTTTATCCCGATTAATATAAAGGATATTAATAGTATCGTAAAGGGTATTATGAGTAGTTTTTTGTATTCTCTAAAATAGAATTCTCTTATCTTACTTTTTAGATTAGAACTTTTCTTTTTCGGCGCTTCTATTACTTCTGCGTGTTTTCTTGCTATGTTTTTTTTGTTCCTATTCCTACTTTTTTTCTTTTTTGCCATGTTATATTTTTATAAGCTTACGCCGTTTTTTAAAAAGTTTTTGTCTTTTTGTTCATATTCTTCTTTTGTTAATTGCTGTCTTTTCTTTTCTAACCACTTATACACTGATGAATGAGGACTCCCAGTTATTAGGCTCTCAACTGCTCTTTTCGCAGTTGTTACCCATTCATACTCCCCTATTATCGACACGGTTTTTCCATACACTGATATGTGAGTGTTTGTTAATTCTTCTATTATCTGTCTAGTTTTTCCTTCTCTTCCAATTATTCTCCCTTTTATTCTTTGTAAATGGTTTTGTTTGTTTTTAGCGTATTGATTAATATCTATTAGTTCAAAAGAATGATCTGGTTTTAAGAGTTCAAGCGCTATTTCTGGGTTCACCCCTCTAGCTACGGCTTTTATTATCTCCCTTGCTGTGTATAGGCTTAGTGCTTCTTTTCCTATAACAGTTATTTCTCCTTCTTTAGAATCAACGTCGATTTTTGTATTAGTACTACTCTCTATTTTTTCTTTTGTTTCTCCGTCTTTTCCTATTAACACAGCGATTCTGTCTTTTGGAATTTTTAACTCATACGAAAATTCTTCCATTATAAAGAAAAAAAGAAAAAAACACTATTTAAATACGTGTTGGTTAAGAAACCACTTTTTTTGTTAGTTCTTCTATACTTATTTTTATTCCTGTTTTGTTTAGGTACCTAACTATGTTTTTTATGTCTCTATCTAAGTATTCATCAAAATTAGGGTCTTTCTTAGTTGTGGATTGACTAAAATCTATAAAGACCGGTTCTTCTTCGAAATTTAAGATGTTGAACTCGCTTAGGTCTCCGTGGACTAAGTTGGCTTCGTAGAGTTTTTTCATGTTAATAATTATTTTTTCTGCGAATTCTTCTTTGTTCTTTGGTAACTTGTCTTTTAGTTGAGGAGCAGGTGTTTTTTTGCCTATCATTTCAAGAACAAGTACGTGATCAGTTATTGTTATTGGTTTTGGAACACTTATTACTTGTCTTGCCTGAAGTAAGTTTCTGTATTCTCTCTGCGTCCAAGCAAAAACTATTTTTCTTCTCTGTTTTTTTAGATTCATGTATCTAGGGTCGCTTTTGATATAATCATACATCTTGTTAAAATTACAGTTTTCTAAACGATAAATCTTAATTATTACTAATTCGTCGTTTTTTGTCTTCGCTGTGAATATATTGGCTTCTTTACCAAGCGCTATAGGGCTTGCTAATTCTTCGAAGTGTCCTTGAGAAGATAATTTAAATAAAAGCCTTAATGTGTATGCATCAAAGACGTTTCCATAAATCTTCCACTTCTCTTTACTTATCTTAGCCATTTTAGTAAACTTAAAAAAATGTAGTGGTATATTTAAATGTAATCAAGAAAAA
>JAAOYB010000007.1 GCA_018221135.1 Candidatus Woesearchaeota archaeon
TATCTTGCCTCCTAAGTCGGAGACGAACCACCCAAACGAGACTCCTAAGACTCCCGCGATTAACCCTAGAAAAGTTGATTCGAATAAGAAAATGTTTCGAATAGTGCTTCTTTTTGAGCCTATCGCTTTCATAATTCCTATCTCTTTAGTTCTTTCAAGGACGCTTGTAACCATTGTGTTAGCAGTGTTCACAGCGCTTACTACCACGCTTATCAAGGCGATTAAGATGATGAATCCTATAACTATGTTTAAAACCATGCCGAACTGCTCGATTAACTCAGCGTATGTTTGTACAAAGAAGTCTTCTTTTCCTTCTTCTTGGCCTCTAACTTTACGCAAGTTCTTCTCGACCCTCTCAACAGTTGTGTCTATCTCTGTGTAATCATCAACACTCGCAATGAACATCCCATAAGACAAGTCTTCGTCAGGGTATAATAATTCGAAGTCATCAATGTTAAAATATATGTTTGCGTCATCGCCGGGGTTACCAATTTCTTCCCAGAAACCAATAATGTCATATTTGACATCATTAATTATTATTTTATCAGAGAGTTCAAGTCCTGTTTCAAAGATTTTGTTTTCAAATTGGTAATTGTATCCAAGCATGACTTTACCACGATCTCCTTTTTTGAACTCTCTTCCTTTAAACACATCTACTGTCATTAAGCTATGAATCATTTGTATGTTTGTGGATGTGAGCTCAAAAGCCATAGCGAAAACGTAAGCAGAATCACTTTTTTGTTTTGCCTCAACAACACTAAGATAGAATCCTGTGACTTCTTTGACTCCTCTAGTTTTCTCTATTGCTTCTAAGTCTTTGTCTTCTAACCTAAACGCGCTGTCGATACCTGGCGCGCCTCCACCTTTTGCTTGAACGATGAATTTGTCAACACCAGTCTCAGCTGCGATTGTCCCAACATAATTGTAAAGACCGTAACCATAACTAATAAAGATGAAAATAGTTGCTATACCAATAAATATTGAGAGAATTGTTAGAAAACTCCTGCTTTTTCTCGCCCAAAGGTTTTGAAGCGAATATTTCATGATTTCTAATTCTAACATCTTATTTTATCCTCTTAGTGCATCTACAGGGTTTTGGCGCGCTGCTCTCATCGCAGGGACGATACCAGCTATTGAGCCTATCACGAAGCTTCCAAGAAGCGCGAAAAAGATTAGCGCAAAACTTATCTTAGGAGTAGCTGATGATCCAAAAAAGTCAGTTATCCATCTTGTTCCAAAATAAGAAACAAGAGTTCCTACGACAACACCTATCCCTCCACCAATTAATCCTAGGAATCCTGATTCGAAAAAAAAGAGCATGAAAATATCGCTGTTCTTTGCACCTATCGCTTTCATAACACCAATTTGGCTTCTTCTCTCAAGAACAGATGTAAGCATAGTGTTCACAATTCCGAGGCCTCCAACGATAATAGAGATACTTGCAATCATAGCGACGAATACTTGTACGCCTGTCAAGACGCTGTTAACACTTCCAAGAATTGCTTCTGGGGTTTCAACTGAGAAGTCTTCTTCTCCTACTTTTACATCCCTTGTTTTTCTAAGCAAGCTCTCAATATCTTCTTTTGCTTTGTCCATCAAACTCTTATCTTTAATTCTCGCAACGATGATATCGACTTCGTCACCTACGCCAAAAAGGTCTTTTAATGGTTCTTCGTTCATGTGAACAACGTTATCAAAGATGAAACTTCCTTTTTTCTCAGTTATCCCAGCGACTTCGAATTTTTTGCCTTGTACTAAAACAGTATCGCCTGCGTGCACAGCTTTTTCGAGACCAACGCCATTGTTTAAGAAGTTGTAACCAAGAACCACTCTGTTTGTGTCGCCATCTTTTAAGAGGCGACCTTCTTCTGTGTCAAGGTTTAAGACATCATAAGCAAAGCGTCTATCATCGCCATCAGGAATACTCATGGCAAAACCAAATATTAAATGGTCATTAAATTCTAAGCTTCCTGTTTCAAGAATTCTTATAAGCGCGCTGTCAACAGTGCTTAATCTCTCGATTTCATCAGCGTCATCAACTGTTAAAGGATTAACAACCCCGCTACCAGGAGGGCCGGCGGCGCCGATTCCTCCTGCTTGTATTGTGATTACCGAGGTACTAGACACGCCGAATTGTGAGTTTATAGCGAGTTTTAAGCCATCACCAAGGCCTATGAGTGAGACAACCGCAGCTATGCCTATAAATATTCCTAGGAGGGTAAGCCA
>JAAOYB010000008.1 GCA_018221135.1 Candidatus Woesearchaeota archaeon
CCTGTTTTCGTGTCAAGGTTTCCAGTTGGCTCGTCTGCAAGTATTACGTCAGGTTTCATGGCAAGCGCTCTTGCTATCGCGATTCTTTGTTGTTCTCCGCCTGATAACTCGTTTGGCTTGTGATTCATCCTGTCTTGCAAGTCGACTAATGTTAAGAGGTTTTTTGCTCTCTTATCTCTCTCTTGTATGCTTACCCCTTGAAACATTAATGGCAAGGTAATGTTTTCTTTTGCTGTTAATGTATTTATCAAGTTGAATTTTTGGAAGATGAAACCTATTTTTTGGCCTCTGATCTGTGCTAGGTCTGATTCGTGCAAGGTTGAGATGTCTTCGCCTAAGAGTTTTATTCGGCCTTTTGTTGGCACGTCAAGGCAGCCTACCATGTTCATCGCAGTCGATTTACCCGAGCCTGATGGACCCATTATGGCTACGAATTCCCCTTTTTTAATTTTGATATTAAGACCTCGAAGCGCGTGCACTTCTACTTCTCCTAATTCGTATGTTTTCCAAACGTTCTCTACACTGATTATTATTTCTTTAGTTCTCATTTTTCTAGCGCTTCTAAAAATTTCTCCATGGCTTTTTCCATTTGTAGCATTTGTTCATAGAACTTTTTTATTATTTTTACTTTTTCTTTGTCTGAGGTGCTTAGTTTTTCTTTTTTGTTGATATTGGCTATTTTTGGCAGGAGTTCTTTTGTTGGTTCAAACATTTTTTCAGAGAGAGCTTTCATTTTTTGGAATTGTATTTTTATCATGTCTTTCTCGACAAAGTAATAAACCTTTTTTGAGCCGGGTTTTTTTATTCTTTTGGCTACTCCTACGCCTTCCATTAGTTTCATCTTGTTTGAGATAGAGGCCAAGCTATAACCTGTTCTTTTTGATAAGTCTTCCATTGAGACGTCGCTTGGCTCAAGAAAGAGTGTTGAGTATAGTTTTGCGCTTAGCGTGTCGAAGCCGAAGCTTTTGTATACTCCTTCTAGGAATTCTAAAAATTCTTGTTCAAAAACTTTCATCTTTTACAAAATTCACTATTTTTAGTATTTATTAAAAGTTGTAAAACTTGTGATATATAAACTTATCGCTTAATCTTAAAGAAATGTTTGTTTGTACAAGTTCCAGGTTCGTATGAACTCTGCGTGAGGCCACGCCAATGGCGTCGTGATATAAGCTACGCCTTTACGCTTAAAGTAAGGGTGTTTTCTCGCGTTCTCGATTAGTATTAATCTGTCTTTTCTAAGAAGGCTCGCTTCGGTAAAATCGTGGACGTACTCCTCGAACTCAGAAACAGTCGAGATGTGTTCAGGCAAATAATCTTTGTATGAGATGTCAAGCACCCACTTAAGGTATTCATCAGCTTTTTCTTGGTTCTTAATCCTTATGTAGTGGCGTGCTATCATTAATGTAAAGTGCGGCCAAGGACCCCAACCACCATTATTTCGTCCTTCATACTTTGGATACCTACAAAGGCCTCCTAAGTCTTTGTTCCATAACTCTTTTTCTATCCTCTTAACAGTGCTTTTGACTCTAGGATCATAATCTGGTAGGATTTCGTAGTCCGCTATCGCGTACTGAGAAGCGTCGACGTCGAAGAGTACGCTGCTACTCTCTTTTACTCTAATATTTTTGATAAACGCCTTTATCCTCGTGTTATACATGTATTTTAGTATTCCTCCTTTTATCTTTACTGCGTGTTCTTTCCACTCATCATGGCGGTGACTTACTTTATGACTTAAGTCATGCATCAAGAAAAGTGCTTCGCAACAAATACAGTTCGCCCAGATCTCAAGACCTGCTTCTGTTGGGGGGAATTCATGAATACTATTAGGAGTAAATATTAAGTATCTGTCTTGGTAAATCTGACTTATGATATAATTCACAGCTTTTTTGACTTGCTCCCAATACTTCTGAGCGAAGTCGTAATCCTTTGCTTCCTCGACATATTTGTAAAAAGAGTAGAGTACTAGACCAGTTCCGTCTATCTGGATGGGCTTGTAAGAAGCATCGCTTCCGTCTTGGTCTATTCTTTGAGGAAAAGCTCCGCTTTCAAGCTGGGTTTTTAAGACGAATTCTAGTCCTTTCTTGGCGTTCTTGTAGAGCTTTGCACTTAGGAAGCCCAAGAGTATTATTGCGTGGTCTCTTGGGTAAACGTATGGGTATCTCTCTCCTTTCGGGGTTGCTAGGCAGCCCCCGTTTCTTAGTTGTACTTTTTTTAGTACTTCTATGCTTTTCTTGTATATGTTATCAGCTTTTTTTTTGTTTATCAAGTAAACACCTCAATTATGGCCTTATTCCATCCTTCAGGCCCAACACCGTCTATCTTATTGTATTCTTCTTTTGGTGAAGCGTAAGAACCGTCTTTTTTCTGCACTAAAATAGGGAGGTCTACTACGTCTAGCATTTCAAAATCATTACTTGAATCCCCTACCGCGACGCTCACGGTTTTTTCGTCTTTTTTCTTGTATAAACCAATTAGGATCTTTACTGCGCGTCCTTTGTCGTTGTCTCCTATGATGTGGTGATACCGACCTCCTTTTGTGTGGTTATATCCTTCTCTTTTTATCTTCTCGATGATGGTTGTTTCTTCTTCTGGGTTTATTAGTTTGAATGCTTCATCAAACTCTCTTTTTTTGGCTAGAGTTGCTTGTTCTA
>JAAOYB010000041.1 GCA_018221135.1 Candidatus Woesearchaeota archaeon
CTATTATAAACTATTTTAAAGTAGTTATTATTGGTTTTTAGTAAGTGTTATAAATAAAATAGTGTTTTAAGGTTTCATAAAAAATGGCTTTTGAAGAATTAGTTTTGTTGGTTCCAGCAATAGTGTTATCAGTTATACTATTAGTACTATTAATAACTGGTTTTTGGGTCCTCGCAGTGATTGCGTGTTTAGTCAACCCGAAACTAAGCGGCAGTGATAAACTAGTATGGCTGCTAATAATAATACTGTTCTGCGTTTTTGGAGCCGCGGCTTACTTCATATTCGTAAGGCCTAGCACGGAGAAGAAAATGACGAAGAAAAAAAGTTTTAAAGGAAAAAGGTTGCTTAGAAGCAGCACTGACAGAATGATTGCGGGTGTCTGCGCAGGGATAGGAGATTACAGCGGCACAGACCCAACGATTATAAGACTCATCTGGGTATTACTAACTTTCATCACAGGAATAGTGCCTGGAGTAATCGTGTACTTCGCGGCTTGGATTATCATCCCAGAAAAATAAGATGAGCTCTAAGTGTAGTTGCCTAAGTAAGTATTGCGATATTCGTGGTGATTGCGAGGCTTGCCAAGAGCATCATAAAAGAACTAATACCAAAACTAGTTGCGGCAAGTAGTTCTTAGACAAAAAGTTTTTATAAGGAAGGTAATTTCTTTAAGGTTTATGAGTTACGAATTAATTATTACTGAGAAGCCAAGCGCAGCTAATAAAATCGCTGAGGCGCTTAGCGATTCTAAACCAACCAAGAAAAATGTGGGCGGAGCAGTTTATTACGAGATAAAACACGGCGGTAAAAACATTGTTGTGGGCTGCGCTGTAGGACACCTCTACACAGTCGTAGAAAAAGACAAGGGCAAAAACGGTTGGACGTACCCCATTTTTGAGACTAAGTGGGTGGAGTCATCTAAGGCTAATAAAGAAAGCGCGTATACTTCTAAGTATCTTAACTTACTAAAAAAACTAGCAAAAGACGCTAATAAATACACTGTCGCAACAGACTATGACATCGAAGGAGAAGTCATAGGTTACAACATAATAAAATATGCTTGTAAGCAAAGCGACGCTAGGCGTATGAAGTTCTCAACTCTTACCAAGCATGATTTAGTTAAGAGTTACGCTGAGGCGAGTAAGCATCTTATCAAAGGCCAAGTCAGAGCCGGCGTTACGCGACACGAACTCGACTGGTTATACGGAATCAATCTCTCAAGAGCCTTAACTCTTAGTATGAGAGCAGGCGGCGGGGGTTTCAGAGTCCTAAGCAGTGGTAGAGTTCAAGGACCCGCGCTAAAAACCATTGTTGATAAAGAAAAAGAGATACAGAAATTTAAGCCTGTTCCGTTCTGGCAGATAAGCCTAACAGGAAAAAGAGAAAAAACTGTTTTTGATGGCTTGCACGAAGCCGACAAATTCGACAAAGAAAGCGAAGCCAAAAAAGTATACGACAAAGTAAAAGCAGAGAAGAAAGGCGTAGTTGATAGTGTTAAGAAAAACCAGAGCACCCAACGACCCCCTACCCCTTTTGATTTGACAACACTTCAAATAGAAGCTCACCGAACACTTAGCTACACCCCAAAAAGAACCTTGGACATCGCGCAAAGCCTTTACATCGAAGGACTAATCTCGTATCCTAGGACTAGCAGTCAAAAACTCCCAGCGATTCTAGGCTTCAAAAACATATTAACAAAGCTTTCTGCTCAGCCGGATTTCAAAAAAGATTGCGATTACCTACTAAAAAAAGGAAAGTTAATCCCTAATGAAGGCGCAAAAACCGATGAGGCTCACCCAGCGATTTACCCTACAGGTAATAAGAAAAAACTTGATGAGCAACAACAAAAAGTCTACGAATTAATAGTTAGGCGTTTCTTCGCAGTCTTCGGAGACCCTGCTAAGCGAGAAACCATGACTGTTCGAATATTAGTAAAAGATGAAGGTTTCATAGTAAAAGGAACCAGAACCATTGAGCAGGGTTGGCACGCGTTATACGGGCGTTTCGTCATGCAAAAAGAAGAAGAACTACCCGGATTCTTAGAAAAAGAAAATGTTCACGTTGATAAGATATCTTTAGATGCTAAAGAGACCAAGCCCCCAGGAAGGTACAGCGAGGCGAGCATAATAAAAGAGTTAGAAAAACGAAACCTCGGAACCAAATCCACACGAGCCCAGATAATCGAGAACTTATATGATCGCGGTTACATCAAAGACAAAAGCATCGTCGCCACGGAGCTCGGGATTAAAACCGTTGACGTCCTTGACAAATACAGCCCATTAATCCTCGATGAGAAACTCACTAATAGTTTCGAAGAAGAAATGGAATTAATAAGAAAAGAAGAGCACACTCATGACGGCGTGATTAACAAGGCTAAGAAGGTATTGGGCGAGATACTAACTGATTTTAAGAGCAAAGAAAAAGTTATTGGCAAAGAATTAGCCGAGGCTAATAAGGAAACCATGCTTGAAGCCACGCAACTCGGTCCTTGCAAGAAGTGCAAAGGAACCCTTACTATTAAGCGAGGAAAATATGGTTACTTCGTGGCGTGTGATAAGTACCCTGATTGCAAAGTCACATTCAACCTTCCTTCAAACGGGCATTTCAGCCCTGCCAAGAAAGACTGCGAAAAGTGCAGTTTCCCCATGGTATTAATTAAGAGGGCTAAGAAGAAACCAATGATTGCTTGTATCAACCCTGAGTGCCCAACTCGAATGCCTACGGATCCTGAGGCTAGAAAAGAAGAAATAGAATTAGAGAATGGCAAAATCGAGAAAGAATGCCCGAAATGCAGGAATCCATTAATGATTAGAAACAGTGTGTACGGAAAATTCCTTGGCTGCACAACTTTTCCTAAGTGCCACTACACCGAGCGAATAAAAGACGGACCCTTAAAAGAAGACTTCAAAGAAAAAAAGAAGAAGAAAAAGTAAAAAGTTTTTAAATTATTACTTTATCCTGTTTTCTTGTTATGCAATCAAAAAAAAGTTTATTCATTATTAGCATCTTATTATTGTTATCTTCAGTTTTTGTCTTCGCGTATCATGGGAGTGGCAAGATTTACTTATTAGCTGTTAGCGAAACCGATGACGACGTCTTTGTTGGAAGCGTAGCAGACCTCTTCATCGATATAAAACCAGGTAGCGGCAGAGTCTTCATCGACACGTACCCTTTCACCAAGCTCGACACCCAATTCACGACTAGGTACGCAAAACAAGTAGCGTGCGACTACACAAACACAGACTGCGACGAATACGACTTTTTCTACACAATAAAAGCAGGTAGCACAATAATTGGGGGGCCTAGCGCAGGAGCCGCCACAGCACTCTTAACAGCGGCGATGCTAGAAGACAAACTCATCCCTCGAAGTATAAGCGTGACAGGAACGATAAGCAGCGGAGGTCTCATCGGGCCAGTGGGGGGAATAGAAGAAAAAGTAAAAGCCGCGACAAAAAAAGGGATAACTACTGTGTACATACCCAAAATACACAATCTTAATGGGACTAATATCACAACTTTATCAGAGGAGTACGACGTTGAGATAATAGAGGTTTTTAGCTTTGATGACTTATACTTAGACGTCTTTGGTGGGATACCAAAACCTGACGTGGAAATAATCCCAAGCAAGACGTACACCGAAGCTATGAAGAGCATCTCAGAAAACTTATGCGACGACGCAAATAACCTACTAATCTTTTTAAAAGATGATAATAATACTAATTCCTCTGTTATTAATAGTAGTGAAGCACTATATAACAAGAGCATTAATGAGACTAACACAAACGATTTTTACAGCGCTGCTAGTTATTGCTTTGGCGCGGCGACGAGGCTTGAGACTCAAAGGATGAAGTTGCTTAACGACTCAGAATTAAATGAGGAACTTCTTAATGCTTCAACGAAATATCTTATATTCTTAAATCAAATCGATGAGAAAAGAATCCGGAGTTTTACTGACTTGCAAGCTTTTATGATCACAAGAGAGAGGCTAAGCGAAGCTGCTCAAAGCCTCTTTAGCATTAATACTTCTAACATTACGAGTAGTGACAGAGCAGACTTAGCATACAGTATTATGAGGTTGAACAGCGCTGAGTATTGGAGTGAGTTCTTTGACTTGGAAGTAAACGAGGAATTCGTCTTTGATGACGACGCGCTTCTTGGTAGTTGCTTAGAGAAACTAAGAGAAGTCGAAGGTTACCTAAACTATGTTGACACATACCTAACAGGTTTTAGTAGCAGCAGAGAAAAACTTGATTTAGGCTACGATCATTATTATAGGGGGGATTACGCTCTTTGCCTTTTCAAAGCGATTAAGACAAAAAGCGATATGGAATTATTATTATCAACTCTTAACGTCGGCTTTGATGACGTCCAAGAATTAATAGACCAAAAGATTTTGATAGCAAAGAGAAGCATTGATAACAACGTAAAAAAAGGTGTTTTCCCAATCTTAGCTTATAGTTATCTTAGCTACGCTGAGAGCTTAAGATTTGATGAGCCTTTCAGCGCGTTGCTCTACTTGGAGTACGCTGCTAGTATGAGTGACTTAAGCATTTATTTTGAGAAAGAACCACAATCACAAACCAGTTTTTTTTCTTTGGTTCCTACTGAGTACTTCGTCTTCTTTGGTTTCGGCCTAATCACCGGAGCTAGTTTTGTCGCACTGATATCCTTGTTAGTTTTTAACCTAAACAAAAAGTCTAAGAAAAAGCGTAAAGCATATTTTTTTCTAAAGAAAAAGTGAGTGAGTTACCATAATGAATCTCTAGGCAGAGTGGTTTCTTTTCTGTCTCCAAAATTCTTTGTTGCTCTTATATGAGAACCGTGTTTTCTCATAGTAAAACCAAGAGATTCGAAAAGTTTTCTGCTACTCCTATTATGAAATCCTATAACGGCGTATACTTCTGATTGGTCTGAGTATGTTCTTATGTGACTCATGGCTTCTATCAATAATTTTTTTGCCACACTACTTTTTCTGCTTTCTGGATTAGTGTATATGTATTCTACTTTGTATAATTCATTAGGTTCAGGATTTATTACTGCGTACCCTACTGGTTTTTGGTTTTGTTCTGCTAAGAAGATGTCTGAATGCGTGTCGTATTGTTCTGTTATGAATTGTTCTTTTTGATCTTCGTTTCTGTAACTCAAAATGATATCTCTATCTTCTCTAGCTAGGCTTACAACTTTTTTTAGGTCTTCTTCGTTTTTTATCCTTGTTATTAATACTTCTAAACTCATTTTTTTGTATAAGAATTCTTTTTTGGTATTTAAAACCCTGCTGATCCCTCCTTGCCCGAAGGAAGGAGGTTTCTGCAGGGAAAAAGAGGTGACACTAAAAAACTATTAGTTGTTACTACTCAGGAATAGAATACTTATATTTAAAGTTTTCTGTTATTTCATTATTGTAAAATAGTAACACTATTTGTTGTGGTTTTATATAATAAAACCTTTAACCACAATAAACAACGATGAAAACCAGAAAAAAAGACATAGAAAAAAAAGTTAGAAAACAAATAAGAACCAAGAAACTAATCAAAAAAAACGCGTCTATAATAATTAAAAACTCAGACTCATTAGAGACCCAAGCCTTAATTCTTTTATTAAAAAACATAATAAAAGACCCAACAATAAAAGTAAGAATCCTAAAAAAGACTCCGAAGCTAACAACTAAGACTTCCTTAGCAATTCCCACAACAATAGAGGATGAATCAAAGAATTATTTGTTAGAATGGTTCGAAAACAAAAAAGTATTAGAAGAGAAACACATTATTAAACCAATCTCTACTATAACAAGAAAAGAATGCGAAGAATACCTTAAAAAAAATAAGGTGGCATACACGAAACAAACAAAGAAAACTGATGAAGCAATAGTTGATAAATTCATCTCTGAGATGCAAAAAAAACATCCTCAAACAATGAACAGCATAATAAAAACAAAAGAAGCACTGACTAAAAAATGAGGACGAAAACATTCATAATATTAACCCTATTAATTTTTCTTGGTGCGTGCGAACAAACCAAGATGATCAACGATGTAGTCTTCGAAATACCCAGCGAGACAGGCGCTGAACCAAAAATATTTTTTTGTCCGAAAACTAATTGCACGGCTGTTTTCCTTGATTTGATAAGAGTATCATCTGATATTAAGTGCTCGTTATACGACTTAGACTTAGAAGAAATAATAATTGCGTTAAAAGAAAAAAACGCAGAGGTAATAATAGAAGACCAAAACCAAATAAGTGGTTTCCTGACTGGTTACAGCAGTGCTTTAATGCATAACAAGTTCTGTGTTTTCGATGCGCAAACCGTGATGACTGGGAGTTTTAACCCGACTAGTAACGGCGCTTACAAAAATAACAACAACGTTTTCATCATTGAATCTGAGTACTTAGCGATTAATTACTTAGAAGAATTCAACGAATTAAAAAGTAATACTTACGGAGGAGGCATCCCAACAAAGCACACTAAGATCAATTTTAATAATTACATCATCCAAAACTTTTTCTGCCCAGATGATGGTTGCAGACAAAAAGTATTAGGTGAGATTAACAAAGCAAAACAAAGCATTTATTTTATGACTTTTAGTTTCACTGACCAAAGCATAAGCGATGCTTTAATCAACAAAAAAAATGAGGGATTAGTAGTGAGCGGAGTTTTTGAGTCTAAACGAACAAGTTTTAGCTACAACAAACACGATGACTTAAAAAGCGGTGGTGTAACTGTTTACAAAGATAATAATAAGTATAACATGCATCACAAAGTTTTCATAATCGATAACCAAACCGTTATTCTTGGGAGTTACAACCCTACAAACGCAGGAACTAAGAGAAACGATGAGAACATCATCATAATAAATAATCCTAGTGTAGCTCAGAAATACTATGAGGAGTATCTGACTCTGTACTAAAGCTTTGAGTTCTAAAGTACCCTGGGTGGTTCTTTCTGAAACTACTCTCAAAAAAAGTTAAGTTAGGATTCTTAGTTTGCAATAAAGTTTCGCCGTCTCTTTTCCTAATAGACTTTATCACTTCTTCTGATTCGAGAACTCCTTGAAGGTTTTCAAGCAAAGGAAAATTGTACAAATCCAAGACTCCCACCAACCCACCGACGTCTTCTGGATAATATCTATCAGCGCTAAAAACTAATACATCAGGAGTGTATGTATGAATTATCCTTGAGACTTCTGCCGAGCTAGGCGCGTTTTCATGATAAAACTTATTACGAGCTAAGTGCATCTGAAAAGAATCAACATAAATTCTTTTTGCTTCTTCTTGAACTCGTTTAACATCTTCCTCGGTTGGAGGAATAATAGTAAATCTACCTGGAGATGTTTGTTCAAACATTGCTTCGTGATACTCATCGCTTAAAGCATCCAAATCTTCTTCTCTTCTCCTTAGCGTGTCTTTTAATAATTTGCTCATAGGAACTTCAAGAAAGGTTTCTTGGCTAACAACTAAGTCTAATCCTTTAGGGTTTCCTGCTTCTAGTTCTTCTATTAATTCAACAGGTTGTGCGTAATAAAAAAAATCGGTTGTCATAAAAGCGTCTAGCGCATAAGTCAAGTTACCCAAACCCTCAACAAGGATAGCTACTCTTAATTTTTCATCAACCATTTTTTTCGAGTAGTTAATCAGAATTAATATATAAGAACTATTTTTTTATTATTCCATAACCAATAAGTCTGAATCTTGTCCCAACTCTCCTACTTATAGTTACTCTGCTCTCATGCTCAGCGCATATGGGGAGTTTTAGTTTGCAACTAACTTCTTTTTTTCCAAGGTTATTTACTACGCCGACTGTTGCGGCGCTGTTAACATTAAGCATTAATACTTCTCCCATCTTTATAGGGTCAACTACTAAGTCTTCTTTTGAGCCAACAACTCTTTCAAGCAAGTTAACCTCAAGTTTTAAGTCGTACCAAACAGGAGGAAGCTTATCAGGCAACCCTATGATGTTCCCTGTTAATTTATCGCTTTTAACAATGCTCATATCAAGACTTGTCAAAACACCGATGCTACCACCAGGGCCGACGCTTTTAACATCTTTACCGCCTGTTTTTAGAGCGGTTATCTTCGTCTTAATAGGCTTTGCGACTTGCTGGTTATTCTCAACTATTATCCTGCCAGGCCTAAGCTCGATTTCATCACCGACTTTTAACATTCCTTGTTTTAGGCTGCCGCCAAGAACTCCACCAACTAATCCTTCAGGAATAATCCCTGGTTTGTTAACATCAAAACTCCTAGCAACAAACATCAAAGGATCAATCTTAGGATTCCTATCTGGAGTAGGAACAACTTTTTGAATTGATTCTAATAATGAATCAAGGTTAACTCCGTGCAACGCACTAACCGGGATGATCGGGGCGTCTGCGTACTCAGTGTTTTTTAAGAAGTTCTTAATCTGCTCATAATTTTTTATTGCTTGCTCTTCGCTTACCGAGTCAACCTTGTTTTGGACAACAATCAATTTCTTTAATCCCATGATTTGCAACGCCATCAAGTGCTCCCTAGTCTGTGGCTGCGGGCATTCCTCGTTAGCAGCGATTAATAAAAGAGCGCCGTCCATGATAGTAGCACCACTAAGCATTGTTGCCATTAAGCTTTCGTGCCCGGGGGCGTCGACTAAGCTGATCTTTCTAAGAACCTCTGTTTTACCACCGCAATCACAACTTTTCTTAACAGTTACTACTTTACACTTTGAGCATTTTCTTATGATTACGTCTGCGTAGCCAAGCCTGATAGTAATGCCTCTTTTTAGTTCTTCACTATGCGTATCAGTCCACTTACCACTAAGTTTTTCTGTTAAAGTCGTCTTTCCATGATCTACGTGACCAACTAATCCTAAGTTTATTTCTGGTTGTAAAAGAGTTTTATCACTCATGCTGAATTGAGAAGAAAAGAGGGTTATTTATAAATTTAACTTAAGAGAA
>JAAOYB010000042.1 GCA_018221135.1 Candidatus Woesearchaeota archaeon
AGCTTGGTGCGCTTTGTACAGCCTTGGAGAAAGCATCTATAGCAACGAGTTTAGTAGCCTCTTAGGTTATTGGGAGCCACTCAACCCTGACTCTTGGATTAACAACTTAACCCACAGTAGTAATTTGGATCCTGGCGCGGGTTATTGGGTTTTCAGTCCGAGTGAAGGACTCTATGCTCCAAGCACTGTGTGCTAATCAAAGAAAAAAATATTTTTTTTTTATTCTTTTTCTAAGCATATCTTTTTTTTAGTATTGTGTTTTTACGTCTTCTTCTAAGCTTTTCAAATCTTTTCTAAGTTTTGCTATCTCTTTTTGCTTAGTTGCACCGCCTGCTAGTTCTACGTCTTGACGTATAATTTTAAGTCTTGACTTCTCTACGGGGATCGGGCCTTTCTTCTTCTCAGTCTCACTTATTAAGTCGGCTACTTCTTGATAGTAATCTTTTATTTTCTCAAGAGGGGATCTTGAATCTTCTTTTTTGACTTCTTTCTTATGCTCTTCTTTCTTTTCTGGTTTCTCTTCTTTGTGTTTTTCTTCTTTGTGTTTTTCTTCTTTCTCAGATTCTTTTTTTTCTTTTTTAACTTCTTTCTTGTGCTCTTTTGGTTTTTCTTCCTTCTTTTCTTCTTTTTTGGTTTTCTTTTCTGTTTCTTCTTTGAGATATTTTTCTACTTCTTCTGTTTCTTCGTCGCGTTCTTTTGCTTCTTGGACTCTTTGCTTAACAACTTCGTCGAGTTGTGCGTCTTCTTCTTTAACTTTTTCTTCTTCTATTTCTTTTTGTTCTTCTTCTTCTTCTTTTTGTTCTTTTTCGTATTCTTCTCTTGACTCTTTTGCTGACTCAACACTCTTCTTGATTAGTTCTTCGTCGATTAACTCTATTTTTCTGTGGCGCACTTCTACTCCAAGCTTAGTCCAAATACCCTCAATCCTAGGTTTTAAACTCTCAAGATAGATGTCTACCATGTTAAACGCGCCGCTCTTAAGCTTCTTAAGAGCTAAGTTAAGTTCTAATTCTAAGTCGAAGATGTCCTGGCCTTCTTTTTCTAACTCTTTAATCTGATAAGATAAGTCATCGATTAATTCGTTGTACTTGTTGTACTTGTCTAAGTCATCATCGCTAAGCCTCCTAATATTGTGCAGTATAGGCCTGAAATTAACTAGGTAAGGCTTGCCCTTATTATACTCGGCGTTCTCAAGCATGCCAATACCAACTGATGCTTTAACCACTGATTTGAGTATTTCTTCTCCGTACTTGTTCTTAATTCTGTCAAGGTCTCCCTCATCACGAGTTCTCATCTGGATCTCTGTGTTAATATTAGCTTTTATCTCACCTATAAAATCAGATAGTACTTGCGAGATTAATAACAAGCCAATACCCCATTTTCTAAACTCCCTACAAGCCCTTTCTACTTGTATGAAACCCTCACCGCTACCACCGAATTTGCTTAGCAACCTGTGAACTTCGTCGTAGACAATCAAAGTTTTTAGTTCTTGAGACTCCTCTAAATTCGCGTGGAATATTTCTCGTACAGTATTAGCTACGAATACGTCGATGTCTTTAGGATCGAGTTTGTTAATAGTAAAGATGTGAATCTCCCCTGGTTTAATATAGCGTTTTAAGTCTATTACTTCTCTAGGATTAGTGATTTGGCGGATGTTTCCATTAAACGCTTTCGCATCAGTTCTTGCCATGCCAAACCCTTGATACATGTTCAGCATTTTTTCGTCTTCGAGTTTTCGAAGGAATCCGCTCCACTGCGCGGTTGGGTCAAAGACTACTACGCCAACCCCTTTTTTGAGTGCTTCTTCAATTATTACTTGTGCACCAATAGTTTTTCCGCCACCCGTGCTACCTGCTACTATGGTGTGCATCATGAGTTTTTCTAAATCAATAAAAGTTCTTATCTTTGACTCCGCGAGTGTTCCTACCCACGCACTTCTCGGACCAGGTCTTGGGAGTTGGTGCAAGTCAGGCATTGCGATGTGATACTTCTTCTTGCTTTCGAAATATTTTCTGAATTCATAATATGAGAATGCTAGTAGTCCTGCTAAGCTAAGAAGAGTTATCCAAACCCATACTCTAAGGCCTAAGAACATGATTTGCATGAAAGGCTCTGTTATGAAGACTGGTTCTCTGCTCTTAACATTGTAATCGCGGGTTCCTATCATGTAATTAATGTTTGCTAAGATGTCGTACTCGCCAAGCCTAAAATCCGTTGGTATGCTAAACGCGTAGTCTTCTATGAAGCCGTCAGGGGTTATGTTAACCGCGTATTTTTGTTCGAGTATGGTCTCAAACGCGATGTTTCTTAATGCTAAACTAATATTTACTAGTACTGTTCTGTCTAGTGGGTTATTGATTATTAATTGCATGTCAAGGTTTCTTCCTGGACTAATACTTGGGGTTAAAGGGTTTAAGTCGACGTTTAGTAGTTGTTCTGCTTTCTCATTGATTCTTAGAGTAACAGGGATTCTTTTGTCTCCTATGCTGCTTTTTAGTATGACTTCGCCTGAGTAAACACCGCTTCTCGTATTATCAGGGATGGTGATATCGTAGAATATGTCGATTTCTTTTCCTTGCTCTAAACTTATGATGTCTAATTCGAACTTTATGAATTCACTTATTTCTTCGCTTATCTCTATTTCTATTAGCAAGGTCTCGTTTTGGTCGTTGAATAATTGAAGTTTGCCCCTAGCGCTTTCTGAGTTGTATAATTCTTTGTTTATCTCCGCTGTGTCAACTGATAACGTATCACTTTTTAGGAATTCTAGTTGCTGCGCTAATTCTTCTTCGGTGACGCCGCCTCCGCCTCCGCCTCCACCTCCGCTGGGGCTTGAAGGGATGTCTTCTACGCTTGCTGATTGTGGTTGGTACTCACTTACCAAGAAAGCACTGAAACCAGTTATGTCAGCTGTGAAGCTGTCAAGACCGTCAATCCTGATCTTTCTTGTGCTTGTGAGGCGTGTGAAATTAGTGTTACACACCACGCCTGCGAAATCCCAGTCGCTACACGTATAGATGTATACTCGGTTAATGTCTTTTATCCCTCTTCCTGCTCTGTCAAAGACAAAAGTGATGTTGCCAGAAATATTAGTTATCGGGGTTTCTACTGCTACTGCTATGATGTCGTTGTCTCCTTGAGTTACGCTCACGTCCTGTATTGATACGTGCTCTATTTCTAAGTCGTCGTCCCAGCCTGTGATGTCATAGTCTTTTAGGTTGATAGTTACGTTGTACGCGTTAGCGTTGTACTTAAGAGTCTCTATCATCACATCATAACTCCTCTTATGTAATGAAGGATACGTATAAGTACCGTCTGATAACGAATTAATATTGACTATTTGCGTTGATGAGTTCGGCTTGTAAAA
>JAAOYB010000043.1 GCA_018221135.1 Candidatus Woesearchaeota archaeon
TCATCTTAATATCAAATTACTTTTTTCTCCACCAATTTTTTTAGATAAATAATATAAAAAAAATAAAAAAAGGTGGAAAGCCTTTTTCTAATTCTTTATATTTCTACCCAAAAATAAAATGTTGTTGCTGTTGTGTCTCCTGCTTGTCCGTTTTCTGCTACGATTAGTTGGAAGTCATGTGTGGTGCTGTCAAAGCCGAGTTGGTCATTGTTTAGTAATGCTGTGTATACTATGTCTGCTCCGTCACTTAACAACACGTTTGTAAAGAGGTTATCTTGTTTGTCGCTTGTGCTATTATGTAGGCTTGTGGCAAGACAATTCCCTGATGTAAACGTTCTTGAAGCAACAGTGAATTGGTTGTGTGGTGTTGAGTTGCTGAATGTCTCGTTTAATCCGTCCGCGTCTGTCTCAGCTATTCCTAAGCCATCTTCTTCGCTGTTTGCTTGTGCTTCGCTAGCACATCCAATACTGCCCCAGGTTATGTCACTGCTATTAGAAGCAAATACTTCTCCTGTTGGTGTTCCTATGTTCCAATCATACATTGTTTGGTTGTTGCTGTTTGCTAATACTATAGTTCCTGTGATATTACCGTAGTAACCTTGCCACACGTTAGTTATTGTTATTGCGTCTATGTTCATTGATGTTACGTTTCCTGCGTAAGCATCTGTTGTGGCGCTTTGGTAATACCCTGGTGTTGTTCTTCTCTCACTTGACACATCTGTTACGGTGCCTGGTCCTATTGGGGCTGCAACTGCAACAATGCTTAGTGTTATTAGCATTGTCATCGTTGCTATTATCAATAGGACTAAATTCGTTGTTTCTTTCCCTTTCTTCATTTTTTCTTCCCACCTAAAACTTTTTTTTTGACTTGTTTTTTTATCCCTGTTTCACCTCTTTGTTTTTTGAAACTTTTTTGTTGGGATCATGATTTTTTCCTTGTTTTGTCTTGTTTTTTTGTTCTTGTTCTAATTCTATGTACCACCTATTTTTTTCTGAGTCGTATGCGAATACGACGTTGTGTTTTTTTTCTTTGTCAATTGAGAATAAGATTGGCATTGGGATTGTGGTCTCAAAACTACTCCCTCTGGTGTATAGTTTTCTTTTGAATTTGTACATTACAGTATTCTGTGTCGTCTATCCTTTATATATTTTACTTATTTTTTTACATATTTTTTTACTTATTTTTTGATACTATTAAGTAACCTTAGTATACTTTTTCGTATACTAAACGAAACATTTATATACTAGTTTATCCTACTCTTGTTTTGTTGGTAACAATTTTTTGAGGGTATAGCTAAGAAAAATTGAGCTTAGTTATGTCCTAATAAGAAAAACCTTTGGCTAGGTTTTTTAGAAAGGCAAGATCGAGAGGAGAAAATATTGATCATAATTAAAACGTAGGAAAAGACTTCGAAACAATAATCTTGTTTCTTAAAGAAAACAACCCCTCCACACACAACACCCCCGACAAAAAAACCTAACACCCCGTTGATGAGGAGTCTTTTTTTACGTTTTTTTACTTTTTTTTCTCGAAGAAACACGCAACATTTTTTTTTATCTTCATCAAGTGTGTTTTTCCGCTAATGAACAATCATATAATGCCCTTTCTTTGAAAAAAACCCACCCACCCACAAAAACCCAAAGAAAATATTAGCGGAAAAGCACCCTTATCACTTTCTTAATAACTAAGAAAAGAACTAGGAAATAGTATTTCTAAAACTTTTTTATCCTCTAAAAAAACTTGAATTTTTATCATAAAACTAATAATAATCATATAAGTTACTAAATTGATATAATTATTTCTATTAGAAAAATATATAAATCATAACTATCATAAAAGTCATAAAGCGCTTTAGTTATTTTTTTAGTAATGGCCAAAGATAAAGTGAAACGCGTAAACATAAAGCTAAGCGAGGACTCGCATACAAAAGCAAAAGTAATCTCTATTCTACAAGGAATAACACTAAACGAATACTTTGAGAGCGCAATAGGAGAAGCCATCAAAAAAGACAAGAAACTCCTAGAAGCACTCAAAAAAAAGATATGAATCCCTTTTAGAGATAAGAACAAACAGCAGGAGTGGAGATTACTCACAAGTCATAGATAAAATGAAAACCAAAAAACGCGACGCGGCAAGACGCCAAAAAAACACCAAGCTCATACTAATTACTAGTATCCTATTAATATTAACACCTTTATTGGTTTTCGCTGCTAATGACACACAAGACCCAATTATCATAAGCGCTGCGCCAACAGGCGTTCTAAACACAAACAACGTCGACTTAATAGTATATACTGATGAGAACACAGACTGCAAGTACGACACTACAAACACTGATTATGATTCTATGACATACTCTTTTAGCACTACTAACACCACGACGCACACAGAAGGCTTAATACTAAGCGACGCAGACTATTACTACTATGTTCTTTGCAAAGACTACGCAAACAACACAATGACCAATCCAGAAACCATAAGTTTTACAATAGACACAATCACACCGACAATACTTAGTGCGCAACCAAGTGGGGTTCTAAACACAGACTACACAACACTTGTAATAATCACAGATGAGAACACCGTCTGTAAATACGATGAAGAAAACGAAAGCCACGATGATAAGACATACACATTTGAAGATACAAACAGCACTAGTAGCACGCA
>JAAOYB010000044.1 GCA_018221135.1 Candidatus Woesearchaeota archaeon
AGGCTTTACTTGGGACTTCACTATTTTAGCGACGTAGTCTTCGGCGCGATCCTCGGATTAATAATAGGGGAGTTAATACTGTTAAGCGAAAAAAAATATGGTTGGTGTCTGACGTGGTCAAAGAAGCTCTTGAGATAAAAAGACAAGTATTCCACGCCGTTTTAGGAGTAGTGTTCGCAACTCTTTACTACCATGGTTTCTTAGGTGTTAGGGAGATGACTTACGTCTTATTAACCGCTGTGGTAATCTTTTTTATCTATAAGAAAAAAGAGATCAAGATAGTTAAGTTCTTCGCTCTTCACTTCGAGCGAGAAGATACTAAGCACATCGGCTTAGGCGGCATTAATTACTTAGTCGGCGTTCATCTAACCATGTTATTATTTGGTGGTTTTAGCAAAGGTATAGTAATCGCTTCGATTCTCATCTTGGCTTTAGGGGATAGTACTAGCCACGTAATCGGAACGCGTTATGGGAAAAGAAAGATAAAGGTTTTGAGTGAGAAGAAACTAATAGAAGGAAGCGTAGCAGGTTTGTTAGTAGCTGGTCTCGCTGCTAGTTTCTTTGTGCCCGTACTCCACGCGTTTCTTGCAAGCACAACTGCGATGATGGTCGAAATAATAGAAATAGAAAAATTCAATATAGATGATAACATCAGCATCCCCTTAGTAAGCGGTTTCGTACTATTAATCCTAAGACTATACGCATAAAAAAAAGAAAGAAATAAAAAAAAATAGTGTTTTTTATGTTTTTATCTTGGCTCCGCCTATCTTCTCGAAAGCCCTAAGGACTTCTAGTGGCACAGCCATGATGACTGTGTTACTCTGATCACTAGATAAGTCGTTTAGTGTTTGGAGTGTTCTTAGGTGAAGAGCTCCGTTAGCACCGCTTAATGTGTGCGCGGCTTTAGCCATGTTAGTCGCGGCTACTACTTCTCCTTCAGCTTTGATTATAACACTTCTCTTCTCTCTTTCAGCTTCTGCTTGTTTACCAATGACTCGCTTCATATCCGCAGGTAAGACTATGTCTTTTAAGTCAACCGAGTCAACTTGTATACCCCAAGGATCAGTAGCTTTATCAATTATTTGCTGGATTCTATCACTAATCTTATCACGGTTCTGCAATAATTCATCAAGCTCTACTTCTCCAACAATGTTTCTCATAGTAGTCTGAGCCATTTGACTCACAGCAAACTTGAAACTCTCAACTTCTAGTATTGCTTTGTCCGCGTGGCTAACCTTATAATAAATTATGGCGTTAACATTAACACTTATGTTATCTTTTGTTATGCAGTCCTGGTCTGGTACGTCAACTGCTTTTACCCTTACATCAACTCTTTGCCAAGCTTGTATTACTGGCAGAACAATTCTTAACCCAGGATTCATAATCCCAGTGTATCTTCCAAGCGTGAACTTCACGCCTCTCTCGTACTGATTAACTACTCTTAAACCTGCTGCTAAGTAAACTAAGATTCCTATCCCTATTTGTAAATATACCATTTTTTTCTCCCCCAAAAAAAAGTTATTTTTGTTTGTTCAAAGCTCTTCTTTAATTGTTTATAAAGGTTTTTGTATGGTAAACTTTTTAAATGACTCAAGATTTCTATTCTATCAATTCAAAGCGGGGTAGGGCAGCCAGGAGTGCCCGTCGGGCTCATAACCCGGAGGTCAGTGGTTCAAATCCACTCCCCGCTACCATTTTCTATTTTTTCTAATACTTCTTCAAAATTTATGTTTGGTTTTGGGTAATCATGTTTTTGGTTTGGTTTTGTGTGTGGGAAGTCCTTGCAGATTTTTGGCCTATCTTCATAGATTAAACAACTCTTTTTTCTTTCGTTGTAGAAGGGGCAGGTGTCGTGGTCTAAATAGTAATCGAGTATTACTAATTCGTTGTTTTCGAAAATTCTTTTCTTTGCCTTAATACTAATCATTACTTTTTTTGTCTTCGCTAAGCTCTCCAGCTTCTTTTTTTCTTTTTGCGTTATGTTTATTGTGTACTCCCAGGTTGGCTTTGAGTAGAGTACGCCGTGGTCTCCAAAAATCTTTTTTCTTATCTGCAAATCATCCATGGTTTTAAGATTCTTATCTTCGCGGATAACACAGCAACCCCCGCAACGAGAACAACTCCTGACTTTATCGCATTCAAAACGAGACACCATACATAGAAGTTATTTCTTTTTTTTATTTAAGAATTCGTCTTTTACCAAGAAAAAAAGTATTATCGCGGCGCCGACGCTAATCGAGGAGTCCGCTACGTTAAAAACAGGGAACCACCCAAAACTTATCATGTCTGTAACAAACCCTAAGAAAACTCTATCAAACAAGTTAGAAACAGCGCCAACAAATATTAAGGCGTACGCATAGTAATCTTTTTCTAATAATACCTTATCAAAAAAGAAGAGTAAGCCTCCAACAAACATCAAAGATAAGAAGATGAGAAACGTGTTTTGTCCTTGAAGCAAGCCAAAAGCGCTCCCCGTGTTCTTAACAAATACTAGTTTGAAAAAATATAAGTCAATTTTCGGGTTAGTAATCCTTACTATCAACTTAGTTAATTGATCAAAGAAAAAAACGCTTAAGATTATTAATAAAGAAATACGAGTCCTGCTATGTTTTCTTACCATCTGTCTCTTCTTTTTTCTTCGTAAACTTTTTCTTCGATGTTAGAGAGGCGACTATCCATGTTTTGCAAGGTGCTTTTTAATAAGTCAAGCTTTGTTATTATTAACTCAAAATCTTTTTGGTACGCGACCGTGTTCGAAGAAGCATCGTTTTGAGGCATGGTTTCTTGAGGCATCTGCGTCTGTGTTCGCAAGGTGTCTTCTCTCATACTAGGCTGTGCTCCTAAGCTCAGAGTCGAAGCACTAGTATTAGATGAGCCAAGACTATCAGGGGAACCATTGAACTCAGAAGGGTTATCACCCATTCCTTGACTTGGTAAATCCATCACGCCAAGATCGCCTCCTCCGCCTCCTCCGATGGGTGGTTCGCTTCCTGGCGCTCCTAATAAGGGGTCTTCTCCTAATGGTTCTTTTATTAAGTCATCGAAGTCATCTTTTTTTTTGAATAATCCAAAAAAAGCCAATTAATCGTCACCTCTTCACCAAAAAAAAAATGTTTTTTTATCCTACTTCTCTATTAAAAACGTTGAGCATATCAAAAAAGTTTTTTATTCTTTGTATTACCCTGCTTATTAGTCCTGGTTTATTTAAATCTTCTGATACTCCTTCTTCTCCTTCTGCACCTTCTTTTTCGTCATCGATTACTACGTCTTCTTCTAATATTTCTTCTTCAAGTATTTCTTCTTTTTCTTGTTCTTGTTTTTTGGGTGTGTGGACTTCTAAGACTTCTTGGTTTGAAGCAGCATAATAAATTCTTCTTCCATAATTGTAATACGCCTTTATTCTAAGAAGAGTGATATTGTTGTAATTATCAACTAGTACTTCATCATTAAGAGTTGCTGATTCGCCACTTATCAAATTCGCGCTGTGCTTTGTGCCATTCATACTCAGAATTATGAGGTTTGCTTGATCGCTTCCCTTATTAGATATCTTAGTTGTTACCTTAACTATGTCTCCTAAGAAATACTCTTTTTCTAAAGGGGTGCTGGTCTCCATTATGATTATCGGGCCGACGAAGTTGTTGTTTAAAAACAAAATTTTTTTATCACTAAAACTCGTTTCGTGCTCGAATCCGTACTCATCAAAGAACACTAAGCTCGCTTGGAAAGTGTAAGTGTCGTTTTTCTTGGATCTAAAAAACATAGTCGCTGTTTTCTTCTCGCCCGGCTTGATCTCCTCGATTACTACTTCGTCATTATCGATTACGTCTAAGTATTGGTGTTTACCAGGAATTATTTTGAGGTTTCGAAGAATTTCTTCATCGTTGTTTACTATCGTGTAAGTCACAGGGTAAATCGTGCCTTCATAAAAAGTCTTAGCATCAAAAACAGTTGAGAGCTTCAAATCATACGTCCGGTTTTGTTGGGCGTAACTCTCAAAACTCACAACGTTTGTTTTCGACTCGTCATAGCGAATATTATTATAATAATACGTTACTAGAGTCGTCGCGTTTATACTTTTTTGGAAGTCTTCTAATCTTTGAGGGTAACTAAGAGTGTACTTATACGCCGTTAACGTCTCAGCGGCGTCTATGTCTTTCTTGGCGAAGCCTTCTCCTCTCCTGCTTACCTTATTAGTGTTGTAGACTTCTCGTATGAAAACGTTTTCTAAGTCGCCTTTTAAGTTGTTCTTAACAGTGATTGTCATCTCGCATTCCTCGTTGAATTTCAACGTTTTTGAGCAACCACTCTTTCTTATCTCAACGCCGCTTAACGGCTTGATTTTAAAAGGGACTACTTTGTATAATGAACGCGTCTTTGCGTATTCATCAACGTATGTTATGTTATAGGAATAATTCGTTTTTATAACGCCTTCTTCTGCTTTTGGAAACCATACAGTTTTTGAGAACATCTTAGTTGATAAGCCTTCGCTTAGTTCATCTAAGTAAGAGACTTGCTTAGTATCAAATAAAAGGGGTGCTTCTACTACTAATTCTATGTTATTTAACTTGATGTTCTCGTTTGGATTAATTATTCTGATGTAGAAATCGTGAGGTGTTTGTTCGTCTACTTCTTCGTTTTCTTCTAAGCTTGCCATAACGTTTATTTCGTGTTCTTCTATTTCATACGTTGTTTTTACTCCGAGGTTTTGTAATTCCTCGTCGTTTCGTAGATAATAAAAGTCGAATAAGACCTCTGCGGGTTCATCACTCATAGGAGTTATTTCAAAAACAAATTTTTTGTAGCCATCTGCGTTGTTAAGAACGAATCCATCCAAAAGCGTTACTTTCCCGCTAGGCAATACTTTTCCTCCGATAGTCTCGATTTGGAGGTGTGTAGGCGCATATATTAATACGTCGTAGATGTCTAGTCTCTCATCGTAATCATTGCTGATGTTTAGTGTTAAGCGAGTTGTCTCCCCTATTTTTCCTTCATCATCGGAGTACGTGAACTTCGTGTTGAATGGTTGCAATGGGCTTATAAGAAGACTCGAAGTATAAAGTTCTTCAACTTCATCGTATATCTCATAGTTTATCTTCGCTGCGTACGTGTCTTCTTCTCCTCTAAGAGCAACGAATTTGTAATCGAAAACAGTTGTTTCTCCAGCGTCTAAGCCGCTTGTTTGATAAATTACTTGGTTGCTTACTAACTGGCAAGAATCGCAGTCGACTAACCTTATTTTTTGTTCTGGGTATGTTTCTTGGTAATATATGTTTCTTGCTGGTGCGTTCCCATTATTTGTAATCGTCACTACTACTTCGTGCTTGGTTCCAAGTATTATTTTTTTGTCTTGTAACTTACGCGTTATTTTTAGGTCTGCTTCTTTCTCGCTTAAGTCTATGCGCGCTTTGTATTCGTCTCTTTCTATGTCATGTGTTATGTTTTCTACGCAGAACTTCGTAGTCCCAGCTCGAAAACAAGCCTCGTCTGGCTCGGTGTAGAACAAGATGAAATTCTCTGTTTCTCCAAAGACTCTGACTGCGTGTCTTGTTACTTGAAGCGTGAAGTACTCGTCGTTGAACTTGATTGTGTCTGAGTCGTAATTCCACGCGTTGTACGTCACGGCGAAGGTGCTAACAGGGAGGATTAATAGAATCAGTATTAAAACAAAAATTGTTTTTTTCATGTTATGGTTTCTTCTCGTATTACCTGGAATTTTTCTCCTGCTATGTTTATTGCTTGGATAGGCGCGAATCTTAGCACCCTAAATATTATCGTGTTAGGATACACATATATCTTTTTTTGTTTGTAATCTTCAAAAAGTTTGGGTATCGGGTTCTCTTCGTATCTTTGTTTTGAGAGTAACCCTAACATAACTAGTTTTGTTTGAGAGTCGCTTATCTCATTTAGTGATTGTCTTATCTGGCTTTCTAACTCAGCTCTTAATTGATTTCTCATCTCAGGCGTTACTTCGTAACCGTCTGGCAACGGATTTTTTTTGAGTTCTTCTTCTATCACTCCTTCTAATACTTCGTCTATTAAGGCGTCTGCTAATACTTTTGTTGGCTTATCTGAGGATAACGTTTCTTTGATTAATTCTCCTGATATGTTTATGTTTACGTCTTGGCTCACCCCATCAAAGAAGCTGCTGTCAAGAAGCACTCCTTCTCTTAGTGTTTTGTTAAAAACGTTTATATCTATCAGTATTAATTTGTAGTAGTCTTTTAGTAATTTGGAGTATTCTTTTTCTTGGTATGACTCCTTCAAGTCTTCTAGCTCGGCTCTTGTAAGAAACGTTATCTCATCTAATGCGTCTAGTTCTTCTACTATGACACCTGCTACTAATTCGTTTTGGTCTCCTAAATAAATTATTTTTGACTCATTCATAAAATTCTTTTTTAAGTCGCTAAAGTCCTGTATTACAAGGTAAGCTAAGACTCCGCTAAGCACACTTAAAAGAATAAGGAGTAAGAACACCGTTTTTATCACGCTTTTTAGTATTCTTGAAACTACTGCGACTACAATTATTATGGCCAGTATTGATAACGCACCGATTAATAAACTGCTCAAATTATTATCGCACCTCGCACACTTAATTATTCGAGTAATATCTTATATAAAACTTATGAAAAAAACACTAAGAACTACTCTTAACTACTTATTTGTGGTGTAAAACAATATGTTTTTTATATAATCTAGGAATACCTTTTATTTTATGGCGCGAAGAAAATTAGTTATTGCTGGGCTCGTTGTCACTACCTTTATGGCTTCATGGCTAGGATATGAATTTAGAGAAGTAAATAAGCTTCACGCAACAACAACAACAAAAATTGAAGTCGCGCAACAAAAAATTAGTGGTATTGAAAAAATATTATCTGAGATCAAAGCAGAAGAAGAAACTCCTAATGTATCTTTAGAAGATAAAAAGACGCCTAATTTTTGGTTTGAAGAAAACAAAGACTTAGAAAATCCTTATCTTACTTTAAAACAAAGAGTTGAGAGTATGCCTTCTCGTGATTTAGGAATTACTATCTTGGATTATTTTAAGGTTCCAAAAAGTAATTTGGTCAATAAAGTAGATGAAAAACGTTTTGTTGACGAATCATTGGGTGACGAGTATCATTTCCAATTATATATTGCTAGTATAGGTGGCGAAGAGTTTTTGTATAGCGAGCTAAGCGGAGTTCGAGGAGGAGTTCCTGTAAGAGGAATCCAGTATAGAACTAAAGATTTTGATGTTAGAGTAGTTCAAGAAGAAGACTTTTTTTTGATGAAAATAAACGATGAAGAAATCGATTTAATTGAATACTTAACACCCACTATCAATAATTTTTGGCTTGAGCCACGCGCTGATTACAATAACCCTGTACAAACATTTCTTTTTAGAGCTAAAAAAAATCGTTTGAGCAATTCTGGGTGGACTAATAAAACCCCAACTAGTTACGTAGAGATGCCTGAGGAGCTCCTGGGTGAACTCATAGTTAAAGACGCTAAGAATGAGGGTGAGGTTTTTAGCAGGATAGAAACCTATAAGCCTTTAGTTGAAGGAATCACATCTTATTCTTATACCAGGATGCTTAACAGCATAGGCAAATGGGCGCATGTCATAAGCTACGAATTAGAAAACGGAGAAAAAATTAGTTTCTGGGACTACCCACTAAACGGAAAAATCAACTTCGTCTTCAATGAATAGATGCAAAAATTTTATAACTACTCCCACACATTCTTTTTATTTATGAGGGGTCGTTTTTGTCCTGGTTGTGGAAAGAGCATAAGTAAAGAACAAGAGTTTTGTAGTAGTTGTAAACCTAAAAAAGAATTAAGCTTTAAAGACATGAACTTAAAGTTTTGTCTTAACTGCGACAAACTCAAAGTTGAGAACGCTTGGGGCAAACACATAAGCTTAGAATCAGGGATTACTAGCCTAGCAAAGAAAAAGGTTAAAGAAAAAAATTATGAGGTAGTATCAGTTGACATCCCAGAAATAATAAGAAAACCAGGGATTAGTCAAACCGCCGAGATGATAATAAGATTTGACGGCGAAGAATACGTTTTACCTGTTAATATCGATGTGACTACGTGTCCTAGTTGTTCTAAGATAAGCGACACATACGTAGAAGGAACACTCCAACTTCGAGGAGTAAGCCAAGAAGTAAAAGATTATGTTTGGGATTACGTAGAAAAAAATAATGTTAAAGGAGTAAACGTAAACAAACACTCAGTTGTTAGGGGTGGCGAAGACTTCGTCTTTAATAGTAAACGTCATATGAAGCGCTTAGCACAACTCTTAAAGAGGCGTTTTGGCGGCGAGGTTAAAGAAGCTGCGCAGCTTTTTAGTCATGATAGACAGACTAGCAAGGACATAATCAGACTTAACATTGTTTACAGAGAAAAAAAAGAGTAAGGTTTATAAACAAATCCGGGTTTCTTCGAGTTTAATCATCTAATTTTTCTTTAGGGATGTGGGCGTTAGCTTGCCTGAACCTCTAGAAAACGATTGAGTAATAATGGAGGCTAATAAAAAAAAATGGGTTTATACCAAAAAGTTAGAGAGCTTTGGAAGCAGCCAAAAAAGAATATGGGCGAGGCTTACAAAGAAAAACTTATTAGTTGGAGGCGGCAGCCAACAACAGTAAAAGTTGAAAGACCAACACGTATTGATAGAGCGAGAAGCGTTGGGTACAAAGCTAAGCAAGGAATAATCGTTGTTCGTCAACGAGTCATTAAGTCTAAGCGTATGAGAGAAAAGTTTAGTGGTGGAAGAAGACCGAAAGCTTCAAGAAGAAAAAAGGTTGTTGCTAAGAACTACCAACAAATCAGTGAGGAGCGAGCTCAAAAAAAATATGTTAATCTAAGAGTCCTTAATAGTTATTGGGTTGCTAGCGATGGTCAGAATCATTGGCACGAAATAATCTTAGTAGACCCAGAACACCCAGTCATCAAAGCCGATAAGAATTTGAATTGGATATGTGACCCCGTTCATAGAGGAAGAGCTAATCGTGGCTTGACAAGCGCTGGCAGAAAAAGTCGAGGCTTAAGAAAGAAAGGCACTGGAAGCGAGAAAACAAGACCTTCTCAAAGAGCTAATCTTAGACGCGGACACTAAAAAAAAAAACGTTTTTATTTTTTTATTCTTATCTTATTTTTTTTTCTTTAAACCGTTTTTTTAATATATAGCACAGTTATTAATAACTTAGAAACCATACCTTTTTGTCAGAAAAACTTTTTTGTAAAAAACTGCTGGGGGTGGTGCTATTACCATGTTTTGCGCCTCTTTTTTGTCGTGCTCCTCATATACCTGCCATCCCCGAGGAGCTCAATTCTTTACGTATTCATACTTAAGTTTTAAGATTAGAATAGTTGTAGTAAACATTGCCGTTATTGAATTCGCCAATATGATTGGTATGTCTCTAAGAAGAACCCCATACACCAACCATAAGAGTGTCCCTATAGTAAATATTGAGTAAGTCATTAACGATAAGTCTTTTGTCTGCTTAGTCTTTATAGTCCTAATCGCTTGTGGCAAAAAAGATATAGTCGTACACAAAGCCGCAAACAAACCAACAACCGTAAAAACACTCATGAACAAACTCATTTATTAGAACTATATAAAAGTGATGTGCCGGTGACGGGTTAGCCAGATTATCTTATCTAAAAGGACTTTTAGGTTTTTTTGTTAGTTTCATAGCTATTAAAGCACCTATTAATCCTAGAATTATTAATGTTATTAAGATAATCATTGCGTACTTTTTTGGTTTTTTTATTGTTTCTTCTTGTACTTGCGTTGTGTTTTGGATTACTTCTTGTTCTTCTTGGTCGTTGTTTATGTTTGCTTCGTTGCTAGAAGACGAGCTTTGCTGAGGTAGTTGGTTAATTGCCTGCTCTGTCTCTGAAGGAGTTGGTTCTTCTTCTACTGTTGCGATTTTAAAAAAACTAAGTCCAGGTGTTTCGGTCTCGTAATAAACAAATGTTATATCATCGCTTTTAATATTTGTTTTTAGCTCATCCCACTTAGTCGTAAACCTAAACATTCTTACTAATTTTTTACTTAGGTTGTTTTGTTCAAGCCAACTCTTTTCTAACTTGAACTTAAACTTTAACTTCTTAATCTTATCACCATCTTTACTAACTTTAATTTCTAAGTACTTGAAAATCTTCTCTCCTGATTTAGGATCAGTAGTGCCACTTGGCTTATTATCAAGTTTTGAAAACGTGAATTTAATATTATCTACTTTTTCAGAGACGTTAACAACAGCTTCGTAGATGCCTAGTTCCTCACTAGTGATAATGACTTGTTTTTCTTCTCCTACATCAATAACGTTAACCAATATATTTAATGTGTCAAGGGAGCCTCCACCCCCTCCGCCTCCACCACCGCCACCGCTAGAGCAGGATTGTGTATCAAGGTAAGAATCCAAATTATTAACTGAGACATAACAAATCCTAGAACAAGTCCTAGACTGAGAACTAGAAGAACATGAGCTCCAACTACCACAAGTATAAGCATTAGAACAACTAAGAGGTGTAGTGACATTAACGACGTCAGAGAAAGCACTCAAGTTCTCAGAACTATAAATATCAACTGATGTGATAACATAAAAATAAGTTGTGTTAGTACTAACATTAGTGTCAACCCACGAATTATCCGAGATGTTCTCTGCGATTCTATCAAGAGTAGAAATGTTAGTGATACTAGAATTTTTTCTATATATATTATAAGATACGGTCTCTAGGTTTGTGTCGTTTTGCCAAGATAAAAGAATAGACGCATCTGTGTTTAAGACTGCTGTGAGATTAACAGCTGATGAATTGATACACTGAACTCCTAAGATGTTAAGATTATACTCATTTGTTCTTACAAAGTTATTCATAGAATCCCAACAACCAATAAACCAAGTATGGTTTTGTACTGGTAAACTCAGATTAATAGAGTGTTGAATCCCTGATTGGACAACCATGTATGACTCAAACACCGAGCCTGAAACACTAAGATTACAACTAAGATTAACATCTGAGTTGTCAGTAACACTAAAAATGAATTCGTAAGGATTAAGAGAGGATACAGTAGTATTCAAAGGAGTTATTGGCATAATCCTAGGAGAAGCACCCGCAGCGTAAACTTCGACTTTATCACGACCAGGAACAAAGATTCTGTTATCCGCGATTGAGAAGGGGGAAAAAGGACTAGCAAAGTCAGTAAGTACTCCTGTTTGTACTTTTAATAATTCTTGGCCTGATGATAAGTTTAGAATAATAAGTTCTCCGTTTTCATTTCCAATAAGTGCTTGTGAAGGCATAGTAGTAGCGACCCCAGCATAATTGTAAGGTGATGTTATGTTCCAAATAAAGTCTCCGTTAGTAACATTAATAGCTCTTGTTATGTTCTTATAACTACAAGATAAGATTAAATAATCTCCACTTATAGAAGGATGCGTCCTATAATGCCCACATCCCGTACTAGAGACATTAAGCAAGATGTTCCCATCTGATAAGTTTATGTAAAATAAGTAACCCAAATCATCGCCTCCTTTTTCATTGTAAAAAAAACCGTTTTTATATCCTGTTAACCCTACTGTTCCTCCACCGACGTAAGATTTAGAATAAACTAAAGAACCATCACTAGTGTTGTAAACTGAGATGTTACCATACCTGATTATTAAATAATTATGATGTATTATTTGAATCAGGCTACCCCTATTATTCCATAAATTATTTCCTGTAGAAGCATTTAGTACTTTGCCATTATGAAATAATAGGTTGTTGTAAACAAGGTGATTATTATACTGAACACCTATTCCTGACTTATTCCATACTTGAACCCCATTAGTTTTGTTTAATGCAAAAGCATTACTACCCATTACAGAAAAAAGGATATCTTCTGAGATGCTTGGTGTCACCCTATAATTTGCTGAGGAGTTAAATTCCCATATAGTTTCTCCATTAGATGCGTTTAGTGCGTATAATAGTTTGGGATTAACCCAATCAGCTCCGGATAGGTATGATATCCCATCACTAATAATGGTTTCGTTAAAGTAGGTGTTTTGTACTGAGAAATTCCATAGTAGTCCGAAATCTGTTAAGTTAATGTTTTCAGGGTAGTGTCTTTGGTGGTCTAGTGTTCGACCAAACATCCTCCACTCAGAAGTACTTGTTGAGTTTGAGCTTGTAACTGTTGAGTATTTGAATATTGTTAAGTTGAAGCTTTGATTATTCTGGTTGTTCGCGGTGTCGTTTATGATAACTGTTAATTCGTACGTGCCAGTTATTAATTGATTCGTATAAGTAATTACCCCTGACTGATTTATGGATAAGTTACCTGTCGGATCTATTAAGTGATAAGTGACTACGCCTTTATTATCAGTGGCGTTAACATCGTAGATGAAAGATTTGCCTAATTCTATTACTTGGTTTGTTAAGTTTTGAGTGAAACTAGGAGGTGTTATGTCCTCTACGCCAAACGCGTAGAGTTTTCCGTCTTTACTTCCAACATAAACAATGCCATCAGCAATTGAAGGAGAAGACCTTACCCAATCCCCAGTTGAATAATTCCAAACGATTTGCCCATTTGTTATATTTAACGCATAAGTTTTGTTGTCAGAGCCAAAAAAAACAAGATTATTTGTTACTAGAGGAGAAGATTTTATATTATATAAATTAGTTGAGA
>JAAOYB010000045.1 GCA_018221135.1 Candidatus Woesearchaeota archaeon
ATTAATTTATCAAATTATTTATTGTTATCCTCATTTTTGCTCTTAGTCTTAGAGTGGGTGTTATCAAATACTCGCTTTAGGATACTGCCTTAAAAAACAGTCTTAAAACTTGTTTTTCCTCGAAGAAAAGAAAGTTTTCTCTGCTTAAAATCAAAAGCTTTAAATATCTAATAAGTCTCAACAATAAATATATTTAAAGGGTGGAAGAACTAAAACGTTTCACAGGTGAGAATTATTATGAGCGAAGAAGAAAAAGTGTTCTCAAAACAAATATTAGGAAAAACAGTGGTCTCAAAGACAGGAAAAAAGTTCGGAGAAGTAGGAGACATAGTCTATGAGACTAGGAGCGGAGAGCTTATTCACATAATATTATCTAATCCAACTATTTACACAGAGAAATTAGAATTAGAAAAAGATAAAGGCGGAAGCTTACTCATTCCTTTTAGTAGCGTTATTGCAGTAGGGGATTTCTTAGTAGTAGCTGAAGAAGACATCATATAAACCTCTTCTCACTTTTTTTATGGATAGGTTTTATAAATAAATAATAATTCCTCCTAATAAGATTATAAGATGTCATTTGAAGATTCTCAGATATGGACAGAAAAATATAGGCCTAAGAGTTTTGAACAAGTAAAAGGACAAAAAGACACTCTAAAAAGAGTTAAGGCATTCGTCGAGCAAAAAAACATGCCTCACCTTTTATTCGCTGGTCCTCCAGGTGTTGGTAAAACAACTCTTTCACTAGTAATAGTTCGAGAATTATTTAAGGATTCTTGGAATGAGAACTTCTTGGAGTTAAACGCTTCTGATGAAAGAGGAATAGATGTAATAAGAGTTAAAGTAAAAGATTTCGCTAGGACCAAAGCGATAGGCAATGTTCCTTTTAAAATAATTTATTTAGATGAATGTGACGCTCTTACAAAAGAAGCGCAGCAAGCGCTTAGGAGGACTATGGAGAACTACACAAAGACTTGTCGTTTCATACTAAGTTGTAATTACAGTAGCAAAATAATTGATCCAATACAATCAAGATGCGCTATTTTTAGGTTTAAACCATTAGAAGAAAAAGAAATAGAGCAAATAATAGATACAATAACTAAAAAAGAAGGGATAATAATTAACGCAGAAGCTAAAAAAGCGCTTTTTGAAGTATCAGAAGGGGATTGTAGAAAAGCAGAGAACATTTTGCAAAGCTGTTTTGCAGTCTCAAAAAAAATTGATGAAAACATTATTTATTCTATGGCAAGCGTCGCTAGGCCAAAAGAAGTAAAACAAGCCTTAGAACTCGCTATTAATAAGGATTTCTTGGAAGCAAAAAAGAAGTTGCTCGACACCATGCTCGAATACGGATTATCCGGTCTTGACGTCATAAAACAAATACAAAAACTGATATGGGAAGTTGACGTTGACGACAAAAAAAAGTTGGAGTTAACTAAGGCTTGCGGCGAAGCAGAGTTTAGAATGGTTGAAGGAAGTGACGAATACATACAATTAGAGGCCTTGCTAAGTCAGTTCTGCTTAGTAAACTTAAACTAAACAAAAAAATTTCTTTTTTTTTAATAAGATATATAAACGAGGAGTGCCACTAATATAGTTTATTATGGGTGGCGAGAAAAACCTTGTATTCAAAAACGATGACTCCTTAGGGATTCTTCACAAAAAACTTAATGAGAACTTAGAATTATCAAATAATTTGTTGTCTGGTCTTAGCGGGGACGAAGAAGAAATAAAAATAAACAAATCTCAAATAAGTGGGTTGCACAGCAAAATCAGTAATTTATCTGATCAGTTAAGTCTTCTAAAAACTAAGATAGAGCGACCAAGAAATGAGCACAAAGAGTTCGAGCAACGCCTAAAACACGTAATCGCGGCTCAAAAAGAGGAATTAGAACAAAAAGAAGCCGTGCTAACTAAGTATAAAACTAATCATGAAGAGCTTCAAAGCAGAGTTAATAATTTGTTAGAATCAAAAAGGGTTGGTGCTCTAAAAATAAAAGAGTTAACAAAAGAAGCAAGCAATTATTATGGTAAGAAAATAAAAGAATACAAAGCGTACGAAGAAGAAAACAAGAAGATAAAAAAACAGTTAGGAAGCCAAAAAAAAGTTTTTGAAAAAGCGTATTTAGAAGATGTTAAGAGCTTAAAAGAAGAACTCGGAAAAAATAATGATAGTTTGTTTAAACTAAAACAAATATTAAAGCTTCAAAAAGAAGAAAGCGATAAAAAAGAGGCTTTGATAAAAGAATTATTAGATGAGGCTGATTCGCTTAGAAGAGAAGCACAAAGCAACGCTAAGAAAGCCATGATGTACGAAAAAATTAGTCTTGAATCAAAAAATGATAGTTTAGCAGCCGCTGAGCAAACAAGGATTCTTAGCGATGAATTAAAAGAAGAAAAACAGATTAATAAAGAAGCAAAGATAGTATTACCTGAAATAGAAGCGGAGCTTGGGATAAAAAAGAAACAATTAAAGATCCTAGAGGAAGAATACGAGAAAAGAATTAGTAGGGTTAAAGAAAAACACGAAAATGAAATAAGAGAACAAATAACGTCTCAGCTAAAAGAAGAAACCATTCTAAAAAGCCAAGTCTACGCTCTTACAAGAAACGTTGACGAGTTAGAAACAACTCTTGCTCTTAATAAGAAGAAACAACAAGAAGTATTCTTAAGTCTTAATGATAAACTAAAAACGTTTCTTTCACCTCTTGTAGAACAAGCAAGAGAAGGCAGCTTAGTATTTCAAAACAAGCCTGAGTCATCAAAGAAGATAAGAGAAAACTACGCGTTATACGACCAAGAATAAAAATTTTATGAAGTATTATTTCTTAATAAGTAAACAATAAAAATATTAGAAAGAAAAAAAAATAAAAAAATAAGGAGTTTTTTAAAGAATTAATCTAATGATTCTTTAATCCTTACGTTTTCTCTAACAGTGTCGAAGTAGTTATAGTTTAATTCTAAGCTGAACTGTTGTAAGTATAACGCGTCAACTGGTACGTCTGCTCTACACCTAATAGTTCCTCTACCATTTGTTAGTCTTGCTACGCCGACGTTTCCTTGACTTGAACACTCCCAAAGACTTGGGTTTGAAGCCGGGTTTATTGGTTGATATTCTACAACATCGTATTCAAGTTTGTAGTCTTCTCCTGGAGCAGCGCTTCTTCCGTTTCCAACATTAGCAACGCTTATCTCTAAGTAAACTATTCCTCTACCACCTGGTCGCTCTCTTGCAGCATTAACTTGTATAGGAGCACCCGATACGTAATAAGCTTTGTTCTCATCAATGTTACAAAGAGTGTCATCTCTTAGGTTATACTTGAAGCATACTTGAGGCACAGCTATGTATGTTTCATAGTAATAGTCTACTTCTGTTTGGAAGATAGCGTCGTAAAAGCCATCAAAAACTAATTGGTATTCAGCTTCTCCAAAGTCTATTCTTTCTTCTCCTCCTTCAGGAAGATAAACTGATACCTTTTCTATTGGTAATTGGTTTTGTGAACTTAGAGTGCTCAATCCGAAATCAGCCATGTTAATACCTTGTAGAGTAGCAGTTATATCACCTGCTAATATATCATATTCTCCTTTGTTTTTAAGTATTAACTCAACTAGGAAGGCTTCGTCTCCCCATACTTCGTTAGCACCTGAAGTGTCACTAACACTTCCCATCTTCTCAAACTCACCTACTATCCCTTGATTTCCTCCTGCGTAAGGACTATCATAAATGTCTGCTTCGTTTCTAACAGTAGTACAACCAGTAGCAAGGCTTAAGCTGAGAACCAAGACCAGTAATAATATTTTTTTTATCATGTTGTTCTTCGCCTCCAAAAAAATTATTTTGTCATATAAGAGTAATTATCTTTAATTAGTCTATATTCTCCTATATAAATGTTTTCATATATTAACTATTTCCACACTCTTAGTAACACTGTTGCGATAAGCGTATCTGAGCTCTATTCTTAGCTGAGTGAGATAAGCATCATCACCTAGGTTTCCTTCGTAATAACAATAAGCAAAACCTTTACCATTAATCATTCTAACTCCTAAGCCATTATTTGGTTCGCATTGCAGGGTTATATCGCTAAGTCTAACTGTTAAATCTATTATATCCACATCTACGTATTCTAAGTCTACGTGGCAATCTGTTAAGCCTTTATGCACGTCGAAAACCATTCCTCCACCAAGGTTTTCAAAATCGATTTTGAAAGTTACCCTATCTTGTCCCATGTCTTCTTGTATCCTAGTAACACTTACAGGACCACCTTGTCCTCCTGAGAGGGTGATGGGCGCAACAGCGCATACTTTTTCTGATAAACTTCTAGGATTCGGATCAATACAAGCACTCAAAGTCGCAATGGTTTCATAATTATAACAAGCACTTACTTTAATGTTTTGTACTAAGCTATCAGCTCCTTCAGGTACTTCTACCCTTGAATCAACAAAAGTTACTAAGTTACTTAGTAATCCATCAGGGTTATAAATGCTTTTGCCAGTGCTATCAAAAGTTATCTCATCAGGGACTATATCAAAATATCTTTGATCAAACCCAGAAACATACATTCTGCCGTTAACTATATCATGAGCTCCTTTATTTGTGTACTCTACCATTATCTCAAGAGGTTCCCCATCATATATCTTAGCAGGAGGGGCACGATTAACAAAATTCATAACTAATCCTCGAGTCCCAACGTGATATTGAGTGCTATCGCTTGCATACTTAGCATTATTTCCAATGTTTAAGTTAGCACACCCAGATACGAATAACGCTAACACTAAGAAAAAGAGTATTTTGTTTTTTTTGGTCATAATCATGTTTTCTGTTAGTTCTGGTTTATTATTGTTATGGTTTTAGAATCGCTAATAGAATATCCATAGTCGAATTCGATTACTAAATTAGTAGTGTAAGTTCCGGTGTTTGGATCTAGGCGTTTCGGGCTGCCTTCTCTAAGAGCGCAAACAACTTCTGCTTTGCCACCTCTCAACTCAACACTATCAAGTGCTGGGAAGCAGTCTAAATCAGCAGTTACTATATCAGAAAAAGCAATATTAGTAATTCTGATTCTGTTAATCATTGTGGAGGGTACGTTTTGAGAAGAACAAAAAGCAGCGATATTACCAGGATACAAGGCCTCCCCGCTACCAAAATTAGTTATGGTTATCCTAAACCGAGGATATAAGTCTCCGTTTGTTTCTTTAACTTCAGACACTATATTTGATACTCCTACCGGCCCACCTTGACCAGGAAAACTCTGAGAGCCTGCTTGACAAGTTTTTTCTAAAGGTTTTAAATTATAAGTGTCAGGATCAATACATATCATAGTTGATAATTTGTTCTCATACTCATAACAAGCACTTAGTAATAAAGTGCTGTCATGTTCGGTGAATTCAGGATCTGCGAAGTCAGTTATTATATCAAAATAAAGTATTTCTTCGTCGTCTCTAGGGTTGTAGTTTGTTTTCCCTTCAAGAGAAATAGTTTCTGAATCGCTAAGCCCACTTCCCATAAATGTTATGTATCCTTGATCTCCTGTTATTGTGAGTATGGCGTTGCTTATTGGATAAGCTCCTTTGTTAATCATTCTTATTCCTATTTGGAATTCTTCTTCAGCATATAATCCGTTTGGAGGAAGATTTTCTAAAAATGCAAATTCTAAACCATTACTTCCTGTGTAAACATCAGTGACTACTACTTCTTTACTACTCCCAAAACCCAGATTTAAAGTACATCCAGAAAGAAAAATAGATATTATTAAAAGCATGATTAGAATAGATGTTTTTTTGTTCATCTGACACTCACCGAAACCCTTCTCTTAAATAAGTACTCATAATCTATTTCTGCTTTATAGTATTTAGTGGTAAAAGGACTATTTCCAAGAACGGTGTTTCCTTGATTATACAAATTGCATTTTTCGCTGAAAGGATCAGGAACCTTATTTTTTTGTACTTGTTCTGTTAAGTAAGTACTTTCGATTCTATATGCTATTTCTGTAGGGTCCCCCCAAGTATTATCATTATTAAATCTTCCTTCACAAGGACCAATAGCAGTATTCGGATTTGTTGTTGTTAATCCATAAGGAATTATTATTCTTACATCATTGATACGATTAACTTTTCCTCCAACCCAATTATTAGTAAGACTAACACCCATGTGACTGATAGGATAAGTAGAATGATTTTGTGTTATAAGTGTAGGGGGATCAATAGTTCCTATACCTAGAAGAGCAGGGGCATTAATTGTTTTGCTTTTTGGGTCTCTTTCGCTTGGTCCAATTCCCAAAGCGTCAAAAACATCTATTTCTTCTCTTAGCAAATTAATATACCTATCTCTATCAATAAAATAAGTCTTAAGGTAACCTTTTGAAGTATAATTAAAAGTCACGTTAAATATCACATCGTAAGTGCCTTTTCTTTGACTTCTTGTATTAATAGTGCAAGTAAGAGGTCTTTGATCATACAAACCCATAGTTAACCTAAAAACATCCTCCATGTTTACTTGTCCATGCGTTATGTTTCCATAACTCGTCTCGGCGTAGCACACAACGATTACATTAATTGGTTTATCATTATACAAGGCTTTTCCTTTAAGATCTGCCCAGACATAAATAGTGTCGTTAAGGTTATACCTATTATTACTTGCTTGGACATTTGTCAAACTTATACCTAAGTCTTTTTTGCTATTCGCATCAATCTCGCTAGCATAAACATCCCCGCTAAGCTCTCTTATACTATCATTTATGAAGTTATCGGCTTCTTGTTCGAAATCTTGTTTTATCCCTATAAGATTATAATAAGCTCTTCCAAGACTCTCCATTAAGCTTTGCCTCTCAGCAGCGCCTAAGGTGTCTCCAAAATCATTAAAATCCTGATAAGTACTAACTACCTGTAAGATGTAAAACAAGACAAGAGCGATGATAAAAGCACGTCTAAGACCACTAGGCTCAGAATACTTCAAAGCGATAATGAAAAGAATTGGGATGTTAAGCCTATTAAAAAAGCTAAGCCCATCAAAGAAGCCAAGAATAGAGAAAATAAAAAAATCAACTACTAATACCAAAGTAAGCAACAAATAAGCTTGCCTTCTATCAACGGATTTCATAAACAAACCATAAGTCATAGACCAAACAAAAACCACGTGTAAAAGTGCGCTGGTATTACCGTTTAGAAAACCACTCATACTAGCAAGTAAACTAGTAATGGCAAGTGGGAAGATAAAAGCAACGGCTTCTTCTCTTGAAGGATTAGTAATAAAAAACCAAAAAATGTATATTATGATAACAACCCCGCTAAAAGCAGCTCTAAGTATCCATTCAAATTCTCCAGCGGAGATGCTATCTACTAATCTTCTTACATCAATTCCGTTAAAGCCAAGAACAAACAAGTCAAGAAAATAAAGAATAAGTGCTAATAAAGCCCACCAAATACCTCCTCTTGCAAGGTTTGCGCCTACGTTATAACTAAGAGCACCCGTGACAGCTCCTCCTACAGCTCTTCCAGGATTACTAACAGCTCCCTTAGCAGCATTAAAAGCGTTGCCTGCTTTTTCTTTAGCCTTGTAATAAGTGGGGAATAATCGTTTTCTAAGCTTTTCATCCTCGTCGCTCATCACTATTAAAATAGGAAATCTTAACTTTATAAATTTTTAGGAAAAAAAAACGAGAGAACAAAACTTTTTTTTAGTCTCTCTCAGCGTAGAAAACTTTTAAGTCAACAAGGTTAACTGTTCCCTCAACCGGGCTAACCTTAACAAAATTATTACCTTCCTCAACGTAAGTATTGATTCTTTCATTAAAGAGTTTTTCTTCATCAACGGTGAAGCGCCTATTATTAATTTGGACTTCGACTTGGTTATCCTCATCGTTTTTCTCAACAAAGCTCATACTAAGATTAACCTCTAAGTCATAATCAATTATTAATTCTAACTCGTCTTGTTCAACCTCAAAGTAATACACTGGGTAGATTGGTTCGTCAAGCGTAGTTGTAATCTCAAATTGGTCAATAATGTAGCTTCCTTTATCCGCTGTGAAGCTAAGCGTGTTAACACCGCTGACAATATATTTTGGATTAAGACTGATTTTTGCGAAACTCCTACAATCAGCAGCGCTGCTATAAACTAAGAAGTTATTAAGCAAGACCTCAATGACGCCTAACTCATCGCTTAAGCAATCAACATAAAACGTCGCTGTTGCACTCTCTAAGTTATCAACTTCTATTTTGCTAGTAAAAAAGGTGTGTTGACCCCTAAGCGCTGAATCATCAGTTACGTCGGCGAAAATTTTAACACCACTTAATTGATATTTATTAGTTAAAAAGAAAAGTATTCCTGGGCTGCTAACACTAAAACTAAGCGTGTTTTTGCCACTGCGAATGTAATCTTTAGGAAGACTGATAGGTTCAGGGTTTGTTTTGTCAAAGAATTTTTCCGAGATTACTCGGTCATTAAGACTGATGCTAAGAATACCGCTTCCTTCTTCTTTTGTGAAGCCAAGCAAGAAATTATTCATTAAACTCTTATCAAAAACGCTGAATTCAAAGACGTAATCTTTCTTGTTAAAAACACTACGACTAACATATAAACTATTAACTTCACGTATCACACCACTCTCAGTACTGCTATAAAGGCTAAAACTAGAAATTTTATGGTCAAACACGTCACTCTCCAAGCTATCAAGGCGACCCGGACTTTCACTAATCAATATTTTACCATCTAAATCATGTAGTAAGCCATCATTATTATCATCGTCGCCGTTAAAATCCTCTTCTAAAATCCTCGCTCTCTCATCAGGTGGTAAGAACAACATGTAAAGAATAATTCCTGCAGCGATTACGATTATAAGAAGAGCAGCGTTACTAGCGCTTTGCGCCTTTTTATCCTTGAACATGATAATACTAAAAATAAAAACCTTTATATAAAAACTTTTTCTTTTTCTTCCTCTATTATGCGCGTCGATAAACAAGATTACAAAAAAGGTTTCGTAAGCCTAAAAATAGAAAACTTAGATGATTTATGGTACTTAAGTAACATAATCGAAAAAAATGATTTAGTTAGTTCAATTACTTTTAGGAAAATAAAGATAGGAGATACAGAAGACAGAAAAACAAGCATAGTCAAAAAAAAAGTGTACATAACTCTAAGCGCTGAAAAAGTAGAGTTCTCAAAATACTCAGATACTCTAAGGATAAGTGGTGTAATAACAGAAGCACCCGAAGACATACCTAGAGGAAGCCACCACACAATAAACGCGGAATTAGGAAGCGAGATAAAAATAATTAAAGAAGAATGGCTAAACTACCAAAAACAAAAAATAAAAGAGTCAACAAAGACTAACCCAACCAATATCTTAGTATGCACTTTTGATAGAGAACAAGCACACCTATTCAAAATAACGCAGCAAGGATACGAACACGTACATAGCTTATCAGGAGACGTCCAAAAAAAGATGTACGAAACAAAAAACACCACAAATTTCTACAAAGAAATCATAAACTCAATAAAAGAAACCGACAAAAAACAAAAATCTGACCACATAATCATGGCAAGCCCCGCGTTTTACAAAGACGAACTAAAAAAGAACATAGAAGGCAATGAACTAAACAAAAAAATAGTGTTCGCCACGTGCTCAGACGCCTCAAAAAACGCCATAACTGAGGTTATGAGGCGCCCAGAACTAAAAAACGTCCTCGAAAAAGACAGGGTATCAAAAGAAGTAAGCTTAGTAGAAGACTTATTAAAAAACATCTCAAAAAACCAAAAAAATGTTTACGGCTTAGAACAAACACAAAAAGCAGCGAGCAGCGGAGCTGTTCAGACCTTATTAGTATCTGATAAACTTATTCAAAGATTAAGAGAACAAGAAAACTTTGAAAAACTAGAAAAAACGATGAAGATAGTAGACCAAAGCGGAGGAGAAGTAAAAATAATAAGCGCTGATCATCAAGGAGGAGAAAAATTAGAAGGCTTAGGTGGTATCGGCGCAACCCTAAGATACGAAATATGAATTCTGAACAAAAAATAGTGGTGATTGGCACAAGTCACATAGCAAAAGAAAGCATACACGAAATAAAAAGAGTTTTCTTAGAACAAAAACCCGATGTTGTCTGTGTAGAGCTTGACAAGCCAAGATTAATAGCATTGTTACAAAAAAGTCCGAGAGCAGGAATGTTTGAGACGATAAGAGCTGTTGGCTTAACCGGCTTTTTCTTTAGTTTATTAGGAGATTGGGCGGAGAAGAAATTAGGAAAAATAGTTGGTGTAAGACCAGGAGAAGACATGGTAGAAGCAGCTAAGCTAGCAATCATAAACAAAGTAAAACTAGCACTAGTAGATCAAGATGTAAGAATAACTCTAAGAAGAATAAATAAGGAATTGACACTAAGAGAAAAACTAAGATTCGTAAAAGAAATAATTAAAGGATTAATATTTAGAAAACCAGTTTTTGAATTCGACCTAACTAAAGTGCCAAAAAAAGAACTAATAAAAAAAATGATTATTCACCTAGAAAAAAACTATCCTTCGCTTTACAAAACACTAGTAGTTGAAAGAAACGAGTACATGGCTAAAAAAATAAAGAAAATACTAGAAATAAAAGAAAACCAAAAAGTGCTAGTTGTCGTCGGAGCAGGACACAAAGAAGGACTAGAAGAATTACTAAAGATAAAAAGATAAGCTTTAAATATAAAAACCTGTTTCTAAAACACTAAATTTGTGCAAATGAGTCCTTACCAAGACCCAAACG
>JAAOYB010000046.1 GCA_018221135.1 Candidatus Woesearchaeota archaeon
CAAAGAGAAACGCTAGAAAATATTTTTCATATCAAAAGGAATGGTCAAAGATCTCAAAATTTATGATGATTAAGTAAATAAAGAAACTCTTAAAAAGAGAAGAAAAATAATGATGATTTAATGCATGAACAATTAACTATTTGTATCCCTACTTACGGGAAAAAGATTCGAAACCACCTCATTATTAGCCGAACTCTTAATAGTCTTCTAAAACAACCCAAAGATAACTTTAGAGTGATAATTTTTAACACCACAGACCCTTTTGATGAAAAAGTAAGCCATGATTTAAGCAAACTTGTTGAAAGATTCAAAAAACACTTCAATATAATTCTTGTTAATACTTTGGACCTCGAATACCTTCGTAATTTTCTCATAGATAAAGGAGTTAATGGCATAATCCCTGAGATAAACTTTAAAGGCTTTTCTAACTTCAGAAATTCTATGCTGATTGTTGCTAACATACTAAGATCAAAGTTGGTGTTAATGATTGATGACGACGAGGTTGTTGAAGATAAAAAGTTCATTGAGAAAGCGGCCGAATTTATCGGCTCAAAGTTTAAGAAAAAAATTCTTCTTGGAAAAACAGGTTATTACTTATATGACCAGACAGGGTACAAGCTAAAGCAGCAAAGCCCAAAGACTAGGAAGCTCTGGTTAAAAGAAACATCTATTAATGAAACTCTTGGAAAACTAGTAAACAGCAAAAATCGTCTTAATGATACAACAATGGCTTTTGGAGGCATAATGGTTTTGCATCAGAAACTTTATAGAAAGATTCCTTTTGATCCTAATATTTTAAGAGGGGAAGATACTGATTACTTAATAAATGCAAAACAGTTTGGGTATAACTTCGCTCTTGATAATAAGCTTAGGATTAGGCACAGACCTGAGAAGAAACTCATCCAATATTGGGAGAAACTAAGACAGGACATATCGCGTTTCATATACACCCGAGAAAAATTGAAGTATTTCAATAAGATATCATTAAAGTCTCTTGAGCCGTACCCTGCTTCTTTTTTAAGAGATGACATAGATTACAGGGCTGTGACCACATCAATAAATTATGCGACGAGGTCTTTGAAAATAAAAAAACCGGATAGGTACATGAAGTATTTTGAGAACGTAAAAATCGTTTTTACTGATGCTAAGATGCACGCGGTTATTAACGCGCCGAAATATTTTTCGTTTCAAAAAGAGTGGGCTAAGTTCATGACAGAAATCTCGAAGTTTACGCAGTTAAGAAAACATTTTGATAGGTTTTAGAATTTTAGGCCGCTCATGCCGCCGCGGTTCATCTTCTTCATTAATTTGTCCATTGATTTCTCGTCGCCGCCTTTTAGCATCTTCATCATCTTCTTTGATTGCTTGTATTGCTTTACTAATCCTCTGACCTCGTTTTGAGTGACTCCGCTGCCTTTGGCGATTCTCTCAACTCTGCTGCTACTTATCATCTCTGGGTTTTCTAATTCTTCTTTTGTGCAACTACCCATTATGTATTTCCAGAGTCGTAGTTTTTCTTCTTGGACTTGCAATGCTTCTTTTGGGATTTTTAGGCTTCCCATACCAGGGACCATCTCTAATACTTTGCCTATGGGGCCCATCTTCTTGACGGCTTCCATTTGTTCGTACATATCTAATAAGTTGAATTCGCCTTTTAGGAATCGTTTGCCTAAGTCTTGGGCTTTGTCCTCGTCAATTGCGTCTTTCGCTTTTTCTAGGAGTCCTTCTAAGTCTCCCATGCCAAGCATTTTTCCTACGAAGCGTTTTGGTTCGAATTCTTCTAAGTCATCGATTTTTTCGCCTATTCCTAAGAATTTGACGTTTGCTCCTGTAACTGCGCACGCAGCTAGTGCTCCTCCGCCTTTCGCGGTTCCTTCCATCTTAGTGGCGATTACTCCGGTGACGCCTACGGTGTCGTGGAACATCTGCGCTTGTTTCTCTGCTGCTTGACCGACATCCCCACCGATTACGAGAAATGATTCGTTTGGCTTAACAGCCTTGTTAATATCACTGATTTCTTTTACTAATTCGTCGTTGAGCGCGTCTCGCCCAGCGGTGTCGATTATTACTATATCATTTTTTTCCAGGCTTTTTTTGTGTGCTTCGTAGACTTTGACTGGGTCTTTGGATTTCGCGTCTCCGTAAACAGGGACTTTTATGCTTTTTCCTAGTTGCTCTAATTGCTTTAGGGCCGCCGGCCTCCAGGTGTCTGTTGAGATCAACGCTACTTTCTTTCCTCGCTTGGTGAAGAACTTAGCTAGTTTACCAGCCGTAGTGGTTTTCCCGTTTCCAAAGAGTCCTACGAGCATTATCTTGTACGGTTTCTTCTTTGGTTCTATCTTGTGGCCTTCTCCTCCTAAGAACTCGACTAGTTCTTCGTACACAATGGTTACTAAGTGATCCTTTTTGCTGATGGCTTGTGTTTTCTCGTCAAGTGCTCGTTTTCTTATCTTCGTAGTTAATTCGAAGACTAGTTTTACGTTGACATCGGCTTGTAATAGGCTTTTTTGCAGGTCTTTTACTAGTTCGTTGACTAGTTTCTCGTCTACTATCATGGCGCCCGCTATTTTGCTTAGCGTGTTTTTGAGGCTTTCGCCGAGTTTATCTAAAACCATTTAATAGAAGAAGAAACAAGGTTTTATTTAAAAAAGTATTCCTGGAATACAAAAAAGAAGTTTTTTTACGTCTCGGCTAATAGGTTTCTTAGGCTTTGAAGCCTTGTTTTTTGCCTCCACCTCAAATCACTTATTTCCGCGATTCTTTGTGAGTAATCATTCCATTCCATAAACTCTTTTTTCTTAAAAAACATTTATAATCACCTCTTTTTTTATAGCCAGACGTCGCTGAACGTCACGTCGATGCTTCTATCCATTGTTTTTACGCTTAGGTTCTTGATTTGTTGATAAAAGATTTTTTCAATCGTTGCGTGTGTGGTATCCATAATTTTTTTTCACCTCGAAAAATGTTTTTAGAAATATAGTAGTTGTTTTGGTTTATAAGCCTCACACGGCCATGTCCAGTGTCCACTGAATAATATTTTAGTAAGTTTTATTAACCTAGAAACCTATGTTTTGGGGTTATGGGTGAGTTTTACACGCTTAACGACTTTGAATTCGAAAACAAAAAAGTATTGGTTCGCGTAGATTTTAATGTTCCTCAAGACGAGGAAGATGGAAGCGTAACAGATGATTTTAGGATTAGAAAAGCTACGCCGACAATAAAATATTTGCTCGAGAAAGGAGCCAAGCAAGTAATTCTCATAAGTCACTTGGGCAAGCCAAAAGGGTTAGTCTTAGAAAACTTCAAAATGGATTTCGTCGTCGAATCATTGGAGAGCGCGCTAGGCGGAGAAAAAGTAGTTAAGTTAGACGACTGCGTCGACATAGAAATCCCTGAACACGCCAAGATAGTATTATTAGAAAACCTTCGTTTTCACGCAGGAGAAAAACAAAACGACGACGTATTCGCTCAGAAACTAGCAAGGCACGCAGACATCTACGTAAACGACGCTTTTGGCACAAGCCACAGAGAACACGCCTCAGTAGTTGCGATAACCAAACATCTACCTTCAGCAGTAGGTCTCCTTGTTCAAAAAGAAGTTGAGATGCTAACAATACAAAACCCGGAAAGACCTTTCGTTGCGATCCTAGGAGCCGCGAAGATCGCGGATAAGATGCAACTAATAAAAAATTTGTTAGAACGAGTAGATAAATTACTCTTAGGAGGGGCTATTGTTTTTACATTCCTAAAAGCTAAGGGTTACGAAGTAGGGCGCAGTATGCAAGAAGACGAATACCTCAAATTAGCAGAGGAATTATTAGAAAACCCAAAAATAATACTGCCAAAAGACATCATTGTTTCTAACGAGATAAGAGAAGAATCAAAACACTGGACCGTCCTTGCAAGTGAGATCCCTGAGGGAGGTATAGGCTTAGATGTCGGCGAGCAAACAATTAATTACTATTCATCTATATTGAGCGAGGCAAAAACCATTTTTTGGAACGGCCCACTAGGAAAATTCGAGACCAAACCTTACGACGAAGCAACAAGAAGACTCGCTGAGTTCGTAGCAGGCCTCGACGCTAACACAATCGTCGGCGGCGGAGACACGGCAAACGCTGTCAGATCGATGGGAGTTGCAAATAAAATCACTCATGTCTCAACAGGCGGCGGAGCCTCAATTGAGATGATAGAAGGAAAAAAATTAGTCGGCATAACAGCTCTCGAAGAAAACAAAAAGATGTTCAAAAGCGATTAATTAGACTTCTATTATGACTCCATCAGGTCCCGGATTAATTATCAAAGTGTCTTTCTCTGTTTCTTGTTTATCAAAATTTTCGTGTAGGTGACCACTAGCAGCGACTCTTGGCTTGAAGTTTATTATGAAGTCTTTTATTGTTAGGCTCCCAACGTGTTTTTTGTTAACCAAGTCTATCTTCGTCCCGAACGGTGGTTGGTGAGTTAATAAGACGAGTTTCTCTGCTCGTAGGAGTTTGTCCAGGTTTTTCTGTGCTACTTCGTCGAAGCGCGGGTCTTCATATGAGAATCCTCCACCACCGTAACCAAAGAACGTGACGCCGTCTATCACTTTTATTTTTTCGTGGACGAACTTGACATTCTTTGTCTTCTTGCACATTTTTTCGAGTTCGTCATCGAATTCGTGGTTTCCATGAATCATAAGTACTGGTTTGCCAGCTTTATCTAAGTCTTTTAGTATTAAGTCCAAGCCAAGCTCGAACATGCTAACATCGCCTAAGCAAGCTAGGACGTCTGCTTTCTTGGCTTTTCGAACTATCCTCATAATACTTTTCTTATCTGAGTGATTATCACAAAAAAATAATATTTTCATAAGAATAAAGTAATTAATCTTGTTTTTTTAAAAAGTTTATGAAAATAATGAGTTAAAGAAAAAGTTTATATACAAATAGAACATTACTTTGTAGTTATGAAATCTAAAAATTTGTTAGTTGTTTTCTCGTTGTTTTTTTTGTTAACAACAGCGATTATAGTATTGGCAAAACCAAATGTTGAAAGACTCCTTGCGGAAGTTACGCATTCCAAAGGTAAAATAACAGTTACTGTTCCAATACACGCAACGCAAGTCGCGCCAGGATTATTTGATTTAGGACTTTCTTTAGATCCTCAAACAAATAAGTTAGTTCAGGGCTACGCGTATGTTCACTACAAAAAAGCGAATGCTAAGCCTTCATGGGCAGGAGGAAAACCTAAAAACGAAGAAAGCACTTGTTATAGTTTCCTAGCTAAAAGCGCGAAGTGGAAGGCTAATGAGCCATACATGATAGACGCTTATAACACTGCAGGCCTGAACGAATCACTAGTAAAACACATCATGAGATTAGCAATTGATGAGTGGGAAGACGCAGCAGACGGAGAAATCGACGGCTCAATCGTTGACTTATTTGGAGACGAAGACTTAAACGGACTTGTTAATGCAGCAAGCATCGGAGTTATTAGCAATGGGCAGAACGAAGTAATATTTGCAGACATAGACCCAGAAGACCCGGATTCAAGAGCGATAGCAGTCACATATGTATGGGGGGTTTTTGGCGGAAGACCTGCGAGTAGGTACTTAGCTGAGTGGGACCAAGTCTACGATGACGTAGACTTCGACTGGAGCGCCGAAACAAATGGTGTTAGTGGTAAGATGGACTTTGAGAACATCGCACAACACGAACTAGGGCACAGCTTCGGATTAGGACACACAGACTGCGCAGAAGAAACAATGCACCCAACAGCTAGTAACGGTGAAACAATTAAAAGAGACCTAAACGCTGGGGACATAGCAGGAATAACAAGCCTATACTCTTAAAAAAAACTTTTCTTTCTTTTTTTTCTTCTTTCTTTTTTTTCAAAAATTATATAAAGCTTTAATGACAAGGTTAAGCTTATTATGGCTTTTGACTTTAAAGCGGCGATGGATTCAACTATTAATTGGTTTAAGCAAGCAACGAATAAAACAATAACTTTCTTTAAGCTATTACTTGGCAAGACAAAAGTTTTTTTTAAGGAGTTCCCAAGAAAATCCAAAATCTGGTTTGATGACTTACCAAACAAAATAAATCGTTTAATAGAAAAAATAAAAGCTTACCCGCTTGACAAACAAATCGCTGTAGGAGTCATAGTAACAGGAGTATTATTCATACTAACCTCCTTAGTTCTCTACATAATCTGAGTTTTTTCAGAAAAGTTTTTAATATACTTCTATGTATACCTACTAATATGGCCAAGATAAAGATTAGTTTTCCTGATAGCAGCAAAAAAAGTTTTGATAAAGGAGTCACTGCGCTAAGCGTAGCAAACAGTATCAGCGAAGGTCTCGCCAGGGAATCCGTAGCCGTAGAAGTCGACGGAGAAACACAAGACTTATCAACGAAACTAAACAAAGACTCAAAAATTAATTTCTTAAAAAGTACTAGTGAGAAAGGACTAGACGTCTTAAGGCACTCAGCTGCGCACGTACTAGCAGAAGCAGTCTTGAAAGTAAGACCTAAGGCTAAACTAACTATCGGGCCAGTAATCGAAGACGGATATTACTACGATTTTGACACAGAGCCCTTTCACCCAGAAGACATGCCAAAAATCGAGTCTGAAATGAAAAAAATCGTTGATTCAAAGACGCCGTTTAAAAGAAGAGAAGTAAGTAAGAAAGAAGCTGAGAAAATCTTCAAGAACAACAAGTACAAATTAGAACTAATAAATGATTTAAAAGGAAAAATCAGTGTTTACACCCACGGAGACTTCACCGATCTTTGCGTTGGTCCACACGTGCAGCACACAGGTCAAGTAAAAGCGTTCAAATCAATGAAGTTTGCAGGCGCGTATTGGAGGGGAGACTCCAAGAACAAAATGCTCCAAAGAGTGTACGGAACCGCTTTTGGCGACAAAAAAGAGTTAAGAAAACATTTAATGATGCTTGAAGAAGCAGAGAAGCGAGACCACAGAAAACTAGGAAGACACCTAGACCTATTTAGTTTTCACGAAGAAGCAGCAGGGATGCCATTCTGGCACCCAAACGGTATGGTACTAAAAAACGAGTTAATCCAGTACTGGCGAGAAGAACATAAAAAAGAAGGGTACACAGAGATAGAAACACCAATAATACTAAACAAAAAGTTATGGATGAGTTCAGGCCACTGGGAGAATTTTAGAGAAAACATGTATTTCTCCAAGATCGATGGTGACGACTACGCGATAAAACCTATGAATTGCCCAGGTGGCATGCTGTTATACAAAGAAAAAAGTCACTCCTATAAAGAATTCCCTCTAAGAGTTGGCGAGCTCGGCCTAGTTCACCGCCACGAGTTATCAGGTGTTCTTAGCGGGTTGTTTAGGGTTAGGAGTTTCACTCAAGACGACGCTCACATCTTCATGGAAGAATCTCAGATAACAACTGAGATAGCAAGACTAATCGCTTTTACTGATAGAGTCTACAAATTATTCGGGTTTGAGTACTCAGTTGAGTTATCAACTAGGCCTGAGAAGAGCATCGGAACAGATAAGCAATGGGAACTCGCAACTAAAGGATTAAAAGAAGGGATTAAAAAAGCAGGTTTGGCTTATGAAGTCAATGAGGGTGACGGAGCGTTTTACGGCCCAAAAATCGATTTTCACATAAGAGATGCTATTGGCAGGACGTGGCAGTGCGGAACCATACAACTCGACATGAGCTTGCCTGAGCGATTCGACTTAACTTATGTTGCGGAGAACGGCTCAAAAAAGAGGCCTGTCATGATTCACCGAGTAATATATGGTTCTTTAGAGCGTTTCATCGGGATATTAATCGAGCACTACGCAGGAAAATTCCCGTTGTGGCTTAATCCTCGACAAGTACGTATATTAACCGTCGCGGATCGCTTTAATGATTACGCTGATAAAGTACGAGTAGATTATGAGAGCCTAGGTATAAGAGTCGAAGTTGATGACCGAACTGAGACTATAAGCAAAAAAGTTAGGGAAGCACAACTCGACTACGTAAATTACATATTAGTTGTTGGCGAGAAAGAACTCAAAGATAACACCGTCACGATAAGGACTCGAAACAACGAAGTAGTCGGAGCCAAGGATTACAAAGCTTTCAAAAACGAAGTACTCGAAGAAATCAAGAAGAAAAAATAATTATTCTGTGTTTAGATTAAAGTGAGGAGGCCTCTCTATTCTTCCGTTATTTCTTGATTTATACCAAGGGTCTCCGTGGTAGAGGTCTGTTGAGAAACTAGTTCTTGAAGCTATTTCTCTAAGATTAATGTTTCTCTCTGCTAGTAAGTGTTTTTCTATGCCCTCAATGCTTCCTAGTTTTGTGTAGTCTGGGTTTTCTTCTTTGAACTTTTCTACTTCTTTAGCTCTAACGAAATATAATTCTTCGCCCGCAGAGTATATATCTCCGCTCACAACGTCTTCTACGCTCTCAATGCCTCCATTAGTGTTAAAGTAAGGATTAATATTAGCTATTCTTACTCTCTTAGTTTCTTCGTCGATTCCGCTTAGAAAAAGTTTTTCTTTTAAGTAGTTTAAGCTTCCTACTCGTCTAGACCCATTAACTTTTGAGAGGTCGTAGTCGTTGCTTGGTACAAGTTCAAACCTGTTGCTCCCGTTTACTAAAACGTCGCACTTCATATCATATACCCACGCGTAACCTGCAAAAAATAGTCATTACTTATGGGTTTATTCCTATATAAACCTTGTCATTTTTTTAATAGAAGTGTTTCTAAGGAGTTTTCGTCTATTAGTAAGAGGTGGGGGTTGTTTAATACGTTTGAATCATTGTTTTCTTTTTGGACTACGTGCCTAGTAATCTTGAGTTTGGATGTGTAGTTAGTCTCGCTTAATTGATAGTACAAAATACTGGTCTCCCAATGGTCTTTCATGGCTGTGTCGATGAACATAGCGTTTTTTGGACACATATCGTTTTTGCTAATCACAAGGTATCCTTCGACTACTCTGTCAAGGTTTACATCTCCGAGTCTTAACACGTTTCCTTTACTAGTTCTATCCATGAAATGACTAGTAAGCGGAATCACTTTGTAAACAGAACCATTTTCTCCTTTTACTTCACTAAAATCACTTGTTTCTAACCCTTCGATCCTGCCTGCTTCCCTATAATCGCTAGGGAGGGTGATAGGCGAGTCATTCATAGGAACTGCTAGTATACTCTTAGAACCAGTTTTTTCAAGTAACTTATAAGCTACTTCCATATTACTTATTTGGGAGACAAACTTTTTTATTTAAGGATTTCGCTAATTAATAAAAAAAAACAGAAAACTATTTAATAAACCCAAACTAAGAATTATTAGAGGTGTTTTAAAAATTCAAAAATATTTTATGTGGGCAGGAGGAATAATTGTTGTACTAACACTAATCCTTACAGGCGCGAATGGGTTATACACTGATTATCTTAGTTGTAAAGATGTTGACTCAACTTTTAACAAAGACGAAATCATTAGTGGCACCACAGTTGAGGACCAAATGGTTTACTTGGAGTACTTGGAGAACAAAATGAGTTGTAGTAGTGTCGAGTCTAATTTGTTTATGAGTCACTTAATACTAATAGTTGGTTTTGCTTTTGTTGCTGGTGGGTATGTGACAAGAAAATAAAAAAAAGGTTTTTTAGACGCTTGCTTTTATCGCGAAACCATTAATCCCTGGTTTTGTTTTGTATTTGTCTCTTATTTTTTGGAGTGTGTTCCTGATTTGTTTTTCAAGCATTCTCTCGACTTCGTTAGTCGTTGGGCTTAGGCCGTACTCCTCGGCGGAGGCGATGAACAAGCCCGCGTCGCTTTTTATCTTTGCTTTGACAAAGAACATATCGACTCTCCTCGTCTTGCCTTTGTTGAGTCTTCCTTTGTGTTTTGTGACGTCGATGTGCGTGTGCGTCTCGCCCAGGTGGGTTTCGTATCTATCTATTATTTTGTCTATTGCTTTTTGCATCACTTTTTTTTGGTAGCTTGGCATGATAAAATTAGTTGTTCTAAAATACAAGAATCTCTCGTTTTGTTTCCCCATTTTTTTCACCTCTAACAAATTTTTTTTTATAGTGCTATTGCTCGGCTTAGGTCTTGGCGGCAAACCGGGCAAATAATTATGTCTGGTTTGAGCCTTTCTCCGCAATTAGGGCATAGCTTGTTTTCTTCTTTGATCACGTCGGGTTCTGGGTAGCGATCGCTGTCTTCGTCGTAGCCTTTCATGAACGCTTCTTCACTAATCATTAATTCGTCGTCGTCGACCATCTCATTAGCTACTTCTTCGTTGTAGACGTCGTTTCTTTCTATTTCTTCTTCGTAGAATTCTTCTTCTCTCATAAGACTAAAGCTTCCTCCCAACCCCTTATCTATGGTAGTTCACCCTAAGATTAATACATGGTTTTTTGTTTATATAAACTTACGCCATATACATCATATGCCATAATAAAAAAATTAGTTAATTTTAAAAAGAAGAAGTAAATCCTAATCACTCATATTATGCCCGGGTCGCATACAGGCGAAGAACTTTGTTCTTTGAGCATGCAACCCTGGTCGCTTACCAAAACACGGCTCACGCCCGGGTCGCATAGTCTGGTATTGCGCAGACACGAACCGTTCTAAAAAAAGAATAGTTTGTGGCGTAAGATTGCTAAACACTTTGGTGTTTATGAAAACCAACAATACCATGCAAACATTCTGTCCCATCGGGATCGAGGGTTCAAATCCCTCCCCGGGCGCCA